>JBELIU010000065.1:8900-12594 GCA_042090735.1 Novosphingopyxis sp. | reverse complement strand
GCACCTGGTTTGGGACCAGGGGGTCGCAGGTTCGAATCCTGTCTCCCCGACCATCGCATCGCCAAATCGCTGGATTTACTTGCATTTATGCGAAGCGCTCCGTTGATCTGCGTATGGCATGATCGCGGATTTCTCGGGTGATCATGAAAAGCCGAGGCGGCCGTATTTGGCGTCCGTTGCTCCACTTCCAATTTCAGCGCTTATGTATCCGCGCGCCTTATCATAGTGCTCAGGTCTGCGTCCGCAGTGCTGAAAACGGGAAGATGCCGGTCCCGTCGCTCATTAGAGCCGCTGTATTGATTATTGTGGCCCAGCTGGCACCGCCCCAAGTAAAATAGGAAATGTTAAGAAAATAAAGACCAGCGGATAGGGCGATCTCGCTCAACCTTAACGCGGCGTTAGCTAATTCTGAAATAAGCCGTCCTCGGGGCTATTGTCAAAGAGGGACATATTTTTATGCGTAAGTGGGCGTATCTGGCAGCGACGGCATCATGTGTGGGTGCAATCTCGCCAGCGGCAGCGCAGGGGTTGCGCGGCGTGGTGACTTCGGAAACGCAGACCGAAGAGGAAAAGGCCAAGGCCGAGGCCGAATCCAAGAACACCGCCGACATTGTCGTTACCGCGACCCGCCGGTCGCAGCGCCTTTCCAACGTACCGATCGCGGTGAGCGCCTACAGTTCGGCCGCGTTGCAGAATTCGGGCGCGACGGACATTCGCCAGATGGCGCAGCTTGCACCGTCGCTGATCGTCTCCTCCACCGGATCGGAAGCCAACGCGACTGCGCGCCTGCGCGGCGTCGGTACGGTCGGTGACAACCCCGGTCTCGAAAGCTCGGTCGCGGTCTTCATCGACGGCGTCTATCGCAGCCGCACCGGCGCGGGCCTGAACGATCTTGGCGAGGTGATGCGGATCGAGGTGCTGCGCGGGCCGCAGGGCACGCTATCGGGCCGCAACTCGTCGGCCGGTGCGATCAGCATCTATACCAAATATCCCGAATTCGACTTCGGCGGTTATGGCGAAGCGAGCTACGGCAACTACAATGCCGTGCGCTTGGCCGGTTCGGTCACCGGGCCTGTCGTTGCGGACAAGCTCGCCTTCCGTCTGGACGGTGTCTACGCCAAGCGCGACGGTTTTCTGAAGGACATCGTCAACGATACCGACTTCAACGACCGCAACCGGTATTTCGTACGCGGTCAGCTGTTCTGGAAGCCGACCACGGATTTCTCGATCCGTTTGATCGGCGACTATACCCACCGCGACGAAAAGTGCTGCGGCGCCGTCTATGTCGATACGCGCGAGAAGTTCGATCCGACCCCGGGCGTGCCGGGCGATTATGCGATCGCTCCGGAAAACCGTATCGTATCCATCCTGAAAAGCCTTGGCGCGGTGCTGCCGAGCGAGGGAGATCCCTATAATCGCAAGATCGCGCAGACCCGGGGACAGGACTATTCGAACCTCACCACCGATTGGGGCGTCTCGGGACGCATCGGCTGGTCGTTCGGTGCCGTCGACCTGATCTCGATCTCCGCCTATCGCGAATATAAATCCGGCGGGGCGGGCGATCTCGACTTCGGCAATGTGGACCTTATCTTCCGTCCTGACAACGGCAACGCGTACCGCGAATTCCGCACGTTCACGCAGGAAACCCGCCTCAGCGGCGGGCTGTTCGACAATCGGCTCGACTGGCTGGTGGGCGGCTATTACGCCCATGAGAACCTCGATCTCGTCGATAATCTGCAGTTCGGTTCGCAATATGGTGCATTTGCCGCCTGCCGCCTGATCGCGACGATCAATCCAGCTGCCGCGCTGCGCGATCCGACTGCAACGGGCTGTCTCAGCCCCGCCGGCCGCGCGGTGCTGACCCCGGCGGTTGGCGCCGCGGTGATCGGCGGCGTCGATCGCTTGAGCACCGTCAACAGCGTCGGCAGTATCCGCGACGTCTATCTGCAGACGAGCCGCAACTTCGCCTTCTTTACGCACAACATCTACAAGATCACCGATACGCTCAGCATCACCGGCGGCCTTCGCTACACCAATGAGCACAAGGAGCTGGACGCCAGCTTCAACAACAACAACACCGTTTGTCCCGCGCAGCAGGCCGCGCTTAGCCCGCTGCTGGCCAACCCCGCGGTGCCCGGCGCGCTCAAGCCGCTGCTCGGCGGCATCATCACGCTGACCTGCACCGGCAACTCGACCTCGGCGCTGACCGGCGTACCGATCCAGGAAGAGATTTCCGAAGGGCAGTTTACCGGCACGACCGTGCTGTCCTGGAAGCCTGTGCCCAGCACGCTGGTTTATGCGTCTTATGCGCGCGGCTATAAGGCTGGCGGCTTCAACCTCGACAAGTCGGATCTCACCCCGAACGTCTTTGCGACACCCACCGCGGCGTCCGCTGCGAACCTGCGTTTCGATCCGGAAACCGTTCAGGCGTTCGAGCTGGGTATCAAATATTCGTCGGCGAAATTCACCGCAAACCTTGCCGCCTTCCGTTCGGCGTTCAAAAACTTTCAGCTGAACACTTTCAACGGCACCAACTACATCGTTCAGAACATCGGATCGTGCAGCGAAAGCCTGAACGGCGCGGATCGCGACCAATCGTCCGATACCGGCGTGTGCACGGGCGATGTCGGCACGGGCGTGGTGACGCAGGGCTTCGAGCTGGAAGCGGGGGCCTATCCATCCCCGGTGCTGACGTTCAACCTCGGCTATACCTACGCTCACACCCAGTATCAGGACGATCTGGTGGGCAGCGATTCGGGGGAGGCGCTGAACGCGGCGCTGTTCCTGCTGCCGGGCTCGCAGGTTTCCAACGCGCCGCGGCACACCATCACCACCTCGGCATCCTGGACGCCGCCGATCGGCAACAACGGCATGGAGGCGCTGTTCTATGTCGATAGCCGCCTGACGAGCGACTATAATACGGGATCGGATCTGTTTCTGGAGAAGGAACAGGACGGCTTCTCCCTGGTGAATGCGCGCGTCGGCATCCGCGGGCGCGACCAGCGCTGGGCGGTGGAGTTCTGGGGCCAGAACATCTTCAACACCGATTATCAGCAGGTCGCCTTCTCGGCTCCGTTTCAGGGGGCGGGTAGTGCGTCACAGGTTGCGGCTTTCGGGGCACCGAATTTCGCGAACGCCAATACGATCTACAGCGCATTCCTCGGCGAACCGCGGACTTACGGCGTGACCCTGCGCTCCCGTTTCTGATTGCCTAACCCAAGGTCTGGATATTTCGAACCATGAAAATACCGCGCAAGCTTGGCCTGGCGTTCCTCACCATCATCGCGACGGCTGCCGTCGTGATGCTGGTGTTCTACGGGACGATCAGCATGATCAGCCGCTCGACCGAACGTACGAACTTCAGCCAGGATATCTATGCCAAGGCGCTGACGCTCGAGATGTCGATCTTGCGGCAGAACAGCCAGTTTCGCGGTTTTCTGGTGACGGGTGATGTCAAATATCTGAAGTCCTATGAAGAGGCGCGTCAGGAATATGACGAGACCGCTGCCGAGCTGGAGGGCCTGCTGGTCGCGCCAGACAATCGGCAGTGGCTCGAAACATCGCGGCGTGAAACGCTGAAATGGCGTCAGAACTGGGGAGATCGGATGATCGCCTGGGTGAAGGAAGGGCGCCGTGAAGAGGCGCAGCAAGCCGTCCGCGATGCGGGGTCCGCAGTCCTTGTCAGCGAAAGCGT
>JBELIU010000065.1:0-8890 GCA_042090735.1 Novosphingopyxis sp. | reverse complement strand
TGCGCGATCTGCGCGAGAAGGAAACGGAGCAGATCGAGGACGCGGCGGCCAGCCAGCAAAATGCGATCCAGACCGCGCTCATCGCGCTCATCATCGGCGCCATTGCGCTGATTGGCCTGGCCATTACCTTGTCGATGCTTCTCAGCCGGCAGATTGCGCGCCCGATCACGCTGCTGACCGATGCGATGACGCAGCTCGCCGGCGGAGATCATGATATCGCGGTCGAAGCCGATCGCACCGACGAGCTGGGCGATATGGCGCGCGCGGTGGCGGTATTTCGGGATACGGCGGCCGCAAAGGTCGCTGCCGATCGCGACCGGGCTGCCGCGATGGCGGCCATCGGCAGCGGGCTGCACCGTCTTTCGGATGCGGACCTTACCGCGCGCATCGCCGATGTGCCGCCCGCATTCCGGGGCCTTTCGGACGATTTCAACAATGCGACCGCCAGCCTGTCGCGCGTGCTTGGAGAGGTGCGCGGCAGCGTGCAGTCGATCAAGCACAACTCGACCGAGATCAATCACGGCGCGCTCGACCTTGCGCGGCGCACCGAACAGGAAGCCGCCGCCTTGCAGCAATCGGCCGCCTCGCTCAACGAGGTCACCACCTCGATCCGCGACGGTGCCAGTGCCGCGATCGGTGCCAGCAGCTCGATGAGCCAAGCCCGCGAGGAAGCCGAACGCGGCGGCGAAGTGGTGCGCCAGGCCATCGATGCGATGCACGCCATTCAGGAAGCGAGCGACGAGATCGCAGCGATCATCAGCCTGATCGACGGGATCGCCTTCCAGACCAATCTGCTAGCCCTCAACGCCGGCGTAGAGGCGGCGCGCGCCGGGGAAGCCGGCAAGGGCTTCGCGGTGGTCGCATCGGAAGTGCGCGCTTTGGCGCAGCGCTCCGCCGATGCCGCGACCGAGGTGAAGAACAAGGTGACCTCCGCCTCCACGCATGTGCATACGGGCGTGGATCTGGTCGATCAGACCGGCCAGGCGCTCTCGCGCATCATCGATTCCGTATCGTCGGTGAGTGGCTCCATCGATGCGATCGCTCAGTCCTCCGACAGTCAGGCCAAGAGCCTGGGGCAGATCAACGTGGCGATCCATGAAATGGACCGAATGACGCAGGAAAATGCCGCCATGGTCGAAGAGACGTCTGCCGCGGCGCATTTGCTGGTCTCCGAAGCACAGCAGCTCGCCGCGTCTATCGCGACGTTCGAGATCGGCGGTGAGGAGGCATCTTCTGCTGCCAAGCGAATGACGGGGGCCAACGCACCGCTCCGATTGGCAGCCGGAGGGCGTGGCTGAAGCCGAACGTGATGATGCAATGCTTCGACCAAGTTCGTGAAATGGCCGAGCGCGCCCGTTCAAGGGATACTATGGGACCTTTAGCTCGACAGGCAGCTGCGGTCCGCGCCATGGGATCGCCGTTCGTGGCCGCGGTCCTGGAAGCCGGGGAGCGCCAGCTCGCCCGCGCGCCGAAGACTGCGGGGCTGATCGCCAACTGGCCGAGCGACCGGGCCGCCGATGCGTTGGCGATGCGCTTCAACGCCGCGCTCCACGCGATCGCGAGGGCCGGTGATGATGCCGCGCTCACCAGCCTCTACGCGGCCCATGACGGCGATTTCGACCGGGTGATCGGGGACGCCTTGGCCGCATCGGACGGCGAGATCGCGGCATGGATGCGCATTCCGCCGCAGACCAACGAGGTTGGCCGAACCGCTGCGATCATGGCCGCGCTGATGGTGCTCAATCAGTCGGTTTCGATGCCTGCCGAGCTGTACGAACTGGGCACGAGCGCGGGCCTCAATCTCAATCTTGCTCACTATGCGTTCGACCTGGGCGGCACACGCGTCGGGACGCTGGATTCTCCGGTCAAAATTGCGCCCAAATGGCATGGAGCCGCACCCGAACCGCGTGACGTGACCGTCCGATCGGCGCGGGGCGTGGACCTGCGCCCGCTCGACGTGACCGATCTGAAGGCTTGCGAGCGGCTGATGGCCTATGTCTGGGCGGACGAGCATGCCCGGTCGAAACGGCTCGCAGAGGCTCTGCGCATCGCCCGCGCGTTTCCGCCGCAGGTGGAGCAGGGCGATATCACACACTGGCTTCCTGCAGTCCTGGACCCGCCGCAGGATGCCGGCGTTTGCCGTGTGGTCACGCATTCCATGGCGCTGCAATATCTCGATGCCGGGGCGCGGGCGATTGTGGAGCAAAGCTTCAGTGCGGCCGCTGCCCGTGCGACCGGCGATCGACCGCTCGCCCGGATCGGCTTCGAGTGGACCACGGCGCGCGATGCGGTGCATCTGACGCTGACCACCTGGCCCGATGGCATCAAACGCCACCTCGCCACATGCCACGCTTATGGTGCGTGGATCGACTGGCACGGATGACAAAAGACGAGTGAGGGGGCCCGGCGAGGACGCTCCCTCTCCCGATCCGGCTCTTGCAGTTATTGGGAGCCTTGTCCCGTCCCACCGGCGGGCGGACCCATCAGCTTTTGCATGAAATAAGTGTAGGTGAGGGCGTTGGTGCGCGCGGATTGCTTGATATCCGCGCCCGATCCGTGGCCGCCCTCGGTATTCTCGTAATAATAGAAGGGCAGGCCATATTCCTCCATGCGCGCCGCGAATTTGCGGGCGTGCTGGGGGCCGGTGCGATCGTCCTTGGTGGTGGTGAAGATGAACGGTTCGGGATAGTCCGCGCCGGGCTCCAGATTTTGGTAGGGCGAGGTCTTCTGCCAGAATGCCATCGCCTCCGGATCGGTGTTCACATTGCCATATTCGCCCTGCCAGGATGCGCCTGCCGCAATCTTGCTGATGCGGATCATGTCGAGCAGCGGCACCTGGATGGCGACGGCGTTCCACAGGCCCGGCCGCTGGATCATCTCCACGCCCATCAGCAGCCCCCCATTGGAGCCGCCGAAAATGCCGAGATGTTCGGGGCTGGTAATCTTGCGGGCGATGAGGTCCTCTCCCACCGCGGCAAAATCGTCATAGATGATCTGGCGCTTGGTGCCGAGCCCGGCCTCGTGCCAGGCCGGGCCGAATTCGCCGCCGCCGCGGATATTGGCGAGAGTGAAGGCCCCGCCGCGTTCCAGCCATAGCTTGCCGATATTGGACGAGTAATTGGGCGTCTGGCTGACCTGGAAGCCGCCATAGGCGTTGAGCAGCGTGGGCGTGTTGCCATCGAGTGGAATGTCTTTCCGGTGCACCACGAAATAGGGGATTTTGGTGCCGTCGCTCGACGTCGCTTCGAGCTGTTCGACGATCAGGCCTTCGGCATCGAACTTCGCGGGCAGCGACTTCACTTCCTCGATCTGGCCGGTGGCCGCGTTGGAGAGATAGAGCGTGGTGGGCGTCGTGAAGCCGCTGGCGACAAGGAAAGCCTCGTCGGATTTCTCGTCGGTCGAGCCAAAGCCGAGCGACAGGTTGTCGGGCAGATCGAGCTGCATGGCCTTCCAGCCATCCTCGCCATCCGGCGCGTAGGACCACAGCCGCCCGCGCACATTTTCGAGCGTCGCGATCAGCAGGCGGTCCTTGGTCGTCGAGACGCCTTCCAGCGCATCGCGCGGGCCCGGCGCCCAGACCAGGCGGGGCGCGAGATTGGCGGGATCGGCCTTCACATCGGCGAGCTGAAGATCGACTACCGAACCGGCGGCGAAGGTCTTGCCGTTCACCGTCCAGTCCTCGTCCAGGCTCACAATCACATGACCGTCGACCATCCCGGCGATATTCGCCTTTTCGGGGATCGCCAGCGCCTTGGCGACGTCATCCGTCAGAATGGAAGTGGTCGAGTGGAAAAAATCGATCGCGCGCACCACGGTGGGCAATCTGTTGCCCGATCCGTCCTGCACCATGCCGGGGAACACGCCGACATCGTCCTTCTCGCCGCGATAGACTTCCACCGCGTCGGCCATCGCCTGACCGCGCGCAAGGCGCTTCACGATATAAGGATAACCGGATGTCGTAAGATCCTCGCCGCCCCAGTCCGTCGCCACCAACAGGTGGTCCTGATCTTCCCATGTGACCGCGGATTTGGCGCGCGGCAGATCGAAGCCGCCGTCCACGAACCGGCCTGTCTTCAGATCGAACTCGCGCGTGACGGTCGCATCCTCACCGCCGTCGGACAGGCTGATGAGGCACAGACGTTCTCCAGGCTCCAAGCAGTCGGCACCCTTGAACACCCAGGATTTGCCCTCCGCCTTGCCCAGCGCATCAATGTCGAGCACGGTGGTCCAGCCGGGCGCGTCCGTGCGATAATCGGTCAGGCTGGTCTTGCGCCAGATGCCGCGCAGATGCTCCTCATCCTGCCAGAAATTGTAAATCTCGCCGTTCAGGAAGCTTGGCATCGGGATGCGATCCTTCGCCCCGGCCAGCGCCAGCGCCTCCTGATAATTCACCTGATAGCGCGGATCGGCCTCCAACCGTTTGACGGTCTCGGCGTTGTGCGCGTTCACCCAATCCATCGCCCGCTCCGACTGGACTTCTTCCAGCCAGATATAGGGATCGTCGTTATCGGCGGCGGAAGCCGGAGCGCTGTTTTCGTTCATTTGAGCCATGAGCGGAGCGCTTAGCAAAGTGGAGGCGAGGAGAGCGAGGGCTGTCTTGCGCATAAATTTGGCTTTCGGGAAAAATCGGGCATCGGGTGGGAGCTTATCGGCTACCGAATCCTTTGCAAGAGCGGGCCCTTTGAACAAGCGGGCTTTACCGGCGCGGGCCGTGCTCTAAGCTCGGCGACGAAAAACAAACGGCAGGAGACAAACCCATGTGCGAGCGCGACGATCTGAACCGGATGGGCAAAGGCGAACGCCATGACTGGTCGGTCAACCGGCGGCAATTTGCAGCGCTCGGCAGCATGGCGGCACTGGCAGCCTGCACGCCGGGCGCCACCGGAATGGCCTCCGCCGCCAGCCTGACCGAGGGCACGGTGAGCATTCCCACGGCGGACGGCACGATGGATGCGTTCTTCGTGCGGCCCTCGTCCGGCAAGCACCCGGCGATCCTCACCTGGCCGGACATTACGGGCCTGCGTGATGCCTTCAAGGTGATGGCGCGACGGCTGGCGGGGCAGGGCTATGCCGTGCTCGTCGCCAACCAATATTATCGCAGCGGCAAGGCCCCGATGTTCAGCGACTTTGCCGATTTTCAGGCCAATGACGGGTTCGCCAAGGCAGGCGAGATGCGCAAGCTGCTGGGGCCGGACGCCATCATGCGGGACGCAAAGGCGGCGATCGGCTGGCTCGATGGGCGCGACGAGGTCGATACCGACAAGGGCGTCGGCACCAACGGTTACTGCATGGGCGGACCGTTCACGGTGTTTACCGCCGCCACGGTGCCGGGCCGCGTGCGCGCCGCCGCCTCTCTGCATGGCGGGGGCCTGGTGAAGCCCGACGATCCGCAGAGCCCGCACAAGTTGCTCGATAAGACCAAGGCGGCGTATCTGTTTGCGATCGCGCAGAATGACGACGAGAAGGCACCGCAGGACAAGACGAAGCTGCGCGAGGCGGCAGCGGCAGCGGGCGTTCCGGCGGAGATCGAAGTCTATCCCGCGGACCATGGCTGGACGGTGATCGACAGCCCCTCCTACGATCAGCCCGCCGCCGAGCGTGCCTGGGGCCGCATGAGCGAGTTGTACCGCAAGAACCTTTAACTCAGGTCTGGCGCTGGATCATTAGGGGGATCAGTAGAGGCGTTCCGGACTGGGCGTTGCGCCTGCATCGCGGTTTCGGCGGCCGGTGCCGTCCGGTTGCGCAGCCTGCCCGCCATAAAGAGCACCGGCGGCAGCCGCGGCTGCGGCGGTGTTGGCGCGCCGCTCGGCAACATTGCCGGCCGCGTCTTCCTCGACGATCCGCGCTGCCTCGTCCGCCGCTTCGTTCAACGTTTTGGTCTCTGCATCGATCTGCGCCTCGCCGCTGAGATCGGGATCGGCGGGCTGCTCCTTGCACGCCATCAGCGCCAGCGGCAGGGCGATCAGGAGGGCGCGGCGCACGGCTCAGCCGCCCTCGTGCGCGGCGGCGAGTTCGGGGCCGATCGGGCCATCATGATTGGCCATGATCTGCAACACCGTGGTCCAGGCGGCCACATTCTGTGCCATCTGGGCGGGATCGACCTTGTCCAGCGTATCGTCCGGCGTATGGTGCAGATCGAAATAGCGCGTACCGTCCTGTTGCAGGTCGATCACGGCAGGCTTTGTCGCCTCGATAATCGCGCCGACATCCGCGCCGCCATGGGCATGGGTCTCGCCGCGCGCGATGCCGAGCGGGGCGAGCGCAAGGGCCAGCCGGTCCTTCAGATCGGCATCGCCCAGATTGAAATCGACGCGCCACACGCGGTCCGCGCCGAAATCGGATTCCATGGCCAGCGCATGCGGTTCATCCTTGTGCGCCTCGCCATAAGCCTTGCCGCCGAACACGCCGACTTCCTCCGCGCCTGCCCAGAGCAGACGGATGGTGCGGCGCGGCTGGCCCATTTCCATGACACGCTTCGCTGCCGCGGTGATGATGCCGCAGCCGGCCGCATCGTCGAACGCGGACGGTGCAAGATCCCAGCTATCGAGATGACAGGCAATCACGATCGGCGGCAGGCTTTTGTCCGCGCCGGGAACTTCGGCGATCACATTGCCGCTTTCCTGCATGCCGAGGTCTTTCGGCGTCAGCACCAGCTTCATGCGCACCGGCTCTCCCAGCGCGATCAACCGCTCCAGCGTATCGGCGTCGGGATTGCTGATGGCGCCCGCGGGAATGTGCTTCACGCCCTCATCGAAGGTGGTGCCGCCGGTGTGCGGATTGCGATGGTCATCCGTGCCGACCGAGCGGATCACGATGGCCGCGGCGCCGGCTTTCGATGCGAAATTCGGCCCGCGCCAGCGCGAAGGACCGGCGAAACCATAGCCCGAGCCGTCCTGCGTCACGCGCATATCGTGGGTCACGAAGGCGATCTTGCCGTCCAGGCTGCCCGCCGGCGCAGCGAGGAGGCGCGAGAAGTTGGGGAAATAGACCACTTCGCCCTCAATGCCCTTCGGCCCGGTCGAGCCGCTGGTGCCCAGCGCGGTGATGTGGAAGTCCTGCGGTGTTGGCGCGATCACCTCTGCGGTTTCCGTACCGCGCACCCAGACCGGCATCTGATAGGTTTCGACATGGACGTCCGCAAAACCCAGATCGGTCAGTTTCTTCACCGCCCAGTCGCGCGCGCGCGCCTCGTCCGGCGTTCCCGCCATGCGGTGGCCCACCTCGGTCACCAGTCCCTCGGTGATGTCGAAGGCGACTTCGTCCCTCATCGCGTCGGCCTGCATGGGCGTCAGGTTGCGCAGGTCCTGCTGCGCCAGCGCGGGCGCTGCGGTGGTGAGAAGGAGGGCGGTGAGTGCGATGGCTTTGATCATGCCCGCCGATCTATCCGCCAAGCAGGCGCTTGCCAAGGACGGTTGATGCGCGCGAGGCTTGCGACTAGGGGAAGCGGGAAAAATTCTTTCTCCCAGCATCCCGCAGCCCTGAGCTTGTCGAAGGGCGCCTCTCGTTCGAGAAGCGTGCTACGACCAACTTAGCACTGACGGTTCTGGAAAACGCCAAGGAAACCGAACACATGGCCGCCCAGTACAGCTTCGTGATGAAGAACCTCACGAAAACCTTCCCCGGAGCGCCCAAGCCCACGCTCTCCAACCTCAGCCTGCAATTCTATCAGGATGCCAAGATCGGCATCGTCGGCCCCAACGGCACCGGCAAGTCCACGCTGATGAAGATCATGGCGGGCATGGACAAGGAATTCACCGGAGAAGCCTGGCCGGGCGAGGGCATCACCGTCGGCTATCTGGCGCAGGAGCCGGAGCTGGACGAAAGCAAGACGGTGAAGGAAAATGTGATGGACGGCGTGCGTCCCGTCGCGGACCTTGTCGACCGGTTCAACGAGATCAGCACCCTGATGGGCGATCCGCCCGAAGATGCCGATTTCGATGCGCTCATGGAAGAAATGGGCACGCTGCAGGAAAAGATCGACGCGGTCGACGGCTGGACCCTCGACAACCAGCTCGAGATCGCGATGGAAGCGCTGCGCTGCCCGCCGGGCGACAGCCCGGTCACCAATCTTTCCGGCGGTGAGAAGCGCCGTGTGGCGCTCACCCGCCTGCTCCTCGAAAAGCCCGACATCCTGCTGCTCGACGAGCCGACCAACCATCTCGATGCCGAAAGCGTCTCCTGGCTGGAAAAGCATCTGGTCGACTATGCTGGCAACGTCATCCTCGTCACCCACGATCGCTACTTCCTCGACAATGTGGTGAACTGGATCCTCGAACTCGATCGCTCGCGCTACTTCGTCTACGAAGGCAATTACTCCACCTACCTGGAAAAGAAGGCCAAGCGCCTCGAGCAGGAATCGCGCGAGGACAAAGGTCGGCAGAAAGCGATCGAGGACGAACTGGCCTGGATCCGGCAAAGCCCGAAGGCCCGCCAGACCAAGAGCAAGGCGCGTATCCGCGCATTCGACGAGCTGGTGGAGGCGCAGGAAAACCGCGCGCCCGGGAAGGCGCAGATCCTCATCCAGACGCCCGAGCGCCTCGGCGGCAAGGTGATCGAAGCGGAAGGCCTCACCAAATCCTTCGGTGACAAGGTTCTGTTCGAAGACCTCACCTTTTCGCTGCCCCCCGGCGGCATAGTCGGCGTCATCGGCCCGAACGGCGCGGGCAAGACCACCTTGTTCAAGCTCATCACCGGCAAGGAACAGCCCGATTCCGGCAAGATCGAGATCGGTGAGACAGTGCATCTGGGCTATGTCGACCAGAGCCGCGATCATCTCGATCCCGCCAAGAACGTCTGGGAGGAAATCTCCGACGGGCTGGATTACATGAAGCTCGGCAAGCACGAGATGGCGACGCGGGCCTATGTCGGCGCGTTCAACTTCAAGGGCGGC
>JBELIU010000064.1:5213-12825 GCA_042090735.1 Novosphingopyxis sp. | reverse complement strand
ACAATGTCGGCGATTGCGCCGGCATGGCGGCCGACCTGTTCGAAACCTATGTCGTTACCGTTGGGGCCACGATGGTGCTGTCCGCACTGCTCGTCGACGTCGGCAATGCGGCGCTCCTCAACCTCATGAGCCTGCCGCTGCTGGTTGGCGGCGTGTGCATCATCACCTCGATCATCGGCACCTATTTCGTGCGGCTGGGCGGCGGCACCAACATCATGGGGGCCCTGTACAAAGGCTTCCTGGTGACGGCGGTACTGTCGATCCCGGCAATTTATCTGGCGACGCAGTATATCTTCGGGGACATGAGCGCCGCGATCGGAGGGGATTTGGCAACGGACGGCTTCACTACCGAAACCGGAGCGGCAACGGTCGCCAGCTTCACCGGTTGGGATCTGTTCTTCTCGATGATGGTCGGCCTTGCGGTGACCGGCCTCATCATCTGGATCACCGAATATTACACCAGCACCAATTATCGTCCGGTTCGCTCGATCGCCAAGGCATCCGAAACGGGGCACGGCACGAATGTGATCCAGGGCCTGGCCATTAGTCTGGAGGCAACCGCCTTGCCCACGCTGGTGATCTGCGTCGGCATCGTCATCGCCTATCAGCTCGCCGGCCTGATCGGCATTGCTTTTGCGGCCACGGCGATGCTGGCGCTTGCCGGCATGGTGGTCGCGCTCGATGCTTATGGCCCGGTAACCGACAATGCGGGCGGCATCGCCGAAATGGCGGGGCTGGATGAAAGCGTGCGCGAGAAAACCGATGCGCTCGACGCTGTCGGCAACACCACCAAGGCGGTGACCAAGGGCTATGCCATCGGCTCTGCCGGCCTGGCAGCACTCGTGCTGTTCGGCGCCTACACCACCGATCTCGACGAGTTCTTTCCGAACCTGAACGTCGATTTCTCGCTCAGCAACCCGTACGTCATCGTGGGGCTGCTGCTCGGCGCGCTGCTGCCCTATCTGTTCGGCGCAATGGGCATGACCGCGGTCGGCCGTGCCGCCGGCGCGGTGGTGGAGGAGGTGCGCGGCCAGTTTCGCGACAATCCCGGCATCATGGAGGGAACCTCGAAGCCCGATTACGGGCGGACGGTGGACCTCGTCACCAAGGCGGCGATCAAGGAAATGATCGTGCCGTCGCTGCTGCCGGTGCTGGCGCCGATCGTGGTGTATTTCGTGATCACGGCGGTGGCGGGGCAGGCCAATGGATTTGCTGCGCTCGGCGCGCTGCTGCTCGGCGTGATCGTGTCCGGCCTGTTCGTCGCGCTGTCGATGACGGCGGGCGGCGGCGCTTGGGACAATGCCAAGAAATATATCGAGGACGGCCATCATGGTGGCAAGGGGTCCGAGGCGCACAAAGCCGCGGTTACCGGCGACACGGTGGGCGATCCCTACAAGGATACCGCGGGCCCTGCGGTCAATCCCATGATCAAGATCACCAATATCGTGGCGCTTTTGTTGCTCGCGGCACTAGCAGCCGTCTAATTCAGACAGGGCATTGCTCCGGAGGGTCGCTGGATATTCCGGCGGCCCTTTTTCTTGCCTACCACTTTAGCCGAATCTTTGCGATTACCGCGTAGAGCGAGCCGCTTATGGAGCGCGCCGCTTGAACCAAACTATTTTTCCGGATGCTTTTGCAGATGCCATGCCGGTGCCGATTGCGGGATCGGGGCTCGTGCAGGCCGAGACGGTGGCCGCAACGGCGATCGACTCCGCGCTCCTGTGGGCATGGCAGGAACTGGATCGGCGCACCGCAGGTGCCAACATTTTTGCAGAGAGCCGCGTTTTGCCGGCCGCGCTCGCCCATTGCGATCCGCATGGGAAAGCGCATCTGTTTCTGCTCTGGGACGGTCCGCCGCGTGCAAGCCAGTTGATCGGATTGATGCCGCTCTCGCTCGAGCCGCTTTATGGCAACCGCCCCGTCCCGAACTGGCAGAACTGGCTGCATCCCAATGCTTTTTTGGGCAACCCGCTCATCGTGCACGGGTATGAGCGGGCCTTCTGGAAGGCCTTGCTCAGCCATTGCGACACGCATGCCGGGCGCGGGCTGTTCTTTCATCTCGATTGCTTCGAACTGGATGATCAGGGCGCGCAGGCGCTATTCGCAGTGTGCAGCGAACAGCGCCGCCGCTGCGATGTGGTTCGGCGGCATGAGCGCGCCTTGCTCCAGTCTCCGCTGAGTTCAGAGGCTTATTACGAGCAGGCTGTGCGATCGAAGAAGCGCAAGGAACTGCGGCGACAGAAGCGGCGGCTTGAGGATATGGGAACGCTGACGTTCGAACGGAGCGACGGCGACGACGGGCTGGACCGCTGGATCGAACAATTTCTGGCGCTGGAGGCCTCCGGCTGGAAAGGGCAGGAAGAAAGCGCGCTCGGTAGCCAAGCCGACACCCGCGCCTTGTTCCGCGAGATGCTGGGCGCGATGGCCGCGGCCGGCAGGCTCGAGCTATTGGCGCTGCGTTTCGAAGGCGCTCCCATCGCGATGCTGGTCAATCTGCGTTCGGGGGAGGGGGTGTTCTCGTTCAAGACCGCCTTTGACGAAGCCTTTTCGCGCTTTTCGCCCGGCGTGCTCCTCCAGATCGAAAACTATGCGCTTCTGGACCGGCCCGGATTGGCCTGGGCCGACAGCTGCGCGGCACCCGACCATCCCATGATCGACAGCCTTTGGACCGAGCGTCGCGCGATCGGGCGGGTATCGATCGCGATCGGCGGCAAAGCCCGGCGCCTCGCCTTCGATGCGCTGCGAAAGGCGGAGGACTGGATGGCGGCACGACATGGGGGAGAGGCGGCATGACCGCGGTATTCGACGAACAGACTATCGCGCGGTTCGCGGATCATTATCCGGAAACGCCGCATCGGCTGGATCACCATCTTCCAGCCCACGAACTGCTGACGCTGGAAGCCATCGCTAAGCTGGGCGAGGCGCTTCCCGCAAGCAGCGTCGAGTACAACCCCGGCGATCTGCCGCTAGGCATCGATGCCGCCGATGTGCCCGATAACGGCCTCACGATCGGCGAAACCATCCGCACGATCGACGTTTGCCGAAGCTGGGCCGTGCTGAAGAATATCGAGCAGATGCCTGCATATGCCGCGCTGCTGATGCAGCTTCTGGCCGAGTTGAAGCCCGCGATCGAGACCAAGACGGGGCGGCTGCTGCGGCCGCAGGGTTTCATCTTCGTTTCGTCCCCGCACTCGATGACGCCCTATCATTTCGATCCCGAACACAACATTCTCCTGCAGCTACGCGGCACCAAGACGATGACGCAGTTCCCTGCAGGCGATGCGCGTTTTGCGCCGCCGAGCGCCCATGAAGCCTATCATTCGGGGCATCAGCGCAACCTTGTCTGGCAGGCCGACTTTCAGGCCAGTGGCACGGCAATCGAGCTTGCGCCGGGGCAGGCGGTGTTTGTGCCTGTCATGGCGCCGCATTTCGTGCGCAACGGCCCGGAACCGTCGATCAGCCTGTCCATCACTTGGCGCAGCGACTGGAGCTTCGCCGAAGCGGACGCACACGGGTTCAACCGGCTGCTGCGCAGCGCGGGTTTAAATCCGAAGCCACCGGGCCGCTTTCCGGCGAGCAACAAGCCCAAGGCTCATGCGTATCGGGCCTTGCGGAAGGCGGGCCTCGCCGGCTGAAGCGCCGGGCAACCGGCAGCGACAGAGCTTTCCTCTATTCCGCTGCAACCATGTCTGGCTCGCTTTCGCTCAGCGGATGCTCCAGCCGCCCGAGCATTTCCTTTGGACAAATTTGCCAGAAGGCCCCGCGTGCGCTGTCCCAGTCATCCAGGATGGAGGAGGCCCAGCGGCTGTCGGTTGCCGCGACATGAGCCTCGATCAGCGTTTTCAGCTGGCTTTCCCAGTGCGCGCTTTCCAAGCGCTGCCAGACAATGCTGCCGGGATTGGCACGCATCGGGAAGACCGCTTCCGGATCATAGACGAAGGCCATCCCCCCGGTCATCCCCGCGCCGAAATTCCCGCCGGTCTGGCCTAGAATCACGGCCGTGCCGCCGGTCATATATTCGCAGCCATTGGCACCGCAGCCTTCAACCACGACATCGGCCCCGGAATTGCGGACCGCAAAGCGCTCACCCGCCTGGCCTGCCGCGAACAGCTGCCCCGCGGTCGCGCCGTAGAGCACGGTGTTGCCGATGATCGAGTTCTCCTGACTTTTCAGGGGGGAACTGACCGTCGGCCGCACGATGATGTGACCGCCGGACAAGCCCTTGCCGACATAGTCGTTTGCATCGCCGAATACTTCCAGCCGGATGCCCTTGCACAGGAACGCGCCGAGCGATTGCCCCGCGCTTCCGCGCAGGCGTACCTGGATATAATCGTCATCCAGCGCCTTCATCCCGAAAACGCGGGTCACTTCGCTGCTGAGCCGCGTGCCCACCGCCCGGTGCGTGTTGCGCACGGTGTAGGTGAGCTGCATCTTTTCCCGCCGCTCGAACACGGGGCCGGCATCCTTCAGCATGAGCGCGTCCAGGCTGTCGGGCACCTCGTTGCGGAACGTGTTGATCTTGAAGCGCCGATGGGTGTCGGGCGCGTCCACCTTAGCAAGGATGGGGTTCAGGTCGAGGTCGTCCAGATGCTCCGCACCGCGGCTGACCTGGCGGAGAAGTTCGGTGCGGCCGATCACCTCGTCCAGGCTGGAGACGCCAAGCCGGGCCAGAATTTCGCGCACTTCCTCGGCAATGAAGGTCATCAGGTTGATGACCTTTTCCGGCGGACCCGTGAACTTTTCGCGCAGCAGTTCATCCTGCACGCAGACGCCCACGGGGCAGGTGTTGGAATGGCACTGGCGCACCATGATGCAGCCCATGGCGACGAGGCTGAGCGTGCCGATGCCGAATTCCTCGGCGCCCAGGATCGCGGCGATCACAATGTCGCGCCCCGTCTTGAGGCCGCCGTCGGTGCGCAGTTTTACGCGGTGACGCAGGCCGTTGAGGGTGAGCACCTGATTAACCTCGGACAGCCCCATTTCCCACGGCGTACCGGCATATTTGATGCTGGTCTGCGGGGAAGCGCCGGTGCCGCCATTATGGCCGGCAATCAGGATTACATCGGCATGCGCCTTGGCAACGCCCGCTGCGACGGTGCCGATGCCGGCGGCGGACACCAGCTTTACGCACACCCGCGCGCGCGGATTGATCTGCTTCAGATCGTAGATGAGCTGCGCCAGATCCTCGATCGAATAGATGTCGTGATGGGGCGGGGGGCTGATCAGCGTCACGCCGGGCGTGGAATGGCGCAGCTTGGCGATGAACTCGGTCACCTTGAAGCCAGGCAGCTGCCCGCCCTCGCCGGGCTTCGCACCCTGCGCAACCTTAATCTCCACTTCCTCGCACGCGCCGAGATATTCCGCCGTCACGCCGAAGCGGCCACTCGCGATCTGTTTGATTGCGCTGTTGGCGTTGTCGCCATTGGGGCGGGGCTTGAAGCGTTCCGGGCTCTCGCCGCCTTCGCCGGAGACCGCCTTGGCGCCGATGCGGTTCATGGCGATGGCCAGCGTCTCATGCGCTTCCGGCGACAGCGCGCCGAGGCTCATGCCGGGGGTGAGGAAGCGGCGGCGGATTTCGGTCACCGCCTCCACATCGTCGACGGGGAGCGGCGTCTTGGCGTAGTTGAACTCCATAAGATCGCGCAGATAGACAGGGTCCAGCGCCCGCACGCCCGCGGAGAATTGCAGGTAGCTGGAATAGCTGTCCTTCGCGACGGCGGTCTGCAGAAGATGCATCAGCTGCGCGGACCAGGCATGTTCCTCGCCGCCCGCCCGCTGCTTGTAGAAGCCGCCGATCGGCAGCTTTGCCACCAGGCTGTCGAAGGCCAGTTTGTGCCGGTCGGTCGCGTTCAGGTGAAGCGACATATAGCCTTCGCCCGAAATCTTGTTCGGCATGCCCGGGAACAGATCGTTCACCAGAGCACGGCTGAGGCCCACGGCTTCGAAGTTGTAGCCACCGCGATAGCTTGAGATCACGGCGATCCCCAGCTTGCCGATGATCTTCAACAGGCCATCGTCGATCGCGGTGCGAAAATTGGCGAGGCATTCGTCGAGCGAAAGATTGCCGAACAGGCCCCGGCCATGGCGCTCCGCGATGGCCGCCTCGGTCAGATAGGCGTTCACGGTGGTCGCGCCGACGCCGATCAGCACCGCGAAATAATGGGTGTCGAGGCATTCGGCGGTGCGCACGTTGATCGAGGAAAAGGCGCGCAGGCCCTTGCGCACAAGGTGGGTATGGACCGCGGCGGCCGCCAGCACCATCGGGATGGCGCAGCGGTCTTCGGAGATCCCCTCGTCGGTCAGGAACAGCTCGGTCTTGCCGCCGCGCACGGCTTCTTCGGCTTCGCGCCGAATGCGGGTGATCGCGACGCGCAGTTCCTCATGGCCGGCATGCGGATCGAAGGTGCAGTCGATCTCTCCGGCGAGCTTGCCGAATGCGCTCTTCAGCCGCGCCCAGTCCGTGCTGAGCAGCACCGGGCTTTCCAGCACCAGGACGTGATCGTTCTGGTCCTGCTCATCGAGGATGTTGGCAAGGTTGGAGAAGCGGGTGCGCAGGCTCATCACATGCCGCTCTCGCAAGGAATCGATCGGCGGGTTGGTGACCTGGCTGAAATTCTGCCGGAAGAACTGGCTGATCAGCCGCGGCTTGTGGCTGATCACCGCGAGCGGCGTATCGTCGCCCATCGATCCGACGGCTTCCTTCGCCTGTTCGGCCATCGGGGCGAGGATCATTTCCATGTCCTCGATCGTCTGCCCGGCGGCGACCTGGCGGCGGGAAAGCTCCGCGCGGTCATAGCGCGGCAGCTCCGGCGCATCGCATTCGGGCAGGTCAGCGAGGGTGCGGAAGCCCTTTACCAGCTCCGCATAAGGCTGCTCGGCGGCAACGCGGTCCTTCAGCTGCCGGTCGCGATAGAGCGCGCCTTCCTGAAGATCGACGGCAATCATCTCGCCGGGGCCAAGGCGGCCTTTTTCCACCACATCGGGTTCGGGCAGGATCACCATGCCGCTCTCGGACCCGATGACGAGCAGCCCGTCGGATGTGCGGCTGTATCGAAGCGGCCGCAGTGCGTTGCGGTCCACGCCCGCCACTGCCCAGCGCCCGTCCGTCATGCAGAGCGCAGCAGGGCCGTCCCACGGCTCCATGACGCTCGCCATATATTCGTACATCGCCTTGTGCTCGGCGGGCAGATCGGCCGATGCCTGCCAGGCTTCGGGGATCATGGTGAGCTTTGCCGTCGGCGCTTCCTTGCCAGACCGGATCAGCGTTTCGAACACGGCGTCGAGCGAGGCGGTGTCGGATGCGCCGGCCGGGATGACCGGCTTGATCTCATCCGATGCATCCCCGAAGGCGATGCTCGCCATGCGAATCTCGTGGCTCTTCATCCAGTTGCGGTTGCCGCGGATGGTGTTGATTTCGCCATTATGGGCGAGCGCGCGGAAAGGCTGGGCCAGCCACCATTGCGGGAAGGTGTTGGTCGAATAGCGCTGATGGAAGATCGCGACGCGGCTTTCGAACCGCTCGTCCTGCAAGTCCGGATAGAAGACCGAGAGGCTCTCGGCCAGGAACAACCCTTTGTAGACGATAGAGCGGCAGGAGAGGCTGCAGACGTAG
>JBELIU010000064.1:0-5203 GCA_042090735.1 Novosphingopyxis sp. | reverse complement strand
AGACGTAGAAATCGGCGATCTGCGCCTCGATCACCTTCCGCTCGATGCGGCGGCGGACGAGGTACAGATCCTTCTCGAACTCCGCGATCGTTTCTTCCTCCGGCATGGGGCCGGCGATCATCACCTGCTCGATCTCGGGCCGCGTGATCTGCGCCTTGCGGCCGATGACGCTGGGGTCGACCGGCACCTGGCGCCAGCCGTAGATGGTGTAGCCGCTGGCGATCAGCTCGCTCTCGACGATCATGCGGCACTGGTCCTGCCCGTTCAGATCGGTGCGCGGAAGGAAGATCATGCCGACGGCGAGGCGGTTGGGCAGCACGCGGTGACCGCCGTCCGCAATCGCATCGTCGAAGAAGCGCTCGGGCAGATCGACCATGATGCCCGCGCCGTCGCCCGTCTTGCCATCGGCATCGACGGCGCCGCGATGCCACACCGCCCGCAGCGCCTCGATCGCCGACGTCACGACGCGGCGCGAAGGCTTGCCGGACACTTCGGCGATAAGGCCGGTGCCGCAGGCATCGCCTTCCATATCGGGACGGTACATGCCCTCTTCGGCGATGCGGAGGCGTTCGGCTTGATTATCCATGGTCATTTTCATTCGTTCAGAGCGGGGATGGTCAGCATTTTGCAGCGGCCGTCACCTGCTAGATTACGTTGCTTTGTTCGGACATTATCTCGTCCGTGGGCGGATCCGAGAGGTCGTCGATCTCGACATCGAGCAGGTCTGCCAGCTTGGCTTTCTCCTCGGCGCTCAGATCATCGATCTCCCGCGGCGGAGGAAGCGCGTCCGTCTCTACCGCTGCCATCAACTCGGGCAGCCGCGCCATCATCTTGGGCATCATTTCGGCCGTCGCGGCCATCATCTCGGGGTCCGTGTAGATGCGATAGCTCTCGCCCGCGAACGCGCTGCCGGCGGGCGTCTCCATGAATGCTCCGATCGCGGCAAGCTGGTCGCCCGTGAACCGCTTGGCATAGGCCCGGCCGAGGGCGGTGCGCATCAGCGGCTCCATCTCGGCAGCGATGCCGCCCATCACCACCGTCATCCGATCGAACATGTGCAGCGATCGTTGCTTATAATAAGGATCGACGATGGCCATCACTTCGCCAACCGTGACGTTATCGAGTGATGCCGCTTCATCCATGGAAAGCCCGCCGACCGCGGCAATGGTCGAAAGCGGCAATTCTTCGGCCATCGATTCCATCATCGTCGACACCATGTCGAAGCTTTTCGACATCATGTCTCGCATCACACCATCGGGCAGCACCTTGGAGGCAATCGGTTCGGCCAGCGCCAGCCGCTCTGGATCGACCGGCTCGAGATCGGCGCGCAGATCGGCCGCCATGCCGTCGAACATTTTTGAAAGCGCAGCCTGCGCTTCCGCTTGCTCGGCATCGCTCAGACCGTCGGAAGCGCGCTCGTCATCAGCCGTGACAGCGACTGCGACCGCGTCCGCGTCGTTCTCCTGACCGAATCCAGGTCCGGAAAATGCAATGGCGGCGGCAAACAGAAGCGTTTTCGACTTCATGCCGCAGCCCTCTCTTCCACCTTCTTCATCTTCAGATAGCGGTGCATCGCTTCGCTTACTTCGCGCCCGTCGCGGATGGCCCAGACGACCAGGCTGGCGCCTCGCACGATGTCTCCGGCGGCGAATACACCGTCCACGCTGGTCATCATGGACTCATGGTCGATGCGCACGGTGCCCCAGCGGGTGACCGAGAGGTCTTCGGCGCCGAACAGGACCGGCAGGTCTTCCGCCTCGAAGCCGAGCGCCTTGATCACGAGATCGGCCTCCAGCGTGAAATCGCCCTCCGGATCGGGTTCAGGCGCGCGCCGCCCGCTCGCATCGGCCTGGCCAAGCTTCATGCGCGTTCCGCGCAAGGTGGTGACCGCGCCGTCCTGATTGGCTTCGAACGCGGTCGGCCCGCTCAGCCAGACGAACTCCACGCCCTCTTCTTCGGCATTGGCCACCTCGCGCTGCGATCCGGGCATATTATCCCGATCGCGCCGGTAGAGGCACTTCACCGATTTCGCGCCCTGGCGGATCGCAGTACGCACGCAGTCCATCGCGGTATCGCCGCCGCCGACCACGACCACATGGCGGTTCGCCGCGTTGAGCGAGCCGTCGTCATATTCGGGAACGCTGTCGCCAAAGCCCTTGCGATTGCTGGCGATCAGGAAGTCCAGCGCCGGCACGATGCCGTCATGGCCGCTGCCCGGCGCCTTCAGATCACGTGCCTTGTAAACGCCCGTCGCGATCAGGATGGCATCATGCTTTTCGCGTAGCTCATCCAGTGTCGCATCCTCGCCCACGGCGAAACCTTCGTGGAAGTGAATGCCGCCTTCCTTCAGTCGGTCGACGCGGCGCATCACCACTTCCTTTTCCAGCTTGAAGCCGGGAATGCCATAGGTGAGCAGACCGCCGCTGCGATCATGCCGATCGTAGACATGCACCTCGTAGCCGCCGACGCGCAGATATTCGGCGGCAGACAACCCGGCCGGTCCGGCGCCGATCACGCCGACGGACTGGCCGCGGTCCGGCCCCGGCTGCAGCGGCTCGACCCAGCCTTCGGCCCAGGCGGTATCGGTGATGTACTTTTCGACCGAGCCGATCGTCACCGCGCCGTGGCCGGAAAATTCGATGACACAATTGCCTTCGCACAGACGGTCCTGCGGGCAGATGCGTCCACAGATTTCCGGCATGGTCGAGGTCATGTTCGACATCTCGTAAGCTTCGCGCAGCCGCCCTTCGGCGGTCAGGCGCAGCCAGTCCGGAATATGGTTGTGCAGCGGGCAATGGACAGAACAATAAGGCACTCCGCACTGCGAACAGCGCGATGACTGGTCCTCGGCGGCTTCGCGCGCATAGCGGTCCGCAATCTCGCGGAAGTCCTGCGCGCGGGCATCGGCGGGGCGTTTGTCTGGATAGCTTTGCCGGCGATCCACGAACTGAAGCATTCTGTCACTCATGCGCGCGGGGGTAATCCGGGCAAGCGCGCTTGTCAGCCGTTTTCCGCGTCTTAGGTCAGTTATACTTATCTAAATTGAACATTTCGAAGGGGCGAGCACAACATTATTACGGATTAGGAGAAAAACATAGGCCGAAGCGGACCTAATATCGCGGCTGACATTGCCGGGCGCAAGGCCTAAAGCCGCGCGCGAACGCTCTCAAGCCAGCCGGGAAACCCGCATGACCTTCATTCAGATGCTCCTGATCGCGCTCGTCCAAGGCGTCACCGAGTTTCTTCCGATCAGTTCCTCGGGCCACCTCATCATCCTGCCTTATCTGACGGGCTTCGAGGATCAGGGGCCGATGATCGACATCGCCGTCCATGTCGGCTCGCTGCTGGCGATCATCACCTATTTTTTCCGCGATGTCGCAGGCCTTGCACGCGGTGGCTTTGCAACCATCGGCATCGGGAAGGCGCCGGAAGAAAAGCGGCTGTTCTGGTGGATCATCGTCGGCACTATCCCCGCCGTACTTGTCGGCCTGGCGATCAAGACGGGCATGCTGAACGGTGTATTCGAAACGATGTTCAACCTGCAGATTAAGAATGACGATCTGCTGGAATCGCTGCGTCTGACGCATCTGATCGCGGTCAACCTGATCGTCTACGGTATCTTGCTTGGCCTTGCGGACAAGTTCGGCCGCACCAACCGCAGCTTTGAGAATGTCCGCTTCATCGATGGTCTGCTGGTTGGCCTTGCCCAGTCGCTCGCGCTCATTCCCGGCACCAGCCGCTCGGGCGTCACCATGACCATGGCCCGCACCTTGGGGTTCGCCCGCGTGGAGGCGGCCCGCTTCTCCTTCCTGCTGTCGATCCCGGCGATTGCCGGGGCAGGGGTGCTGATCGTGCCCGATCTTTTGAAGGCGGACAGCGCGCTGCTGATCGAGGCGCTGATTACCGGCGGGCTCACCTTTCTTGCCGCTCTGGCGACGATGGTTTTTCTGATGCGCTTCCTGAAAAACGCCTCGATGATGGTGTTCGTGATCTACCGTGTGCTGATGGGCGTGGCGCTGCTCTGGTTCTTCTGAGCAAGCGCCATGCCCGGCAGGCGTTTCAGGCGGTACGCGCCTTGCTGCTGAAGCGGCCGTGGCGGCGATATTTGACCAGATAATCGGGCGCGATGCTTGCGAGCGGCTTTGGCTCGACACCCAGGTCTCTCAGAGTTTTTGCATCGTCCGCAACCACATTGTCGGTCTTCAGCATGATGAGTTGATCGTCGGTGATCGGCGGCTTGGGGAGCCAGCGGGTAAACAGCGCAAGACCAAAGGCCGCGGTGAAGGGCACTTCGATAAACAGCCGCTCGGCACGAATCTCATGCGCGATCCAGCGGTTGAGCTCCATCATCGTCATCCGCTCCGGCCCGCCCAGCTCGTAGGTGTGTCCGCCATGAGTGAACGGCTCCGATAGTGCATGGGCGATGGCCGCCGCGACGTCAGCCGCGAAGACCGGCTGGAACTTCGTATTGGCCGCGATCACCGGCACCACCGGGCTTGTGCGGATGATGTTGGCAAACCGATTTAGGAAATCATCGTCCGGCCCGAAGATCACGGATGGCCGCATGATCGTGGCGTTGGGGAAGGCCTTGCGCACGCGCTCCTCGCCTTCACCCTTGGTTTCGCCGTAAACGCTGGCGCTTTCCGGATCGGCGCCGATAGCCGAGACGTGGACGAATGCCTTCACGCCAATCTGCGCTGCGGCCTTGGCAATATGGTCCGCGCCGTCACGGTTCACATCTTCGCCCCGGTCGGCAAAGGCACCGCACAGGTTCACGATCGCATCGCTGCCCTGCGCGGCGCGCAGCGGGCCGTCTTTCTTCGTGATGTCGCAGGAAACGAACTGGGTCTGGCCAAGGCCGCCCATCGGCTTGACGCTGAAAGCGTTCGATGGATCGCGCTCGGCAATCCGGATGCGCCAGCCTGCCTTCAGCAGCTCCTCGCAAACATAGCGGCCCAGGAAACCGCCTCCGCCGAAAACCGTCACCAACTGGTTCTGCATAATCGTCCTGTCTTCGTTTCTGGATAAGAGCGCGCCGCTCCATTAGCTGTCCCTATACCAATCGGCGAGCCGCGCGAAAGCTCCCCGACGGACCAATCACATCTTTCGACGCCCTGCAGCACGTTCTCCCATTGACAACGCCGCGCCAGACGGTAGGACGCGCCTTCCCGTGGTCGGCCCAGATGGCGGAATTGGTAGACGC
>JBELIU010000316.1:0-2535 GCA_042090735.1 Novosphingopyxis sp. | reverse complement strand
CGACGCTCTTCCGATCTCTTGGCCGTGCTGCGCCAGTTCGAGATGATGGGCGTCTGGCCGCTGAACGAAAGCGTGGCCATCGGCCGCAGCCGGGACAAGCTGCGCTCGATGCAGATTTTCGCCAAGCACGGTTTGGGTCTGCCGGTCACCGCGTTCGCGCATGACCCGAAGCAGACCGATGAGGTGCTGCAGATGGTCGGCGGCGCGCCGGTCGTCATCAAGCTGCTGGAAGGCACGCAGGGCATCGGCGTGGTGCTGGGTGAAACCGAAAAATCGGCAAAATCCGTGATCGAGGCGTTCCGCGGTGCCAATGTGAACATTCTGGTGCAGGAGTTCATCAAGGAAGCCGGCTCCAGCGACATCCGTATATTTGTGATCGGCGGCAAGGTGGTCGCCTCCATGATGCGCACCGGCGCGGAAGGCGACTTCCGCTCCAACCTGCATCGCGGCGGCACGGCCAAATCGATCAAGATCACGCCGGAAGAGCGCTCCACCGCGGTGCGCGCCGCCAAGGTGATGGGCCTGAACGTTGCGGGCGTCGATATCCTGCGGTCCAATCACGGCCCGGTGATCATGGAAGTGAACAGCTCGCCTGGCCTTGAGGGAATCGAGAATGCGAGTGGGATCGACGTGGCCTCGCGCATCATCGAATTCATGGAAACGCACATGGCCAGCGGCAAAACCAAGACGAAGGGCCGGGGATGAAGGGCGGCGTGTCGAGGTTTGTAGAAGGCGTGCCGCACACCGCTTGACAGGGACTGGACACGGTCCTACATCGCACGCATCCGGACAACGGAAGTCACCAGCAGCGCTCCATTTGCGCCGCTGGCTTTCGTGCGTTCGGTTTCACGCGATGAGATAGGGTGCCCGTCCGGGCCCTCCCTGTGGAGCAGGAGTTTACGAATACATGGCACGTATCGCCGGGGTCAACATCCCCACCAATAAGCGCGTTATCATTGCGCTTACCTACATCACCGGTATCGGCCGCACGAAGGCCGTTGAGATCGCCGACAAGCTCGGCATCGATCATAGCCGCCGCGTTCAGGACCTGACCGACGCCGAAGTTTTGCAGATCCGTGAAACGATCGACGCAGAGCACACGGTCGAGGGCGACCTTCGCCGCGAGACCGCGATGAACATCAAGCGCCTGATGGACCTCGCGTCCTATCGCGGCCTGCGTCATCGCCGTGGTCTTCCGGTTCGTGGTCAGCGCACGCACACCAATGCGCGCACCCGCAAGGGCAAGGCCACGCCGATCGCCGGTAAGAAAAAGTAAGAATTCAGTCCGGGGGACTGAATTCTCTTTTTCTCCGCGCCGAGCGATCACGCTCATGGCGCGGACTTTCCGGGAATATCATGCATCCCCCTTCAAGATTTGAAGGAAGAGTAGAATGGCACGTGAACCGCAGCGTATTCGCAAGCGCGAACGCAAGAACATTTCCGCCGGCGTCGCCCATGTGAACGCCAGCTTCAACAACACCATGATCACCATCACCGATGCCCAGGGCAACGCGATCAGTTGGTCCTCGGCAGGCATGATGGGCTTCAAGGGCAGCCGCAAGTCGACCCCTTATGCCGCGCAGGTTGCGGCCGAAGATGCCGGCAAGAAGGCCGCCGACCACGGCGTCCGCACGCTGGAAGTCGAAGTGAAGGGCCCGGGTTCGGGCCGCGAATCGGCTCTTCGCGCACTGCAGGCGGTGGGTTTCACCATCACCTCGATCCGCGACGTGACTCCGATCCCGCATAACGGTGTGCGCCCGTCCAAGCGCCGGAGGGTCTAACCCCCTCACGGGTCCGGACGCCGCATCCTGCAGGGGCGGCAGTCCGGATCGCCGGCCGGGGGCGGACGGCGCTGCTCATTTCCCGCCCCGCGCATATTCACATGAGGGTCCTCTTTGCTCCCAGGGCCCGAACTTTAGGGGAATTCCATGGCTGTCAATATGAAGAACTGGCAGGAACTCAAGAAGCCCAGCAACCTGGACCTTAAGTCCGCCGGCGATATCAAGCGGAAGGCGACCCTGGTTGCCGAGCCGCTTGAGCGCGGTTTCGGTCTGACGCTGGGTAACGCGCTGCGGCGCGTGCTTCTTTCCTCGCTTCAGGGCGCGGCCATCACCTCGATCAAGATCGAGAATGTGCTGCACGAATTCTCTTCGCTCGCCGGTGTGCGTGAGGATGTGACGGACATCGTCCTGAACGTGAAGCAGATCGCGCTGAAGATGGAAGGCGAAGGCCCCAAGCGTCTGCAGCTTTCCAAGACCGGCCCGGGCGAGGTCAAGGCAGGCGACATCGCCGTGTCTGGCGATATCGAGGTGATGAACAAGGATCTCGTGATCTGCCATCTCGATGAAGACGCGACGCTCAACATGGAACTGACCGTGGATACCGGCAAAGGCTATGTCCCCGCCGTTGCCAACCGTCCCGCAGATGCTCCGATCGGCCTGATCCCCGTCGACAGCCTGTTTTCGCCCGTTCGCCAGGTGGCGTACAAGGTCGAGAACGCCCGCGTCGGGCAGGAGCTGGACTTCGACAAGCTGA
>JBELIU010000315.1:0-2545 GCA_042090735.1 Novosphingopyxis sp. | reverse complement strand
CCGCGACGACGCGCGCACCATAGGCCTTGGCAAGTTCAACGCCCGAGATGCCGACGCCGCCCGCCGCGCCCAGCACCAGCACCTCGTCGCCTTCCACAATGCGGCCGCGATCCTTCAGCGCATGGATCGAGGTGCCATAGGTCATCAGCAGCGATGCGCCCTGCGCGAAGCTGAACTTTTCGGGCAGGTGATAGCAATTGGCCGCACGCCCGATCGCCTGTTCGGCAAGGCCGCCGAAGCCGGTGCCGGTGATGATGCGATCCCCGACCGAGAATCCTTCCACGCCCTCGCCCAGCTTGGCGACGGTGCCAGCCACCTCGCTGCCCGGCGCGAACGGTCGCGGCGGCTTCACCTGATATTTGTCCTCGATGATCAGCGTGTCCGGAAAGTTGATGGAGCAGGCCTTCACGTCGATCAGAATCTCGCCCTTGCCCGGTTCGAGATCGGGCAGCTCCCCGAATTCCAGAGTTTCCGGTCCGCCGGTTTCGCGCGAGATGAGGGCCTTCATGCATGCTTCTCCTGTATTCGGTATGGCGATCGACCTAGGCGGTGCGAGGGGCGGAGGCAAGCGGTTGCCGCCGGACGCCGCGAAGGGCGCGATAAACCGCTGCCGCGCATCCATGAATCGCCCGAACCGGACCCTGCGCGACTTCTCGCGTCCCGCTCTGCTGGACGCGTTGCGGTGAGTTGAAACTATCATCCGGGCGGTAATGACCCTACATCGGGTAGCCTATGCCCGGCCCCACCTCATCTACGAAGCGCACAGACTGCGCGCGCCGTCAGACGGCGGTCGGCCTTGGCCTTGCGGCGGCTATCTTCGCGCTCTGGCTGGCGAGTCACATCTACGGCGTCTTCTTCTTTCCGCTGGAAGGCTGGCACTGGCTTGCAGCGCCTTTCCTGATCGCGTTGCAGAGCTGGTGCTTCGTCGGGCTGTTCATCATCGCGCATGATGCGATGCACGGATCGCTGGCCCCCGGACGCCCTCGCCTGAACGATCGCATCGGCACCGGGCTGTTGTTCATCTATGCGGGCTTCGGTTACGCCAAGCTGCGCGGCGCGCATTTCGCCCATCACAAGCATTCCGGCACGCCCGACGATCCGGATTTCGACGCGGACCATCCGCGCCATGCCGCGCAGTGGTATTTCACTTTCTTCAAGCGCTATTTCGGACTGCTCAGCGTGCTCTATGTCAGCGCCGTCGTCACCATATATGTGGTGCTGATCGGTGCCAGCTTGTGGAACGTCACGCTGTTTTACGGGGTACCGGCCATCCTCAGCAGCATGCAACTCTTCTATTTCGGCACCTATCGCCCGCACCGGCACGAGGATGAGCGCTTTGCCGACAGGCACAATGCGCGCAGCCTGGATTATTCCTGGCTTGCATCACTGGCGAGCTGTTTCCATTTCGGCTATCATCGCGAGCATCATATCGCTCCGAACACGCCGTGGTGGGGCCTGCCGGCCCTGCGCCGCGAACGGGACGAACAACCGAGACGACAAACCGTATGAATTGGCTTTCCGCAACGCTCATCATGCTCGCTACCGCGGTGGCGATGGAGTTCGTGGCGTGGTTCAGCCACAAATATATCATGCACGGCTTCGGCTGGGCGTGGCACCGCGATCATCACGAGCCGCATGACAACAAGCTGGAAAAGAACGATCTGTTCGGCATCTTCGGCGCGGCACTTTCGATCAGCCTGTTTGCCATCGGCAATCCGCTGATCGTGGGCACTTATGCCTGGCCGCCGGCTTTCTGGATGGGCGTCGGCGTCATGCTTTACGGCGTCATCTACACCTTCATCCACGACGGGCTGGTGCATCAGCGTTATTTCAAATGGGTGCCCAAGAACGGCTATGCCAAGCGGCTGGTACAGGCGCACAAGCTGCACCACGCCACCATCGGCAAGGAAGGCGGCGTCAGCTTCGGTTTCATGATCGCGCGCAGCCCGGCGAAGCTGAAGGCCGAACTCGCCGCGCAGCGCGACAGCGGCAAGGCGAAGTTGCGCTCCAGCCTTTAGGCTTCCTCCTTCGCCAAACGTCTCCAGGACGTCTCGCATGATCCCTCTTTGATTTTTCTCCCGCGAAGACGCACAGTCGCGCGAACGAGAAAATGTGCGCCCCGGCGCTGAAGAGAGGAGCCGACCCATGAATATCGTCGCAGAAGGACTACGCTTCCCCGAAGGCCCCGTGGCGATGGAGGACGGCAGCGTCGTTCTGGTCGAAATTGCCGCCGGCCGCATCACTCGGGTGAAGCCCGATGGATCGACCGAGACGGTAGCCGAGCCTGGCGGCGGTCCGAACGGCCTCGCCATGGGCCCGGACGGCAAGCTCTATTGCTGCAACAATGGCGGCTTCGCCTGGGCGGAAAGCGGCGATACGCTCGCCCCCCACGGCATCGCGGCGGACTATAGCGGCGGGCGGATCGAGCGGATCGATCTGCAGACCGGCGAGGTCGAAGTGCTTTACAGGTCCGGCGATCATGGCTGCTCGCTGCGCGGCCCCAACGACATCGTGTTCGACGCGCATGGCGGCTTCTGGTTCACCG
>JBELIU010000314.1:0-2563 GCA_042090735.1 Novosphingopyxis sp. | reverse complement strand
GCTACAGGCATTGCCCTTGCGCGCCTTGATCGTTAAAGCGCGCCATCTCGCGGATGGGCTGGCCCCGTCCCGCTCTTTCCACCGCCAGTCAAGGTAGCGCTTCCCCATGAAGATCAGCGGCGTCGACATCCGTCCCGGCAATATCCTGGAATATGAAAAAGGCCTCTGGAAGGTCGCCAAGATCCAGCACACCCAGCCCGGCAAGGGCGGCGCCTATATGCAGGTGGAAATGAAAAACCTGGTCGACGGCCGGAAGACGAATGTGCGCTTCCGTTCTGCCGATACGGTCGAGAAGGTGCGCCTCGATACCAAGGAATTCCAGTATCTGTACGCTGATGGCGGCCATCTGGTTTTCATGGACAAGGACACTTACGAACAGATCAATCTCGACGCCGAAATGCTCGGCGACGAAGCCCCGTTCCTGACGGACGGAATGGACGTGACGCTGGAGATGTATGAGGAGCGGCCGATCTCGGTGCAGCTGCCCGATCAGGTGGAAGCGGAAATCGTTGAGGCCGATGCAGTAGTCAAGGGACAGACAGCTTCCTCCAGCTACAAGCCGGCCGTGCTCGACAATGGCGTGCGCGTGATGGTGCCGCCGCATATCGCGGCGGGCACGCGCATCATTGTCGATGTGTACGCCAAGGAATATGTGAAGAAGGCAGAGTAACTATGCGCAAGACCATCCTTTTCGCCGCCGCCACGCTGGCAGCCGCCGTTCCCGCTTTCGCTCAGGACGCAGCACCTGCCGCACCGAGCGCGAGCGAGCAGGCCGACATCGATCGTGGCGGGATCATCTTTGGTTCGTTCAGTCAGGCTGTTCGTTCCGACCAGATCACAGAGCAGGAGAAGAACGCGCTGTTCGGTTGCATGTACGACAATTCGATCAAGGCGATCGCTGAGCAGACCGGCAAGGTTCTGGCGGCCAATCCGCAAATCGATGCGACCAAGCCCGAGAACGTTTTCAACGTTGCCGCGGTGGTTTGCGGTGCGCGCAAGGCCAAGACGGCCGACGATAGCGCGGCTGCTCCCGCTACGCCGGCTCCGCAGAGCCGCTGATGCCAGCCAAGTCCGGCCTCGTTACGGTAATGGAGCGTGCCGCCCGCAAGGCCGGCACGCGTCTTCGGAGAGACTTCTCCGAAGTCGAGCATCTGCAGGTCTCTAAAAAGGGGCCTTCGGACTTCGTCTCCAAGGCCGATCAGAAGTCAGAGCGCACGCTCTATGATGAGCTGACCAAGGCGCGGCCGGGCTGGGGCTTCGAACTGGAAGAGGGTGGCACGATTGAGGGCGAGCCGGGCGAACCGCGTTTCGTGATCGATCCGCTCGATGGCACGACCAACTTCCTGCACTCGATCCCCCATTTTGCGATTTCCATCGCCGCGCAGGAAGCGAAACCCGACGGCGGCTGGGGCGAGGTGTTTGCCTGCCTGATCTATCAGCCGCTCACCGATGAAAGCTTCTGGGCAGAGCGCAGCCGCGGTGCATGGCTGCATGACCGCCGCCTTCGTGTATCGGCACGCCGCGATCTGTCTGAGGCGCTGATCGCCACCGGTGTTCCGTACAAGGGGCATGGGGACATGGACGAGTGGGAAGCCATTTTCGGCAAGATCGGGCCACAGGTGGCCGGTATTCGCCGTTTCGGTGCTGCTTCGCTCGATCTCGCCTGGCTTGCAGCCGGACGCTACGATGGCTTCTGGGAAAGCGGTCTCTCGGCATGGGATACCGCCGCGGGCTGCCTGATGGTGCGGGAAGCCGGCGGTTTCGTAACCGACTGGCGCGGCCGCAGCCCGGCCATCGCCGATACTCAGGTGCTCGCTGCGAACGACGTGCTGCACAGCAAGCTGCACAAGCTTCTCGCCCAAGCGCTCAAGGAAAAGCGCGAAGAGGCCTGAGCCGCCCTTCGCGGCGCGATTGATTGCGATTTCGTCACGATGTTTTCCGCCCCCGCACCCTTGCGGGGCGCGGGCAAGCTGCTTAGAAGCGCGGGCATAACTGATAATGGACAAAGCCCCTGTGGTCGATCTCTCCCAATATCTGCCGATCCTTTTGTTTCTCGGCGTTGCGCTAGCGATTTCCTGCGTGTTCGTGTTCCTGCCGATGGGCGTTGCCCGCCTGACTGGCGCGCACAAGCCGACCGCCGCGAAGCTCGCGGAATATGAGTGCGGCTTTCCCGCGTTCGAGGATTCGCGCAGCCAGTTTGATGTGCGCTTCTATCTGGTGGCGATCCTTTTCATCATCTTCGATCTGGAGGCCGCGTTCCTGTTTCCCTGGGCGGTCAGCCTTGAGGAAATCGGTTTCGCCGGCTGGGCGACCATGATGGTCTTCCTGTTCGAGCTGGTGATCGGCTTTGTCTACGCCTGGAAAGTGGGAGCACTGGAATGGGAATGAGCGCCGATACCACGCAGGCCACCGAGGGCCAGAACTGGGGTCCGCGCGGGCAGGGCGAAGTGACGCCGCCCGATCCGGATTTCTACAATTCGCTCAACAGCGAAGTGCAGGACAAGGGCTTCCTCGTCACCTCGACCGAGGAGCTGTTCCAGTGGGCTCGCACCGGCTCGCTGTG
>JBELIU010000063.1:0-13095 GCA_042090735.1 Novosphingopyxis sp. | reverse complement strand
GAACGATGTGGTCGAGCCGTCGATGACGAAGCTCGTCATCCTCGACTTCTGGGCAGAATGGTGCGGGCCGTGCAAGCAGCTGGCCCCCGTTCTGGAAAAGGTCGCCGCCGACTATGCCGATCGCGGCGTGAAGCTTGTGAAGGTGGATGTCGATGCCAACGGCTTCATCGCCTCGCAATTCCAGGTCCGCTCGATCCCCACGATCTACGCGATCTTTCAGGGCCAGCCGGTTGCGAACCTGACGAATGCGCGCACCGAGGCGCAGCTCGCGCAGACGCTCGACCAGCTGCTGGAGCAGTTGCCGATCGAAGGCGGGGCCGACGAGGGCGGCGAACCTCCGAAGCCCGATCTCACGCCCGTGCTGGAAGAAGCAGAGCGCCTGCTCGCAGCGGATGAGGCCGAGCAGGCTTATGGCACCTTTGCTTCCATCCTCCAGCAGGATCCGGAGCATGTGGAGGCGATCGGCGGCATGATTCGCGCGCTCGCCGCCGCCGACCGGGGCGAGGAGGCGCAGGGCCTGCTTGCGCAGCTGCCCGACGAGATGCAGGCCGATCCCGCCATCGATCGGGCGCGCGCCGCCCTCGCCATTGCCGCGGAAAAGCGCGATCCGGCAGAGCTGGAAGCGTTGCGCGCCAAGGTGGAAGCGGCGCCGGACGATCACGAAGCGCGGCTGGAGCTCGCCAATGCCGAAATGGCTGCGGGCAACCGGGATGCGGCGGCCGACCACCTGCTGCATATCATTCGTGTGGACCGGGAGTGGAACGATGGTGCGGCGCGCACGCGGCTTCTCGCCTTGTTCGAAACGGTGGGGCTGGAAGATCCCTGGACCGCCCAGACGCGCCGCCGCCTTTCGCAGATCCTATTCAGCTGATGGCCCCTGCTTTGCCCCTTTCCGGCGAGACGCTGCGCTTTGCGATCTTTCCGTTGCCCGGCGCGCTGCTGTTCCCCGCCATGCATCTGCCGCTGCATATCTTCGAGGATCGCTACCGCGCGATGATCAGCGATGCGATGGCGCGGGACCGGCGCATCGGCATGATCCAGCCGCGCGGCCCCGGCGAACCCGCGCCGCTCTACGAAGTTGGCTGCTTAGGCCGCATAGAGCAGATCGAGGCGCATGACGACGGGCGTTACGACATCCTGCTGGGCGGCCTGAAGCGCTTCACCTTGATCGGCGAGGTCGACAGCCCCACTCCCTTCCGCCGCGTCGAGGCGCAAATGTGGGAGGAGAGTGAGGAGGAAGAGGTACTCAGCAGCATCGAACGCGCCTCGCTGCAGGGCGAAGCGAAGCGCTTTGCCGAAGCGATGGACTATCAGGTGGACTGGGAGTCGATCAGCCGCCTCGACGACTATTCGCTCGTCAACGGAACGGCGCAAGTGGTGCCGTTCGACTCGGCCGCCAAGCAGGCTCTGCTGGAGGCACGCGGCCTGTCTGAACGCGCAGAGCTTATCGTGCAGCTGCTGCAATTCTTCGGTGCGCGCGACGGGCCGACCGATCCGGCGACATTGCAGTAGGCTGAAAGGGTCGCTGCGGCCTAGGCGAAGCTCGCCTTCAACCCGTCGACCACGAACTGCGTCGCCAGCGCGGCAAGCAGCACGCCGAGGAGCCGCGTGATCACCGCCTCGATCTTGGCGCCCAGAATTCGCATCAGCGGCCCTGCCAGCAGCAACGAGACGAGCGTAAGCAGCAAGACTGCCGCCATTGCGGCCAGCACGACCGCGCTCTCCTCGATTCCGTTGGAACGGGCCATCAGCAGCATGATCGTGGCGATCGATCCCGGCCCGGCAATCATCGGAAGCGCCATCGGGAAGACCGAGACGTCCTCCACCTCGGGGGTCTCCAGAATTTTCTCGGCGCGATCCTCACGGCGGGTCTGACGCTTTTCGAACACCATTTCGAGCGCGATCAGGAACAGCATGATGCCGCCTGCGACCCGGAACGCATCGAGGCTGATGCCGAGGGCGGCAAGAAGCTTCTCCCCGAACATCGCGAACACCAACAGGATCACGAGCGACACCACGATCGCGCGGATCGCCATCGCGCGGCGCTGAGCGGCGCTGGCGGCGCTGGTGAGGCTGGCATAGATCGGCGCGCAGCCGGGCGGATCGATCACCACGAAAAAGGTTATGAAGGCGGAGACGAACAGTTCGACCATATCAGGCTCCATTCCCGCGCAGCGCGGCAACGCGGTCGTCGATCACGGTTTCATATCCCGAACCTTGCCACAGATCGACGGTCACCCGCCGGCTGCCGTCGGGCTGCACGACGGCGCGCCAGACGATCGTGCGGTCATCCGAGCGGCCTTCGACGCTGCTGGCGGTGGGCGCGGCATCCCGTGTCACGGTAGGCACGTCGCCGCGGCAATCGCCGATGCGCGTGCGTACGAAATCGGGCTCGGGTCGCGGCGCGGCGAGCGTATCGTCATGCCGCAAAACCCAGGCCCATCGGCCGCTGCGCGTATAAGGGCGGTGCCACACGGTGGTGTAATAGCCAAAGCTGCCGTCCGGCCGCTGCATCGCGCCGGTGGTGGCGCCGGTCCGCCCGTCGCAGGACATGACGACCTCATGCGGCTGCCACCGCATCGCCCCTGCCAGATCGGCGCGGCCGTTGAGCCAATCCTGCGCACGCACCTGCTGCGGCACGAACATAACCGCATCGCCTGCGGCAAAATCGCGCAGCGCCGTCCACTGTCCATCCTCCCGCGCGGCCTGCGCCAGCGCGATCTCCTCAGCCACGAGCGCGCTGGGGCTGGCGGTGCGTTCAAGCTTGGAGCCGTCATAGCCGCGCAGCACACGCTGACCGTCCGGCGCACGCTCACCGCGCCGCGAACCCGGTCCGCTTGCACAAGCGGCAAGGCTTGCCAACAGCATCAGAAGGAGAGCGCGCTTCACAACCCCTCGGGATCTTCCAGACCGGCGCGGCGATGCGCGGCCACCAGCGTGTTGCGCAGAAGACAGGCGATCGTCATCGGACCGACGCCGCCGGGAACAGGCGTGATCGCGCCGACATGATCGAGCGCTTCGGCCGTGGCGACATCGCCCACCAACCGCGTCTTGCCGTCTTCGCTTGCCGGCACGCGGTTGATACCGACATCGATCACCGTAGCGCCGGGTTTCAGCCAGTCCCCGCGCACCATCTCCGCCCGGCCCACTCCGGCGACGACGATGTCAGCGCGGCGTACCACCGCTTCCAGATCGCGCGTGCGACTGTGCGCCATGGTGACGGTGCAATTTTCGCGCAGCAGCAGCTGCGCCATCGGCTTGCCGACGATATTGGATCGGCCGATCACCACGGCATTTAGGCCGGACAGGTTACCCAAACGGTCCTGAAGCAGCATCAGGCAGCCAAACGGGGTGCAGGGCACCATTGCGTCTTCGCCGACTGCCAGGCGCCCCGCGTTGACGACATGGAAGCCATCGACATCCTTGTCCGGGTCGATCGCGGCGATCACCGCCTTGTCGTCGATATGGCCCGGCAACGGCAATTGGACGAGGATGCCGTCCACCATGTCGTCGGCGTTCAACTGCTCGACCAGCGCGATCAGCTCTTCCTGCGACACGTCGTCGTCGAGCCGGTGTTCGAAGCTTTCCATGCCCGCCTCGCGCGTCGCCTTGCCCTTCGATCGGACATAGACCGCGCTGGCCGGGTCTTCGCCCACCAGAACGACGGCAAGACCGGGCGCGCGGCCCGTCTGCTCGCGGAACGCCGGCACGAACGCGCCGACCCGCGCACGCAGGTCAGCGGCAAAGGCCTTGCCGTCGATCAGGCGTTCGGACGTCATGGATCAGGCTCCGCTGGCGATCGAGCTGGCGATGCCTTCGATGATGATCATCAGCACGCGCAGGCCAAAGATCAGCACGATCGGCGAGAAATCGATCATGCCGGTGTCCGGCATGATTCGACGGATCGGCCGCAGCACGGGATCGAGGATGGCGTTCAGCGACTGGTAGATGGCCGAAACGAACTGGTTGGACATGCTGACGACGTTGAACGCGATCAGCAGGCTGAGGATGAACTGGACGATGACGACCGTGATCAGGATGCTGGAGAGCAGCCCGAGGATCTGGATGAGGATTCCCAAGAAGGTAAGCATGGCAACTCCGCTGGATTGCGCCCGCCACTAGGCGAGGCCCGCGGCGGCATCAACTGTTTTAGCGAGGTAAGACGCCCTGGCCGGTCTTCAAGGGCGCGTCCGACTTCAGGCTCCGTCGACCCGTTTCAGATCGGTGGAATAGATATGCCAGCGCAGTTGCTCCGCAGTCGCGCCCGGCACATCGTTCACGCGGCGAAGGACGACCGGCCCTTTCAGCGTATATGTACCGCCCGATTTCAACGTGCCGCTGATGGTCGTCGGCGCGGTGTAATAGAGACTGCCTGCCGCCCCCTCCATACCGCCGGTCGGCATCGCGACGGTGATGGTGGCATAGGGCGCGAAGCTGCGGGCATATTGCTGCTGGCTCATGCCGCTGCGCTTTCCGCCGTCGCCAAACTGCGCCCAAGCCTTGGCGAACTGCTTCTGCTCCAATGCGGCGGCCCAGAAGAGCAGCACGTTGCGCGCGCCTTTTTCGCCCTTCTCCGCCTCCGGGACCAGCTCGGCCGGGGTCATATCGGCCTGATCGCTCGCCATGTCGGTGGATGCTGTGGATACAGGGGTCGGCGCGGCACTTGGTGACGACTGCGCAGTCGGCTCGTTCGCCGGCGTTGGCATTTCCCCCGCCTCGCTCGCCGTCTGGTGCGAATCCGCCGCGTCGCCCGCCGTCCGATCGGCAGCACCGGAATTGCAGGCAACGAGCAGAAATGGGGCGGCGAGAAGGACGGCGCGCATGGAAGTTCTCCGCGAAAGAAACGCTCTCGCCATCAACCGATAGGATGGCGCCCGCGTTCCTTCAGCCGGCAGCGCCGCTTTGGCGAATCAGCGTTCCCGCGCCGCGCCGGGTGAACATCTCGATCAGCATCGCATGCGGCACGCGCCCATCCAGGATAACGGCCGCGTCCACGCCCGCTTCAACCGCGCTCACGCAGGTTTCCAGCTTCGGGATCATGCCGCCGGAGATCACCCCTTCTTCGGTCAGCTGTCCGATCTGCGGCGGATCGAGATCGGTCAGCAGCTGCTTGTCCGCATCCAGCACGCCGGAGACATCGGTCAACAAAAACAATCGCGCCGCCTCCAGCGCGCCTGCGATGGCCCCCGCCATCGTGTCCGCATTGATATTATAGCTATGGCCGTCCTCGCCCGCGCCGATCGGGGCGATCACCGGGATCATGCCGGACCCGGTCAGCGTGTCGATGATCGTCCGATCGATCTTCGAGGGCTCGCCGACGAATCCGAGATCGATCACCCGCTCGATATTGCTGTCCGGATCGCGCGTGGTGCGGGTGAGCTTCTTCGCGGTCACAAGGTTCGCATCCTTGCCGGACAGGCCAACGGCCTTGCCGCCCGCCGCGTTGATCCAGCCGACCAGCTGTTTGTTGATCGCGCCGGAGAGCACCATCTCGGCGATCTCCGCCGTCGCGGCATCGGTAACGCGCAGCCCGTCGACGAACTCGCTCTCCACGCCGGTGCGCTTCAGCATCGCGCCGATCTGCGGCCCGCCGCCATGCACCACCACCGGGTTGATGCCGACGGCTTTCAGCAGGACCACATCCTCGGCAAAGGCGCGCGCCAGGTCCGCGTCGCCCATGGCATGGCCGCCATATTTCACCACGAAGGTGCGGCCGGCATAGGCCTGAAGATAGGGCAGCGCCTCGGCCAGCGTCTCCGCTTTTTGCAGCATGGCGGGATCGTGCGTCATAGAACCGGCTTTCCGTCGAGCCAGCGGCCCAGTTTTACCGCGCCGACGATGAGGAACGGCACGACGACGATCGACAGCGTCACCTTGGCCAGCATCTGACCGAGCAGCAGCTCCCAGATCGGGAACACGCCGTAAAAAGCGATGGTGATGAACAACAGCGTATCGACCACCTGGCTGAGCGCACTCGCCACCGCGCCGCGCACCGCGAGGAAACGGCTGCCCTCCGAGCCGCGCAGCGCGCTGAAGATGGTGACGTTAAGAAATTGCGAGACGCCGTAAGCGATGATCCCGGCCACCATCAGGCGCGGGCTCTGCCCCAGGATCAGCTGGAAGCCTTCGAGCCGGGCGGGATCCATGTCCTTCGCTGCCGGAAGGCCGAGCACCAGCAGAATGAGGCACATGGACCCGATCAGCGGCGCGAAACCGATCAGCACCAAGCGGTTGGCAACCCTGCGCCCGTAAAGCTCGGCCACCGCGCTCGACAGGACGACGAGCAGCAGGAAGCCGAAAATCCCCGCCTCCACCGCCAGCGGGCCCAGAGCGACCTGCTTGTTACCCAGAACGCCGGACAGCACGGTCATACCGCCGTAGAACAGCGCGAAGACGAACAGAGACAGCGGCATCAGCCGCGAACCGGCGGGTGTTTCCATGGGTTCGCTGCTAGCGGCAGAATGGGCGCGCCCGCAAGCGCGTCCTTGCGTTTATGTCACGAAACCGCAAAGACGGCGCACGGAGCGAAGCGGCGCAAAGGGGCCCCTCGAATCGATGCGCATATTCTATAGCCTGTGCGGGATCGCGCTGATCCTGCTCATAGCCTTTGCGCTATCGTCCAATCGCCGCGCGATCCGTCTGCGCGTCGTGGGCGCCGCGTTCGCACTGCAGGCGGGCTTTGCCGCGCTGGTGCTCTATGTGCCTTGGGGCAATGACGTGCTGCAGTTCCTGGCGCGCGGCGTGTCCAACCTGCTCGGCTATGCCGAGGCGGGGACGAAGTTTCTGTTCGGGCCGCTGGCCGCGCCCGAAATCGGCGGCAACAGCTTTGCCATCGCCGCGTTGCCGGTGATCATCTTTTTCGCCTCGTTGATTTCGGTGCTCTATTATTTGAAGGTGATGCAGTTCGTGATCCGCTGGATTGGCGGCGCACTGGAACGCGTCACCGGCATCAGCAAGGTGGAAAGCCTGTGCGCGGCGGCCAACATCTTCGTCGGCCAGAGCGAATCGCCGCTCGTCATCCGGCCCTATCTTGCCAATCTGAGCCCGCAGCAGCTGTTCACGGTGATGAGCGTGGGCATGGCCGGCGTCGCCGGAACCATCCTGGCCGCTTATGCTGCCATGGGCATCCGCATCGATTATCTGCTCGCTGCCGCGTTCATGAGCGCGCCGGGCGGCATCCTGATGGCCAAGATGATGATGCCGGACGAGCTGAAGCCGAGCCACAAGCCGATGACGCTGCGCGATCCGCATCGCGACAAATCGGAGCTCAGCGATGCCACCGATCTGCCGAACGAAAGCGCCGCAACTCCGGCGGCAGCGGGCGAAGTGGAAACCGCAACCATCGAGGAAGAGCGCGCAGAGAACATCATCATGGCCGCCAGCCAGGGCGCGCAGACCGGCGTCAAGCTGGCGGTGGCCGTCGGCGCGATGGTGCTCGCCTTCGTGGCGCTGGTGGCGCTGGCAAACGGTATCCTGGGCGGCGTCGGTGAATGGTTCGGCATTGCCGACCTCACCTTCCAGCGCATCATCGGCTATCTCTTTGCGCCGATCATGTTCCTGATCGGCGTGCCCTGGGATGAAGCGATCCGCGCGGGCGGCCTGTTCGGCGAAAAGATCGTGCTGAACGAATTCGTCGCCTTCATCAGCCTCGGCAATGCCAGCGGCCTGTCCGCACCCACGGTGGCGATCGTCACCTTTGCGCTGTGCGGTTTCGCCAATTTCAGCTCGATCGCGATTCAGATGGCGGTGACCGGCAGTCTGGCGCCCAATCAGCGGCCGGTGATCGCGCGGCTCGGCATCAAGGCGCTGCTCGCCGGATCGCTCAGCAATCTGATGAGCGCCGCGCTCGCGGGCCTGTTTCTGGGGCTCAGCTAGACCATTTCCACGATGTGGTCGGCCAAGCGCTCGACTTCGCCGGGATCATGGCTGACATAGAGGATAGGCAGCTTCAGATCGTCCCGTACGCGTTCGATGACGCGCATGATTTCCTCGCGCCGCGGCCCATCCAGACTGGCGAGCGGCTCGTCCATCAGCAGGAAGCGCGGCGCGGACAGAAGCGCACGGCCGATCGCCACCCGCTGCGCCTCCCCGCCCGACAGGCTGCGCGGCCATCGGCCCAGAAGATGCGCGATGCCCAGGAATTCGGTGGTTCGCTCGAAGCTAATCCAGCGCTCCCCCTGCGCGGCCAGCTTTTCGCCATAGCGCAGGTTCGCCGCCACCCGCTTGTGCGGGAACAGGCGCGCGTCCTGAAAAACATAGCCGGCGCGGCGGCGCTCCGGCGGCAGATCGGTGGCCTGATCGAACAAGGTCTCGCCCGCCACGATCACATGGCCCTCGGCCGGCTTCAGCAGCCCGGCGACCATGTTGAGGACGCTCGACTTGCCGGCACCCGACGGGCCGAACAGCGCGGTGAGGCCCGGCCCGGTCTGGAACCGCGCCTTGACGCTCTCGCCGCCCAGCTGCCGCACGACATCGATATCAAAGGACATGGCCCGTCCCCCGCGAGCCGCGCCGCGCCAGCGCCTCGGACGCGATCAAGGCGCCGAGCGAAAGCGCGATCGATACGATCGCCAGCCGCAGCACCTCTGCCTCCGCCCCCGGCACCTGCAACGCGGAATAAATGGCGAGCGGCAGCGTGCGCGTTTCCCCCGGAATGTTGGACACGAAGGTGATGGTCGCGCCGAATTCGCCGATCGAGCGGGCCAGACCCAGGATCGTGCCGGCAAGGATGCCGGGCAGGCACAGCGGCAGGCTGATCGTGAGGAAAGCGTGGGTGCGCGACGCGCCGAGCGTTCGGGCCGCCCCTTCCAGGCGCCGGTCGATCTGCTCGATCGACAGGCGGATCGCGCGCACCATGAGTGGCAGCGCCATCACCGCCGCGGCGATGGCCGCACCGGTCCAGCGGAAGATCACCGTGACGCCGAACCAGCTTTCCAGCCAGCGCCCGACCGGCCCATCGGCACCAAAGGCGATGAGCAGCAGCCAGCCGATCACCACCGGTGGCAGCACGAGCGGCAAATGCACCAGCGCATCGAGCAGAAAGCGGCCCGGAAAGCGGCCGCGCGCCAATATCCAGGCGAGCGCAAAGGCGATGGGGAGGCTTACCGCCATCGCTGTCAGGCTGACCTTGAGCGAGAGCATCACCACGCCCCATTCGGCAGCGCTCAACATCAGGGCGCGCGGAAGCCGTAACGGCGGAAGATAGCTTGGCCCTCCGGTGAGAGCAGGAAACCGCGAAATGCAGCAGCGTCTTTCGATCGCGACGTCTTCAGCTGCGCCAGCGGATAGACGATCGGCGGATGCGAGGACGCCGGGAAGGTCGCGGCCACGCGCACATCGCTCGACGCGGCGGCATCGGTGCCATAGACCACGCCCGCAGCGGCAGCGCCGCGCTCCACAAAGGCCAGGGCGGCGCGCACATTTTCGCCGCGAACGATGTCGGCAGAAACCGCCTCCCACTGGCCAAGGCTTTTCAGCGCGGCCTTGCCATATTTGCCGGCGGGCACCGCGTCCGGATCGGCCATGGCGAGCCTGCCGTCCCCCAGTGCGGCTGACAGATCCTCTCCAGGTTTCCACGAAAAGTCTTTGCCGCGCGCAGTGACCAGCACGATGCTGTTACCGACGAAATTCGCACGGCTTGTCGGATCGATCAGGCCGCGTGCTTCGACATGATTCATCCAGTCCTGATCGGCGGAGAGGAACAGGTCCGCCGGTGCGCGCGCATCGATCTGCCGCGCGATTGCGGACGTTGCGGCGAAGGAGAGCGTCGGTCTTGTATGCCCTTTGACCACCCACGCATCTGCCGCGGCCTCCAGCGATTCCTGGAGGCTTGAGGCGGCCAGTATGAGGGGCGGGCCGTCATCGACAGGGGCGCGCTCATTCGCTTCTTGTGCCGTGGGTCGCCCGCAAGCGGTAAGCAGACCCAGCATTAGCACAAGGCAAAAGGCCGCCACGGCGTATTTCCACGACGTAGCCATTATCACTCGACCTGCTGCCAACCGTCCGGCCCCTCTTCGCTGTATATCGCCAGATACAGCAACCCGGCGCGATGGAAAGGGTTCAATCCTCTTCGGCCAGCAGCGCTTTCAGGCGCGCGGCAGCTATCCCCTCGCCAAGCGCCGCCAGGTCCTTTTCGAGTGCACGATAATGGGCCAGCACCTGCCGCCCCAGATCGGTGAGGCGCGCGCCCGAACGGCCACCGACCACCGTTTCGACCAGCGGCGCTTTCCAGGAACGGTTCATCACATCCACCAGCAGCCATCCGCGCCGATAGCTCATACCAAGCTTGCGCGCGGCAGCGGAGATCGAGCCGGTCTCGGCGATCGCGTCCAGCAGATCCGCCTTGCCCGGCCCGATCGCGATCTCCTCGCCTAGATAAAGCTGCGCCTTGAGCTTGAGCTTCCGGGTCATGGGTAAAGCTTAGGGCACACAGCGCCCCCGCGCACCCCTCACCGTGCGACAGAGCCCATCAGCGCTTTGCCCACTTCCTCCGTGAAGCGATCGGGTTGATCGAACATGATGAAGTGGCGACTGTCGGCGACGGGCACGAACCGGCTGTCCGGCAGGTTGACATAGGCGTCCTCGAACAGCGCCTTCGCACGCGCCTCGGCCACATCGTCGTTCACAGCGTAGAGTACCGTGACCGGAATGGCGATCTTGGCAATGTCGCCGCGTAGATCGCTCGTCATGAGGCGGTGCGCCGCATCGGCCATCGTGTCGCGATCGCTTTGCTTGGACCATTCCACAATCCGCTTCTGCCCCTCTTCCGACGCAGAAAGCATCACCGCGGTACGTGCCTGGCCAGCCGCGAAGGTGGCCGCATCCATGGCGCGCATTTGCGCCGCGAGCGCGTCTGCGGCGGGTTTCATTGCCGCGGGCGTGGCATTCGCGTTCATGATGAGCGAATAGAAGGGCAGCGCATCGACGACGATCAGCCGCAATAGAAGCGCCGAATGGCCGGACGCAACCTTCATTCCCACGAAGCCACCGAGAGAATGGCCGATCAGCGCGGGTCGCTCCAGCCCGGCGCACGAAATGTAGCGGACGATCTCATCCTCGGCCGTATCGACAGCGCCTGCCTGTTCGGCGGGCCGTCCTGCGAAGCCCGCGAGAGTGACGCGATGAAAGCGAAACCGGTCTTTCAGTGCTTCGACCAACCCGTCGTAGGTTGCGGGTGAGGACGCCAGACCAGGCACGAGAATCACATCCGGCCCTGTGCCTTCCACCGCGAAGCTCGGACAATTTTCCGCCGCTACCGGGGTGGCTAATAGAAGCGTCGCGACGACGACAAGCGCACGATACATCATTTTCATGGTTCAATTTCCTGTCGAGAAAATCTCTTCGATTGCCAGCTCGAACAGAGCCGCGATCTTGAAGGCGAGCGGGAGCGAGGGATCGTAGCGGCCGGTTTCGATGGCATTCACGCTCTGGCGCGAGATTTCCAGCCGCTCGGCCAGATCGCTCTGGGTCCAGTCCCGCTCGGCGCGCAGGACTTTGAGGCGGTTTTTCATTTCACATTGCCCCACGCGCCGTGGGTCAGCCGGTTTACGCAAGCGCCGAGCCCGAAGCCGCCGAACCAGAGGATCGCGACCCAGTACGCATCGACATGCGGCACCAGCTCGAAATTCTCGAGGAAGCCCCAGATCGTCGCGACCGACAGCGCGAAGCCCGTGCCGATCATCACCTGGCGCACCATCAACATGCGGATGAATTCGTCCTCGGTCTCGACGATCAGCATGGCGATCGCCCAGAAAGCGCCGAGGATGGCAAGGCCGGGCAGGAGCGCCAGCACCCAGGTGACGGGGCCGCTGACCAGATCACGTTCGATCAGATATTCCCCCGCAAACAACGAGAGAAGGTAGATCGCCATCGCGGTCGATAGACGCCGGAGATAGCGGCGTGCGGGGGCCTTGGACGCGGCCACCGCTCAGGTGCCCCGGCGCAGAAGGCCGCAGCGCCGCGTGCGCGCCAGCGAGGTGACCGCAAGCGCCGCAAAGGCGATGATCAGTGTTCGCCCCGCATCGCCGTCGATCCAGTCCATGCGCGCGAAGAAAGCGACGACAAGGATGGCGAGGCCCCAGGGCAAGGCAGATTTCCAGTTCGTCATGAGTAAAGCTCCATGTTCATAAGGTATGGCTTGCTTTACATTCCGATCCGACATGGTGTCAAGCCTCCTTTTCATAATGACAAGGAGTCTTAAGCTTTGCCTGGCATTCGCGTCTTTGCGCTCCCCGTAGACGGCTTCCCATGTCGCGCCCGCCTCTCTATCTAGGCCGCAGTTTTCACGAGCGAGACGAGCCCTTTTTCCATGTCCGAGATGATCAAGATCACCCTGCCCGACGGTTCCGCGCGCGAAGTCGAGCGCGGGACTACGCCGGCGGATGTGGCCGCGGCTATCGGACCGGGGCTCGCCAAGGCGGCGATTGCGGCCAAGGTGAACGGCGAGATGCGCGACATCGGCCGTCCGATCGAGGAGGACGCCGAGCTGGCGCTCGTCACCAGCCGCGATGTCGACGAAGCGCTGGAGCTTGCGCGCCACGATTATGCTCATGTGCTGGCCGAGGCGGTGCAGAACCTGTTCCCCGGTACGCAGATCACTTTCGGCCCGGCGACCGACGACGGCTTTTATTACGACTTCGCCCCGCCCGCCGATCACGGTCAGTTCATCGAAGAGGATCTGCCGCGAATCGAGGAGGAGATGCGCCGCCTGATTGCCGCGGACACCCCTTTGGTGCGCGAAGTCTGGACCCGCCAGCAGTTGATCCAATGGTTCGAGGATCATGGCGAGACGTTCAAGGCCGAATGGGCGGGCGAGCTTCCCGAAGGCGAGGAATTGACCGTTTACCGGGCGGGCGACTGGCTCGACATGTGCCGCGGCCCGCACCTTGCGAGCACGGGCAAGCTGGCGCCGGACGCGTTCAAGCTGACGCGCGTTTCGGGCGCCTATTGGCGCGGCGACCAGAAGAACGCCATGCTGAGCCGCATCTACGGCACCGGCTGGCTCGACAGGAAGCAGCTGAAGCAGCACCTCATCCGCCTCGAAGAGGCGGCCAAGCGCGACCACCGCAAGCTGGGCCGCGAGATGGACCTGTTCCA
>JBELIU010000062.1:0-13163 GCA_042090735.1 Novosphingopyxis sp. | reverse complement strand
GGAATGTCGCGCGGCGCACGCAGGATCCAGCTGAGATGGCAGGTGCCGATCGGACGGTGCTGCGGATCGACGACGAAGATTTCCCAGAATTCGGTGGTCAGATCGGCGCCGCCATCGCGCAGATAATCGATCAGCTGGCCGACATTCATATGTTCGGGCACCGCGACCAGATCGCGCTGCATGATGCGGCCAGCCGATTCTTCCGGGAAGGACAGTGCGCTCTCGATTGCGGCGCGGTCCTCCGGGTCCAGCTCGTCCAGAACGGCCTGCTGATCGTCGGCGTCCAGTTCCTCGATGATCGCAACGGCGTCATCGGTTTCGAGCTGGCCGGCCAGGCCCGCAACGCGCGATGGCGGCAGCGCTTCGATGATGTCGTCACGGACATAATCGTTGACCTCGGCCAGCACCTCGGCACTCACCAGATCGCCGATGGCGAGCGCCAGCGCGGCACGCTCGTCGTTCGGGACAATCTCGAACAGGTCCGCAATATCGGCATTGTGGAGCTGCTGGACCAGCGCATAGGTCGTCTCGCGCTGGCCATCGTCCAGCGAATCGAGCACGCTGGAGACGAAGCTGGGCGTCAGCCGATTGTCTTCGTCATGCGTCTCGACACCCTCTTCGGTCTCGCGCTCGTCGGGAAGCATGTCAGCGGTATCAACCATGGCGCTCCCCTCTGTTCGCGGTGTCCGGTGTGCCGATGCAGCCTAAACACGCACCCATGCTGCAATGCAATGGCGGCGAGCGCCCACGGCGCATCGCTCGTCTTGCGGGAACGGGTGGCACTCTGGCGCGCTAGTGCCTAGATCGCACGCGAAACAAACCGAAGGAATAATCCGAAATGGCAGACGAAACCCTTACACTTGAACTCGACGGTGGCCCGGTGGTTATCAAGCTGCGCCCCGATCTTGCGCCCAAGCATGTCGAGCGTATCACCGATCTCGCCAAGGAAGGCTTTTACGATGGCGTGGTGTTCCACCGCGTGATTCCGGGCTTCATGGCGCAGGGCGGCGATCCTACCGGCACCGGCACCAGCGGATCGGACAAGCCGAACCTTCCGGCGGAATTCAGCAAGGAGCCGCATGTGCGTGGTACCTGCTCGATGGCTCGCACGATGGACCCGAACAGCGCCAACAGCCAGTTCTTCATCTGCTTCGACGATGCCCGCTTCCTGGACGGCCAGTACACCGTCTGGGGCGAGGTCGAGAGCGGCATGGAACATGTGGATGCCCTGCCCAAGGGCGAGCCGCCAGCCAATCCGGGCAAGATCAAAAGCGCCAAGATCGGCTGAAGCCGCACGCAATTTTTAGGAAAGGGCCGGGGCGAGCGCTACCGGCCCTTTTTATATCGCTGCCCTGACTAGCCAATCGTGGAAGACGCGTACGGCGCGGCGTTCCAGGGCGCGGGGGCGGCAGACGAACCAGTAGCTGTAGGGACTCTTCACTTCGATATCGAACAGGCGGGTCAGGCGTTCGTCGCGTGCGTCGGAAAAATGGCTGCCGTGCATGATGGCAACGCCCAGGCCCTGCGCGGCGGCTTCCAGCATTAACGGCCCGGAATCCATGTGATCGACGGAGGCGGGCTTGAGATTGGGTAGGCCCACTTCGCGTCGCCAAGCGTCGAACGTGCCCGGCATCTCGCTGTGAACGAACACCGTCTGCCCGGCGAGATCGCTCGGCTGTTGAAGGTTTTCGCGTTCGGCGAACTCGCGGCTGGTGATGGCGTAGACGCTATTGGTGTCGAGCCGGTGGCTGTAGAGTCTGTCGTCCACTTCCGAAGCGATGATGATCGCGGCGTCCACCGAATCGCCCAGCAAATTTTCCGCATGGGCGGAGGTAATCACATCGAGATGGAGTTTCGGATAAAGCCGCCGCAGTTCGCCCAGGTTGGGGATCAGTCGTTGCGATCCGAACAGCGGCAGAACGCCCAGACGGAGGCGGAAATCCGCGTCGCGATCGCTCACCGCCTCTACGGCGTCCGCGATCATGTCGAGCGCGGGCGAGACGGCTTCGATCAGTTGCTCGGCCTCTGCATTGGGCGTCATCGCCTGCGCCTTGCGGTCGAAGAGGGGCTTTCCGATAAAATCTTCCAGCGCCTTGATCCGGCGGCTCAGGGCCGGCGCGGAGATGGCCAACTCGCTCGCTGCCGCCTTGGCGCTGCCAAGCTTTACTGTCCGCACGAAAGCCTCAAGGGCGCGGAGGGGAGGAAGGCGTCGCATATTACTCCAATGCGCAAGTTTCTATTGCGGTGCAGCAATAACATGTCCGGCGAAAACCGCGGAACTCTGCGCTTCGCTAAAGCCCAGTTGCGCATTTTGCAAGCTAGATAATTCCTTTCGCACTTGCACAATAAACTGGATCGGTGCATTTAGAACACGCCTTTCAGGCATCCTCTCCTAAGACTTTTCCAAGGCCGGTGTTCGCACCGGCCTTTTTTTTCGCCTGCTGCGAGCGCTGCTCGAGCATCGGATCTGTTTGGGCTCGGCTCCGAAATCATTTCGGTGCCGTCCTCTCGAAACTTACCACCGCTCCCCCCATTATACTCTCCAACGACTTATTCACGAGAGGGAGCCGCATGGCCGACGAAGAGCCGCAGGATCCGCGCGTTGCGGGCCGTAGATTGCAGGTAGCCAACGCCAAGAAGGAAGACAGCGGGCGGGGCCTTGCGCGCATGTCCCGTCAGGTCATGGCCTCGCTTGGCCTCGTGCAGGGCGACGTTGTGGAGATCGAGGGCAAACGGTCCACTCCCGCGCGGGCGATCGAGCCTTATCCGGAGGATGAGGGGCTGGAGATCATCCGCATCGACGGGCTTCTCCGCGTCAACGCGGGTGTCGGCGCGGGTGAGCATGTCACGGTGAAAAAGGCCGATTCGCAGGCCGCTACCCGCGTCGTGCTAGCTCCCGCGCAGCGTGATCTGCGGTTGCAGGGCAGCTCTCAGGCGCTCAAGCGCACTTTTATCGGCCGTCCGATGATTGCAGGCGATGTCGTGGCCACCGCCGGGCAGCGCCGGGTGGAGCCTAGCGAAATGCCGCCGCAACTGCGCCAGATGATGAATGCTCCGGCTTTTTCGCTGACCGAAATTCGTCTCAAGGTGGTTTCCACCACGCCCAAGGGCCTCGTCCACATCGACGAGAATACCGAGATCGAGCTGCGCAGCGAATATACCGAGCCCAAGGAAGGGCGGCGCGCGGACGTTACCTATGACGATCTTGGCGGCATGACCGACACGATCGATCAGCTGCGCGAGATGGTGGAGCTGCCGCTACGCTATCCGGAGCTGTTCACCCGCCTTGGCGTCGATCCGCCGCGCGGCGTGCTGCTCCACGGCCCGCCGGGAACCGGCAAGACCCGCCTTGCGAGGGCTGTGGCCAACGAATCGGATGCGAACTTCTTTCTGATCAATGGCCCGGAGATCATGGGTTCCGCCTATGGCGAATCGGAGAAGCGCCTGCGCGAGGTGTTCGAGCAGGCGACCGAGGCTGCGCCCTCCATCCTGTTCATCGACGAGATCGATTCGATCGCTCCCAAGCGGGACCGCGTGCAGGGGGAGGCCGAGAAGCGCCTAGTCGCACAGCTGCTGACGCTGATGGATGGGTTGGAGCCGCGAACCAATCTGGTGATCATTGCGGCCACGAACCGTCCCGAAGCCGTTGACGAAGCGCTGCGTCGGCCTGGTCGGTTCGACCGCGAGATCGTAGTCGGCGTTCCGGACGAGGCCGGACGGCGGGAGATCATGGCGATCCACACCCGCGGCATGCCGCTCGGCAGCCGGGTTGATCTGGATGAACTCGCACGGACAACCTACGGCTTCGTCGGTGCCGATCTGTCATCGCTGGCCCGAGAAGCGGCGATTGAGGCCGTGCGCCGGATCATGCCGAAGATCGATCTGGAAGAAGGCACCATCCCGCCGGATGTGCTCGCTTCGCTGGAAGTCACGCGCGAGGACTTCGTGGAAGCGCTGAAGCGCATTCAGCCGTCCGCCATGCGCGAGGTGATGGTGCAGGTCCCGCAGGTCCGCTGGGAAGATGTCGGCGGCCTGGATGAGGCACAGCGCCAGCTTCGCGAGGGCATCGAACTGCCGCTGCGCAATCCGGATGCTTTCCTGCGGCTGGGCATTCGCCCGGCCAAGGGTTTCCTGCTCTACGGACCTCCGGGCACGGGCAAAACCCTGCTTGCCAAGGCGGCGGCGCGCGAGAGCCAGGCCAATTTCATCGCGACCAAAAGCTCCGACCTTCTGTCCAAATGGTACGGCGAGAGCGAGCAGCAGATCGCCAAGCTGTTTGCCCGTGCGCGGCAGGTGGCGCCAACGGTGATCTTCATCGACGAGATCGATTCGCTGGTTCCGGCACGCGGCAGTGGATCGGGCGGCGAGCCACAGGTTACCGAGCGGGTGGTGAACACCATCCTGTCGGAAATGGACGGCTTGGAGGAATTGCAGTCCGTGGTGGTGATTGGCGCGACGAACCGGCCGACGCTGGTCGATCCCGCCTTGCTTCGTCCGGGCCGCTTCGATGAGCTGGTCTACGTGTCCGTACCTAACAAGGACGGGCGCCGCCGTATTCTGGCGATCCACACGGAGAAAATGCCGCTGGCGTCCGATGTCGATCTGGACGAAGTCGCCGCGCGGACCGAGCGGTTTACGGGAGCCGATCTGGAGGACCTTGTCCGCCGGGCCGGGCTCTTTGCCCTGCGTGAGGGCGGCAATGACGTGACCGAGGTGGACATGAGCCATTTCAGTCAGGCGATGAATGCCAGCCGCGCTTCGGTGACGCAGGAGATGGAGGAGGAATACCGCTCCATCGAATCTAAGCTGAAGCAGAACGCGATGCGTGCCCAGTCGATCGGGTTCATCACGCCCGGTATGCTGGAAAGCCATGGCGAGAAGTAAGGGCGGCTAGTTGCCGCTCTTGCTCTTGGAGGGTTCGGCGGGGTTCTGCTCGTGTCGGTCGCTGCGGCGCCAACAAGGGCGGTGCCCCGCGAAGCTTGTGGGCAAGGCCGATCCGACGGTTCCCTAGTCCAGCGATTCGCGTTTCAGCTTGAAAAGCGTCCAGATGAATACTGCGCCCGCCAGCGCCGCGGAGAGGCAGAACAGCGCCCACGCATTCTGCGTATAGATATAAACGCCAAAGCTGGGTCCCACCACGAAGGCGGCCCCGTTGATCGATGCCACCATCCCCGCGACGGCACCCTGATCCTCCGGCTCCACGGCGAGCGATGCGCCTGATGTGAAACCAGGCCGGAACAGCGCAAAGCCCAGCGAAGCAACGCCGAAGCCAGCCGCGATCGTGTAAAGGCTATCGCTCGCACCCATCATCAGCGAACCCGCAGCGATGAAGGCCATGCCGTACAGGATGCAGTTGCGCGCGCCGATGTGGAGGATGGGGATGAGGCCCCATTGCGCGATGAGCGTGGCGGCTGCGCCCACCGTCAGCACCAGTGCGGTCGGTTCATAAGCTAGCTCGGGCGTCGGGCGCAGGCCCAGCCGGTCCAGCACCAGAAACCCTGCGACGAAACTCAGCATCGCCTGAGCATGGCCGCCAGCCAGGCCGATCCCGAGCCAGCCGCGAATCCGCGGATCGAGCCAGCGCAGCGATTCGCGCTCTACGATGCCGTCCGGATCGGCGATGGCCGCGCTGGGCTGCGCGCTGGCATAGGGCTCGCTACTGGCGAAGCTGCGTGCGGCAAAGCGCGGATCGTCGGCAGGGAAGCGGAAGCGCAAGGCAAGCAGCACCAGCACGCCGATCAGCGCGAAGATCAGCATCGGCCCGGCATCGTCGACGAAGGGAAGGATGAAGAAGGGAGCCAGGAACGGACCGATGATCGTGCCGAGGCCGAAGCTGCTGGCGACCAGCGAGAGCGCCTTGACGCGCTGTTCCTTGTCCGTGCGCGCGGCGACATAGGCCTGCACCGCAGGCGGCGCGGCCGATCCGAACGCGCCATAGATGCTACGGAACAGCGCAAAGATGATCAGCGTCAAACCGCCGCTCATCAACCCGCGCAGTCCGAAGAACAGGACGATACCGCACAGCAGCATGGAGACCGAGAAGGCGGTCACGCCCAGCATCATCAGCCGCTTTCGCCCGCGCCGGTCCGACTGCCGGGCCCAGCGAGGCGCTGTGATGACCCAGAGCAGCGCGGACCAAGTGAAGGCTGCGGAGATCCAGTAATCGGCGACGCCGAGCTGCGTGCCGATGGCGGGCAGCACGCTCTGCATCGCCGTGTTGCCCGCTGCGCTGATCAGCATCACCATGAACAGGATCGCCATGCGTCCTGTCGGGATGGGATCCGGACTGCCGGGTCCGGCGATCGGTACGGGCGGGGAGGGCTGCGCGGCGCCGGTGCCGGTATACACCGCCATCAATCCTCGGTGCGGCCGATCGTGCCGCTGACGGTCTTGTCCATCGTGCTGACGACGAAATAGGCGAACACCCAGTAAATCCGCGTGAACAGGCCGGCGCGTTCATCATGCACGTCCGGCGTGATCTCCAGCGAACGCGCCTGCATCCGGTCCATCCGCTCCCGTATGTGACGGGCGGCTTCGGCGCTTTCGATGCGGACCATGATCTCCAGATTCACGTAGAGGCTGCGCGCGTCCATGTTCGAGCTGCCGGCATAGACCACATCGTCGATCACCACGCATTTCATGTGCAGGCGGCACCGTTGATATTCGTACACATGCGCGCGGCGCTTGAGTAGATAGCCATGGGTAAGGCGGTGCGCGGCAAGCGTGATCTTGTGATCGGTGCGGCCTGCCAGAATGAGGCGGGCCTGCCCACGCCGGGCAAGATGCCCGATACGCCTCATGAGGCTGCGGCCGGGGGAGAAATAGGCCTCCACCATGTCCAGTCGCTCGCCCTTTTCCAGGTCGTTCTTCAAGGCGCGCACCCACGGGCTGATCCGCCCCGGCCCACCGATGGTCCAGGTGAGCGGCCCCTTGTCGCCATGCCAGCCGCGCACCAAGCGGCGGATGTCGCGAAGCCGCACCTTCTTTTGCTTCGCGATCTCGATCAGCTTGTCGTAATAATCGGCGAGCTGCCCGGCGTCCGGGCCGGACACGAGCACGCCCATATCCTCCCAGCTGTTCTCCGGCGGATCGGCCTTGCCAAAGTAATCGGCGGCCATGTTGAAGCCGCTGACGATTGCCTGATTGCTATCGATGACCAGAATTTTCTGGTGGTTGCGGATGAGCGATTTGGTGGACCAGGCGGCGGAGAATTTGTGCCAGGTGCCGCCTTCTTCCAGAAATTCGTTGAAGAATTTGTCGGGCGTTTCATCGCTGCCGATCGCATCGATCACCAACTGCACTTCCACGCCCCTGCGGCAGGCGCGGCAGAGTGCCTTCATGAAAGCCTCGCCGATCTCATCCTCGCCAACCATATAGTAGAAGGCACGGATGCGCTCCTCGGCCATGTCGATAAGGCCGATGACCGCGGCAAGCCGATCCTCCGCGGCGTGGAAGAAGCGCACTTCATTGTCCTCCACCGCAAATGTGGGGACGTCGAGTTCGCGCGGATCGCCATAATGCTCGGCGATTTCGTAATCACCGACGCAGTGGATTTCGCAATCGTCGCGGTACTGTGGGTCCGCCACGATCAGGCGGCTAATTCGGCGGCGGTCAACGCATAGAGAGGTTCTGCTCCGGCCATCGCAGCGGCCTCCAGCCCCGTCGCCTCCGGCACCATCGCAGCGAGATAGTAATCCGCCGCGCCGATCTTGCCCTTGAGGAACGGATCATCGCCCCCGGCCAGTTCGTCCCGCGCGGCATCGCGCTGCTTGGCCATAAGCCAGCCGCTCACCAGCGTTGCGTACATGGTGAGGAAGGGGACGCTGCCGCCAAGCTTGTCATCGACACTTGCCTCATCCTGCATCCAGTGGAGCACGCGGCCCGTCGCGGCGGCAAGATCGGCAAGCGGTCCTTCCGCCTCGCCAGCAATGCGCTCGATAAGGCCGCGCGCCACGGCGCCGCCATCCATCGCCAGCTTGCGACCGACCAGATCCGCCGCCTGAATGCCGTTGGTGCCTTCATAGATCGGCGCGATCCGCGCATCGCGATAGTGCTGCGCGGCACCGGTTTCCTCCACGAAGCCCATGCCGCCATGAACCTGGATGCCCAGGCTGGCGATCTCGATGCCGAGATCGGTGGCATAGGCCTTGGAAAGCGGCGTCAGGAGATCGGCAAGCCCGCGCGCATCGGCATCGCCCAGTGTGGCGCGGTCCACCTGGCCGCTGGCGTAGTAGAGCAGCGCGCGGATCGCCTGCGTTCCCGCCTTCATGCGCAGGAGCATGCGGCGCACGTCCGGATGGTCCAAGATCGCGATTGGGTCCCGGCTTTCTCCGCCCGCCCGCGCGGACTGCACGCGTTCTGCCGCGAAGGTGAGGGCCTGCTGCGTGGCGCGCTCTCCGATCTGGACGCCCTGCAGGCCGACGTTGAGCCGGGCATTGTTCATCATCGTGAACATGGCGCGCATGCCGCCATGCTCCGGCCCGATCAGATGGCCGATGCTGTCTCCATCCTCGCCATAGGCCAGGACGCAGGTGGGCGAGGCGTTGATACCAAGCTTGTGTTCGATCGAGACGGTGCGGACATGGTTGTCTTCGCCCAGCGATCCGTCGGCATTGACGCGGAATTTGGGCACCAGGAACAGCGAAATGCCGCGCGTGCCGGCCGGGGCATCCGGCGTCCGCGCGAGTACGAGGTGAACGATGTTCTGGGCCATGTCATGATCGCCGAAGGTGATGTAGATTTTCTGGCCCTTGATGTTCCAGCCGCCATCCTCGCGCGGGGTGGCGGTGGCCGTGAGCGCGCCGACGTCCGAACCGGCCTGCGGCTCGGTGAGGTTCATGGTCCCGGTCCATTCGCCGCTGGCGAGCTTGGGGAGATACAGCTCCTTCTGCTCCTCGCTGCCGTGATGGGCAATCGCCTCGACGGCTCCCACGGACAGGATCGGGCAGAGGGTGAGGGCCATATTGGCCGCGCCCAGGCTCTCCAGCGCTACCGTCGCCAGCGAGAAGGGCAGACCCTGGCCGCCGAAATCGGCGGGCGCAGCGATGCCGGCCCAGCCATTTTGCACATAAGCATCCCAAGCGGCCTTGTAGCCGTCCGGCATCACGACATGCCCGTCCTGCATTTGCGCGCCGACGGTGTCGCCGATGCGATTCAGCGGCGCAAATTCGTTCTCGGCAAAGTCGCCCACGCCTTCGACGATGGCCTGGACCATGTCCGGCGTGGCGTCGGCGAACTGGTTGTGTCCGGCCAGTTCATCGATGCCGGTAATGTGGCGCAGCACGAACAGCTGTTCGCGGGTAGGGGCAGTAAACATAATCGGCCTCTCGGAATGCGGTTGGACATGTATTGGCATGGGCCACGCCTTGCCGAAAGGGCGGGGGGAAAAAATTTGACGAAAGAAAACCGTCGCCCCGCGAAACGGGGCGGCCTATCAAGGCTCATTCCGATTTTCCGGGCACGAACAGGACGGGCTCCTGCCAAGATGGGGGCGATGTTATGATAGAAGAAGCCAGCGACAGCAGCATCTTGCGCGCCGCCGCCCTGCTTGCCGACGGAGCAGCCGTGGCGCTGCCCACCGAGACGGTTTACGGATTGGCGGCCGATGCGGCGCGCGACGATGCGGTGGCGGCGATCTATCGCATCAAGGGCCGCCCCAGCTTCAATCCGCTGATCGTGCATGTTCGGGACATCGCGCATGCCGAGACGCTGGCAACATTTGACGCGCGCGCGCGCGCACTGGCGGAACGCTTCTGGCCTGGTCCGCTTACTCTGGTGCTTCCACGCCGGGCGGGTGCGCCGCTCGCCGAGGCCGCAACCGCCGGGCTTTCGACGGTAGCGCTGCGCTGTCCGGGGCACGAGGTGTTTCAGGCGGTGCTGGCGACAAGTGGCCTGGCGCTCGCCGCGCCGTCCGCCAATCGCAGCGGCGCGATCAGCCCGTCGGAGGCGGGGCATGTCGCTGCGTCATTGGGCGGCGACGTGCCGCTGATTCTGGACGGCGGCCCGACGCGGCAGGGCCTGGAATCGACTATCGTCAAGCTGGAGCAGGAAGGCTGGCGGCTGCTGCGCCCCGGGCCCTTGCCGCTGGAAGATCTGATCGAGGCGCTCGGCGCTTCGCCGCAGCCGGAGGCGGGGCAGGGCATAGAGGCGCCGGGGCAGATGGCCAGCCATTATGCGCCTTCCAAGCCGCTGCGGCTGAATGCGCAAGGGGCGCAGGGAGCGGAATGGCTGATCGGTTTTGATGATGTGGCGGGTGACGATACGCTTTCCGGAACCGGAGATCTGGCGGAGGCTGCCTCGCGGCTCTACGCCGCGCTCCACCGTGCCGATGCGAGCGACAGGGAAGGGATTGCGGTGGCTTCCGTTCCGGACCACGGCATCGGTTCCGCCATCAACGATCGGTTGCGCCGCGCGGCGGTGCGCTGAATTGCGATCGGCGGGCCTCGGTAGCGCGCCGAGCTGAGCTGCTGTTAGACCGGCTCGTTCATCAGGAAATCGATTTCGCGCTGCACCTTGTAGAGATCCTCGCAGGCATTGCTTTGCGGTTTGCGCTCACATTTCCGGCGAAGATCATCACGCTCGCGCGCAAGCTTGCCGAGGCGCTCCTCGCGCTTGCGCAGCGCCCGGCCGCGTTTCTCGTCCCGTTCGGACTGACTGGTAGTGAGCGCATCGACGCCCGCCCCGGCCGCTTTCACCGGCAAGGTCACGACATCGGCGATGGTGCCGAGACAACCGCCGAGCAACGGCGCGATCAGAAGAAGAGGCAGGAAACGCAGCATGGTGAGAAGCTTAGCGCATGCTTCGTAACCGTCCAGTGAACGATCAGTTCAGCAAATCGACCGCAAAGGCGCGCACCTCGTCCGCCAGCTCCGGACGCTCGAGCGCGAGCGCGAGATTGGCTTTGAGATAGCCGACTTTCGATCCGCAGTCGAAGCGCTCGCCATCGAAGATATGCGCGTGGAAGGGCTGATTGCCGATCATCTTGGCCATCGCATCGGTCAGCTGGATCTCCCCGCCCGCACCGGCTTCCTGCGTTTCGAGAACCCGCATCACTTCGGGCTGCAGAATATAGCGGCCGGATACGATCAAGTTGGAGGGAGCTTCCTCTACGGCGGGCTTTTCGACCAGACCCTTCACCTCGGTCAGACTGCCGCTGCTTTTGCCAGGATCGACGACACCATAGCTGGACACCGCCTCGCGCGGCACCTCGAGCACGCTGATCATATTGCCGCCAACCTTGCCATAGGCGTCGACCATCTGTTTCATGCAGCCGGGCGAACCATGCATCATTTCGTCGGGCAGGAAGATCGCAAAGGGCTCGTCGCCCACGATTTCGCGCGCACACCAGATGGCGTGGCCCAGGCCAAGCGGCTCCTGCTGACGAACGTAAACGCAAGCACCCGGGCCAAGACGCGTGCCGTCGAGAAGGTCCATATCCTTGCCGCGATCGGCCATCGTGGACTCAAGTTCATAGGCGATATCGAAATGGTCCTCAATCGCGCTCTTGCCGCGACCAGTGACGAAAATCATTTGCTCGATCCCCGCCTCTCGCGCTTCGTCCACCGCATATTGGATGAGCGGCTTGTCGATTACCGGAAGCATTTCCTTCGGCACCGCTTTCGTTGCGGGAAGGAACCGGGTGCCGAGGCCCGCGACGGGAAAGACGGCCTTGCGGATCGGTTTCATGAATTTGCCCCCTTCATTCACACTGATGCGCTCCCGCTTTCGCAGGAGCGCATCCGCTATTCAACAGCTATGCAAAAGTCAGGCTGTTTCGCGAAGCCTGTCAGCAAAGCCCTTTCTCAGCTTCTGCAGCTTGGGCGGGATCACCGCCATGCAATAAGGGTTGCCGCGGCCTTCGCCGTCCCAATAGTCCTGATGATAATCTTCGGCCGGATACCAGGTCGAAGCCTCCTCGATGGTCGTCACGATCTCACCCGGATGATCTTCCGCGGCCCGCTCGATCGCCGCCTCTGCTTCGGCCTGCTGGGCGTCGTCGAGCGGGAACATCGCGCTGCGATATTGGGTGCCAACGTCATTGCCCTGGCGGTTCAGCTGGGTCGGATCGTGCGTGGCGAAGAAGATATCGGCAAGGTCACCATAGGAAATGACGGAAGGATCGTACGTCACTCGGATCGCCTCGGCATGCCCCGTAGAGCCGGAGCAAACCTCACGGTAGGTTGGATCGTCGACATGGCCGCCGATATAGCCGCTCTCGACTTCACTAACGCCGCCAAGCTGCTTGAACACCGCCTCGGTGCACCAGAAGCAGCCGCCGGCAATAATAGCCTGTTCGCTCATGGGAGATTTCCTTCCTTAAAATGCCTTTTCCAAGAGATGGTGGCGGAAGGGCGCGCGGGCAAGGTCAGGTAATATCGTGCACCATGTGGCGGCGCTTCGGAATACTATTTCAGCGAAGGAAGCGGCTGCGTCAAAATTGGCGGGACACGCGCGCCATCGCGCTTGGCGGCAGCGGAAAGGCGGGCGATCTCCTGCTCGATGGCCCTGGCGCGTTCTTTCCAGCGCGCATGCGTGCCGTCGCTGATCAGTCCTTCGCCATGTTCGCGCCCGAAGCGCGCCCAGAAGCGGATCGCGCTCACCGGATCGTAGCCGGCATTGGCCAGCAGCCAGACCGAAAGGCGGTCCGCTTCTTCCTCGGTCTGCCGGATGCGGCGCGGGTTCTTGCCGAACATACGCCCGAGGCCGCGCTTGATATCCACCGCGTTCAGCCGCTCGCGATGGCGCAGGATGTTATGCGCGAATTCGTGCGCGACGACCGCGGCCAGCTGCCCCTCGCCATCGGGCGCCCCCAGCGCATATTGCATGAGCGGCAGATTGACGCTGACCATCCGCCCGTCCGCGCCGGCATCATATCCTTTCTCGATCAACAGCTGAAAGCGGCTGGCGCAGGCGGGTGCGGGCGTAAGCGCAAGCGAAAGTGGCCGGCCATGGCGCAGCAGATCGAGCGTCACCGCCTCGTCTGCGGTCTGGGCAACAGCGAAAGCGTCGGCGATGCGCTGGATGCGGGTATAGGGATCGTCGCGCAGTCCCTCGGTCATGGCATCGATGGACTGCGTCTGCGGGCCGTAGTGGAGTGCCACCAGCGCGTCGCCGGGCACGATGCCGGCTGCATCGAACTGAACGCATGGAATCCGGCAACCGCT
>JBELIU010000061.1:0-13181 GCA_042090735.1 Novosphingopyxis sp. | reverse complement strand
ACATCTCGTCCACAGGCGCGCTGGACAAGGTGGTGCTACGCCTGCGCGCCGAGGGCAAGCAGGTGGACGTGATCGGCCTCAACGAGGCGAGCGCCACGATGGTGGAAAAGTTCGGCGAACACGACAAACCGTTCACGAGCCTGGGGACCGTAGGGCACTGAGCTTCAAATCCGTCCGCGCACCATCAGCGGCTTGAGGCCAGCGAAGCGCGGGCGGACGAGGATGACGAGCACGCCGGTAGCGGAGATCAGCGCCCCGGCGATCAGCCATGGCCCGACATCGTCTCCCGTCAGCCATATTCCGAGGCCCATGGTAAAAATCGGCGTCATCAGCGTCAGCGGCGCGATCAGGTTCGCATCATGCGTCTGAAGCAGCCGGAAATAGGCGGTGTGGGCGGCAACCGAAACGATGAGGGCGGAAAATAGCAGCGCTGCGGCGAACGGCCAGCCGGCGGCAAGGACGGCGCTGAATTGCCCGCTTTCCGCGGCGAAGCTGGCCGGAAATAGCACCACGGCCGAGGATAATCCGGCCCAGGACTGCAGCCTCAGGGCGTCCAGCGCGATCCGCTTCATGAAGACCGTTCCCAGCGCGCCCAATGCCGCGGACAGGAACACCAGCAGCAGTCCCCAGCCGCTCTCCAGACCGGTGGGCGAGGCCACAGCAACGCCCACTCCGACAAAGGTCAGCGCGATGCCGACGCCGCGCCGCCAACCGATATGTTCATGCAGGATCAGGATGGCGAACATCACGGTAAGGGGTGCGCTGGAAAGCGTCACGACCGCCGCCGAGGATGGCGACGCCTCGCGCAGCCCCAAGAACAGCAGCGCGAAAGATCCGCCGCTGACCGACAGCGTCACCAGGGCAACGCGCATCCAGTCTTCGGGCAGCGGCAAAACGAAACGGATCAGCACGGCAAGGACGAGCAGCGAGCGCAGCGCCGCGTAGAACAAGGGCGGAATGCCCATGTCGCCGATCACCAGCTTGCTGACGACGACGTTCAGCGACCAGATGAAGCAAATTAGGATGAGAAGGCAGAAGCTGCGAAATGGCATGATGCGCGCGCTATAGGCGCATCGGCCCCGAGATTTGAACGATCGATCGATCCGTTCATTGTTAAAGGGTAACGGTCCGTCGCATCCTTGAAAGGCACTACCCCATGATCACCCTCCACCATCTGCGCATCTCGCGCTCCTCGCGCATCATCTGGCTGCTCGAGGAGATGGGCGCCGATTATGAGCTGAAATGCTATGACCGGACGCCGGAATTTCGCGCGCCGCCGGAGCTGAAAGCGGTCCATCCGCTTGGCAAGGCTCCGACGCTGGATGTGGATGGCCGCGCGATGGTGGAAAGCGGCGCGATCATCGAATATCTGGTCGAGCGCCATGGCGGCGGCAAGCTGGCGCCCCCGGACGATTGCCGCGCGGAATATCTGGAATGGCTGCACTTTGCCGAAGGCACGCTGGCGATGCCGCTGATCCTCAATTCGCTGGAGCCCATGTTCGGCGGCTATAGCGACCGGTTGAAGGGGTTCGTCTCGGCCGAGGTGACCAAGCAGCTCGACTATCTGGAAGATCATATGAAGGATCGCGACTGGCTGCTCGGCGACGTCTTCACCGGCGCGGACGTGAACATGGGCTATCTGGCCGAACATATGTACGCGACCGGACTACTGAAGGATCGCCCGGCGTTATCCGCCTACCGCGAACGCATGCTGGCGCGCCCGGCTTATCAGACGATGCTGGACAAGGGCGGCCCGCTGCGTCCACCGAAAAGCTGATTGCCGGAAACTCCCGGTATTGGGCGATCCCTTCGCTTTGGCTCACCCCTTCCAAAGTAGGAATTTGTCTGTCACTCGGGATGGCATGACTTGTCGCCTCCCCTCCAGCCGCAATTGCGCATTCCGCAGTGGGCGGCTCGTGGGAGGCTGCATTAACGCATCAGGACAGTGTGAAGCACTGTGAAGCACCGGAGACCTCTATGATCCGCACCGGCGGCCAGATCCTCGTCGACCAGCTTGCCATTCAGGGCTGCGATCGGCTGTTCACCGTACCCGGCGAAAGCTTCCTGGCGGTGCTCGATGCGCTGCACGGGCAGGACGCGATCGAGACCGTGGTGTGCCGGCAGGAAGGCGGCGCGGCGTTCATGGCGTGCGCGGACGGCGCGATGACGGGGCATCCCGGCATCGCCTTCGCCACGCGCGGACCGGGCGCGACCAACGCGTCGATCGGTGTGCATGTGGCTATGCAGGACAGCCAGCCGATGATCCTGTTCATCGGCGACGTCGACCGCGAAATGCGCGGGCGCGAAGGCTTTCAGGAGATCGACTTCCCAGCCATGTTCGCGCCCATGGCGAAATGGGCCGCGCGAATCGAGAGCGCGGCGCGGATCCCGGAATATGTCGCCAAGGCCTATGCGGTCGCCACGTCCGGACGCCCCGGCCCCGTCGTGCTTGCGCTGCCCGAGGACATGCTGCGCGACGAAGTGGAGGCCATCGATCGTCCGCTCGTCCAGCCGCCCACCCAGCCGCTGTGCGCCGAAGCGATGATGGCGCTGACGGATCTGCTACGCGACGCGACCGATCCGGTCTGCATCGTCGGCGGCGCAGGCTGGAATGCCAAGGCGCGGCACTATTTCGCCGAATGGGCCGAACGGCTGGGCCTGCCCGTCGCCTGCGCCTTCCGCCGTCAGGATGCGATCGACTGGCAGAGCCCGGTCTACGCCGGCAATCTGGGCTATGGCCCCAATCCCAAGCTGGTCGAGCGGGTGAAGGCGGCGGACCTCGTCATCGCGGTCGGCGCGCGTCTGGGCGAAGCGACCACCGATGGGTACGAACTGGTGACGCCGGACCATGCGGAGCAGATCCTGGTCCACATCCATCCCGATCCCAGGGAGCTCAACAGCGTCTACCGCGCCGACCTGCCGATCTGCGCCGCGATGGACGAATTCGCCGAGCAGGCGGCCTTGTGGGAGGACGATCTGCTCAGCTTCGATGCGGGCAAAGCCGCGCATGGTGAATGGCTCGCCTGGAACGAGCCGGATGCCAGCGGCGCGGCGCTCGATCTGGGTCTGGGCGTAAAGGCAATGCGCGAAAGCTGGCCGGCGGACACGATCATCTGCAACGGCGCGGGCAATTTCTCCGGCTGGTGGCACCGCTACTGGCGCTATGGCGACATGCCGAGCCAGTTGGCCCCAACTGCGGGCGCGATGGGCTACGGCGTCCCCGCCGCCGTCGCCGCGGCTATGCGCTTTCCGGAGCGCGCGGTGGTGGCGGTGGCCGGAGACGGCGATTTCCTGATGAACGGGCAGGAGCTGGCGACGGCGGCGCAATATGGACTGAACCTCACCGTCATCGTTGTCGATAATGGCAACTACGGCACCATCCGCATGCATCAGGAGCGCGAATATCCGGGCCGCGTCTCGGGAACGCAGCTCACCAATCCCGATTTCGCGGCGTTCGGCGCATCCTTTGGCGCCAAGGTCTGGACAGTGAAAACCACCGATGCCTTTACCACCGCGCTGGAAGAAGCGCGCGAGGCCAGCGGCCTGCGCCTGATCCATGCGAAGACCGATATCGAGAAACTGAGCGCAGGCGGCGCAACGATCAGCGGCCTGCGCGCGAGGGGCTGAGCGTCATCGAAGCGGGATGCTGATGGATTGCAACCCCAACAGCGCTGCCCACACACCAAGATCGCCGCTCTACACACGAAAAAGGCCGCCCCGGGCGGAGCGGCCTTCTACACGTCGATCTCGCGCCGATCAGATATCGTCGCCCAGCTTGCCCTTGACTTCGCCCTTGAACTGCTGGCCTTTGCCTTCAGTCTGCTGGGCCTTGCCTTCGGCCTGCATTTCGTGGTCATCGGTCGCCTTGCCGACCGCACTCTTAATCTTGCCGGCTGCCTCGTTGGCATTGCCTTTGATCTTGTCGGTAAGTTCACCCATGGGGAAAATCCTTTCTCTCGGTGGATCACGCTGATCCATGTGCATAAAAACGGCGATCTTTTCCCTTTGTTCCCGGTTTGCGACGAACCGCTGGTCGCACTTTTCAGCCGGTTTCGGCGATCTTCAGAATGATCTCCCATTCCTTCGCGCGCACTGGCGCGACGGACAGGCGGGACTGGCGAATGATCGCCAGATCTGTGAGCGCGCCTTCGCTCTTCATGGCTTTGAGCGTCACCGGCCGCTCCAGTGCCCGCACCGGCTGCACGCGCACCGCAGGCCATTTCCCGGTCTCGTCGGTGGGGTCGTCGAACGCCGCCTCGCTCACCTTCATGATGCCGACCGCGGCAGGCTGGGGGATCGCGCTGTGGTAGAACAGCGCCTTGTCCCCCTCCGCTATCGCACGCAGATTGTTCGCGGCCTGATGGTTGCGCACGCCTTCCCACACGGCCGAACCGTTCTTCACCAGATCGTCCCATCCATATTCGTCCGGCTCGGACTTCAGGAGCCAAAATTGGGGCATGATTCGATCCTTCGATTTGCTATGGCGCGGCCATGACTCAGATACCGCTGATTTCGCTCGATACACCGGATGCCGATGCATTGGGCCAAGCCCTTGGTGACAGTTTCCATCGCTTCGGCTTCGCCATGGTCAAAGACCATGGTCTGGACGCGCAGCTCGTGGAAAAAGCCTGGGACCTCACCGAACGCCTTTATCAGCAGGAGGATGCGGAAAAGCGCAAGTTCCACGATCCGGCGATCGGCGGCGCGCGCGGCTACACCCCGTTCAAGACCGAGATCGCCAAGGGCGCGGCGCATCACGATCTGAAGGAATTCTGGCACATCGGGCGCGAACTGCCCGATGGGCACCGTCTGGCGGGATCGATGCCGCCCAATATCTGGCCGGACCGGCCGGACGGCTTTCGCGAGACGTTCGAGACGCTGTTTGCGGACATGGACGCGGTCGGCGCGCGCATCCTTACCTCGATCGCGCGCTATCTCGATCTGCCTGCAGACTGGTTCGACAAAGCGATCGAGGACGGCAACAGCGTGCTGCGGCTTCTGCATTATCCACCGATCGAGGGCGATCCCGAGGGCGCGATCCGCGCAGGCGCGCATGAGGACATCAACCTCATCACGCTGCTGCTGGGGGCTGAAGAGGCGGGTCTCGAAATCCTCGGCAAGGACGGAGAGTGGATCGCCGTCGATCCGCCCGAAGGCGCACTAGTGGTGAATGTCGGCGACATGCTGCAGCGGCTCACCAACCATGTTCTGCCATCGACCACGCACCGCGTGCGCAATCCGAGTGGCGAGCGCGCGCATCACCACCGCTATTCGATGCCCTTCTTCCTCCACGCCCGCTCCGACTTCGCGATCGAAACCCTGCCGGGCTGCATCAGCGCGGACCGACCCAATCGCTATCCGGAGCCGATCACCGCGGACGATTACCTGCAGCAGCGCCTGCGCGAAATCGGGCTAATCAAGGCGTAAGCTCGCCGTTAACGCGCGCAGAGCGAAGCCCTTCAGAGAGAATGGTGAGCTGCTGCCGCCCCCGCTTAGGATAAGCGCCTAAAGAACGCTCTCCAGCGCGTGAATGACGCCGTTGGTCGCCTCCATGTCGGTGGCGGTCACCAACGACGTGCCACCGCCCTCCTCGCTCACCTGCAATTCGTTGGTGGCTTCGCTGGGAACCGCCTCGGGCACATCCTGCCCTCCCGCGGGCGGTGCCTCGGCAGTGTTGAGATCGGTGCGCGTCACCGTCATCGCCTTGCCCGCCAGCGTGCGGAATTGCGCCGGTCGACCAGCCTTCTGCGCGCGGGCGATTGCTTCGCCAAGATCGCGCGCACTCGCCCGCCCCACCAGAATGTGCGCCGACACGAAGGCCGCGAGCGCGGGCCGCTGCGCGGGATCGAGCAGCGCCTTGCGCCGTTCCTCGGTGAGCTTGTCGAACGCGCTGTCCGTCGGCGCGAACACGGTGACCGGCGCCTTGCCGGTAAGCCGCGGCGCAAAGTCGGACCGACGGATTAGATCGGCGAAGATGGTGAAGTCGGGGTGCTGGCGCAGCGTTTCCAGCGCATCGACGATCTTGATTTCGTGCACGACCGGCGTGGTGGTGCCTTTATCCTTCGGCTGAGCATTCGCGCCGCTGCCCGCTTCGATCGGATCGCCGCCGCACGATGCCAGCGCGCAGACGCCGCCGATGAGAAGAAGCCTGCCCCTCATGACGGCTTCATATGCACGAAATCGCGCGCGAAATGCGTCAGGTGCGCGCCGCCATCAACATAGATGGTCTGCCCCGTCACCGCGAGGGCGCCCGCCAGATAGGAGACGGCCTGCGCGATATCGTCCGGATCAGGCAGAAGGCCGAGGGGCATCTTGCCTGCGATATAATCGAGCTGGCCATCCTCATAATCCTCCGTCGGCAGGACAAGGCCCGGGGCCACACCGCCGACGCGCGCACGCGTGCCGAACTGCACCGCCAGCGTGCGCACCGATTCGGCAAGCGCCTGCTTCGACAGAGTATAGCTCAGCTGATCGCGATTGGGGTTGCGCACGCGCTGATCGAGGATGTGGACGATGCACGGGGTGCTCGGCTCCGGCGCCGCCTTCACCAGCGCACGGGCGAGCAGAACCGGCGCATAAAGGTTCACCGCGAACAGATCGTCCAGATCATCCGCCTCGATATCGGTCCAGTCGTCATCCTCGAAGAGCGAGACGCTATTCACCAGAAGGTCCGGCGCACGGCCGAAGTGAGCGGTGACCTGCCCCACCAGCGCTTCGGTCTCCTCCGTTACCGAAAGATCGCAGTCGAACAGCTTCCAGTCCGTGTCTTCGGCCTTCAGCACGGCGGCCAGATCGCCCTTTGGGTCGCTGCCGCTGTGGCTGGTGAGGGCCAATGCATAGCCCTCCCGCGCCAGGCGCGCCGCGATCGCCGCGCCCACGCGTTTCGTCCCGCCGGTCACGATGGCGAGCGGAGCGGTCCGGCCTTCGCCGCTCATTTGCGCACCCGCTCCAGCGTTACGCCGATTGCCTCGCCCGCTTCTGCGATGGCAAGCTTGATGATTTTCACCTTCACCCGCTCCACACGCTCGTCCCCTTCCATCACACGGTCGATAATATGGTCCGCCACGGCCTCCACCAGCGTGAAATGCACGCCCTTGGGCAGCTGCGTTGCGGCCTCGCGAAGGTCCATATAGTTTTTTGAGGCGGACAGCGGCGTGGCGGGCTCGTAATGCGGATGTATCGCCAGGTCCGCACTGATCGAGATGCGCAGCGGCTGCGGCAGGTGCGTTTCCTGGCTGTAGATGCCGGTCAGCACGTCCACGTCGAGATCATGCACTTCAAGGGTGAGGCGGTCGGTCAAGGATTACCCGTTCGGATGGCAGTTGACGAAGCGCCACCGCTTAGCCGTTCGGGCGCGGTTTTAAAACTCGCTTCGCCACCTTCTGAAAGGCTTCAGTTGCGGCTCCAGCGCGCGAAGATGGCGGTCGGCAGCAGCCGCCCCCTTGCCTCTTCGCGCACCGCCAGTTCGCCGAACTCCACCTTGCCCGGAAGATCGCTGAAATGATCCTGCATCAGACCCCCGATGGCGAGCGCCGACATGCGGACCGCATAGACCGTGAGGAAGCAGAAGCGGCTGTCCGCATCCAGCAGCGCGCGGCAATCGGCGATCAGGCCGGGCAGACCTTCTTCCAGCTGCCAGACCTCTCCGCCCGGCCCGCGGCCATATTTAGGCGGATCGAGAATGATCCCGTCATAGCGCCGTCCGCGCCGCACCTCTCGCGCGGCGAACTTGGCCGCATCCTCGACGATCCAGCGCACCGGCCGGTCTTCCATCCCGGACAGCGCGGCATTTTCGCGCGCCGCCTTCACCGACTTCTTGGACGCATCGACATGCACCATGCGCGCACCCGCAGCAGACAGCGCCAGCGTGCCGACGCCGGTATAGCCGAACATGTTCAGGCATTCCGGATCGGCTTCGTCCGCGATGCGGCCGCGCATCCAGTGCCAGACCGGCGCCATGTCCGGGAAATAGCCCAAATGGCGGAACGGCGTGCAATGCGCGGCGAAAGTCACCTCTTCCCAGCTCAGCTGCCATTCGCCGGAAGCCTTGCCGCCACGATGCTCCCAGCGGCCGCCGCCATCTTCGTCCGCTCCCGGCACGAACTCGGCATCGGCGGACCAGTCCCCCGACGCGGGCATCCACAACGCCTGCGGCTCGGGCCGGATCACGCGAACGTCGCCATAGGCTTCCAGCTTGCGGCCGCCGCCGCTGTCCAGCAGCCGGTAATCGCCGCGCGGCTCGGAGATCATGGTGAGAAAATCGGGCATCAAGCGGAGGGCACGGCCTTGCCAGTGATGAAATCCTTCACCGCATCATAATCGGCGGGCAGGATATCCAAGCGCTCCTCCCGCTCGAACAGATGGCCGACGCGCCCCGGCAGCGCAGGCCGCACACCGGTCGCCCGCTCCACCGCCTCACGGAACTTGGCGGGATGCGCCGTCGCCAGCGTCACCACCGGCACGCCCTCGGGCAGATCGGCGGCGCGCGCGGCATACAGGCCGGCGGCGGTGTGCGGATCGATCAGCTCCCCGCAATGCTCCTGCGCCCAGCGCATCGCCATCGCCATATCGTCGCCATCGGCGCGCGCGGAGGAGAAGAGCGCGGCCTTTTCCAGCAACTCGGCGCCGATCGCCATTTTTCCGCTGCCGTCGAAATCGGCCATGCGTGCTTTGGTCTTCCCGCCGGTGCGGCCCTCCATATCGAACAGCAGTCGCTCGAAATTGCTGGCGATCTGGATATCCATCGACGGCGCGACAGTGGCCTGGACGTCGCCCTTCGAATAGTCGCCGCTCGTAAAGGCGCGGTGCATGATGTCGTTGGCGTTGGTGGCAACGATGATGCGCTCGATCGGCAAGCCCATTTGCGCGGCGGCATAGCCTGCGAACGCATCGCCGAAATTGCCGGTCGGCACGGAAAAGGCGACGCGCCGATGCGGCGCGCCCAACTGCACCGCGGCCCACACATAATAGACGATCTGCGCCATCAGGCGCGCCCAGTTGATCGAATTGACCGCGGATATGGTGAACTGAGCGCGCATGTCCGCATCGCCGAACACGCGCTTCACCATCGCCTGCGCATCGTCGAAGCTGCCCTGAATCGCGATGTTGTGGACGTTCGGCGCGTGGATCGTCGTCATCTGGCGGCGCTGCACGTCGGTGATCCGCTCATGCGGATGCAGCATGAAGATCTCGATATTTTCGCGGCCCGCGAGCGCCTGGATCGCAGCCGAGCCGGTATCGCCGGACGTCGCGCCGACGATCGTCAGCGCCTTGCCGGTGCGCGCCAGAAAGGTCTCGAACAGGCCGCCCAGCATTTGCAGCGCCACATCCTTGAAGGCAAGCGTGGGGCCGTGGAACAGCTCCAGCAGCCACTGCTGTCCATCGAGCTGCTTGAGCGGCGTCACCGCGTCATGCGCAAAGCCGGAATAGGCTTCGGTGGCCAGCGTGCGGAGCTCGTCTTCTGTCAGGGCATCGCCGGTGAAGGCGGCCATGATCCGCACGGCGGTCTCGACATAAGAGAGGCCGTGCAAGGCCTCGAAATCGGCGGCGCTCCATCTCGGCCAGGCGCGCGGAACGTAAAGCCCCCCGTCGCTCGCGAGACCCGCCAACGTCACCTGCTCGAAATCGAGCGCGGGTGCGTCCCCCCTCGTGCTGATATATTCCATGCGCGGCGGACTAGCTCCGACTTACCGGAGCGGCAAGTGCGCGCGGTGCTGGGCTTCGAAAGGATCTTTAACGACAGGAGTACCCTAAGGCGCGGTTCGATGTGCCCTGCCCGATCGGCCGGAATGTTCAGCCTTCCAGATCGTCCCGCTGTTTGCGGCGCAACGCCAGCACGTAAATCAGGGCGGCCATCGCGGCGAACAGGAACCACTGGACGGCGTAGCTCAAATGGTTGTTCGGCACATCCTCCAGCGAGGGCGGCGCAAGCGGCTTGGTGCCGGGCACCGCGCCGTCGGAGACCAGCTTGATTTCCTCGCCAAACGGGGCGATCACACCATCCACGACCCCGCCGGTCCATGTCGGAGGCTCTGGCCGGTCTGTCCAGCCCACCGCGACATTGGCACCCGGCCCTTCGAGGCCGCCGGTGCTGCACTCGGCAACCTGCGCGAAGCCCGCTTCCCCGCTTGCGCTGCGGCCGGCTACGGTCTGCCAGCCCTGAACTTCGATGCAGTTTACACTGCTACGGCGATAAAGCTGCGGCTTGCCCGGCGGCATGTTCGCCTGCCAGCTGACCGCGGGCTGGTTCGCCGCGGCGGCGTAGCTGGCGAGCAGCGATTCCTTTTCGGCCTTTCGCTGCAACTGCCAAATGCCCAGGCCGATCATCAGCGCCACCGCTGCACCGACCAGGATAGTGGGAAGTACCGGGAACTTCACCCGGCGCGCCCCTCGCCCGCATCGTTCTTATATTCCAGCCACAGCATGGCCGCCTTGCTGCCGCGCAGCGCCAGGATGGTGGCCGCAGTCGCCAGTGGGACCCAGAGGATGATGTGCACCCAGAAGGGCGGCGAGAAGCTGAGCTGAACGATGATGGCGGCGATGACGAACAACGTCTCGATCAGAAGGATCAGCGCGGCCGACGCACCATCGCCCACGTTGAAGCGGCTGAAGTCGAGTCCGCAATGCGAGCATTTGGGCGCGAAGCGCAGCAGCCCTGCATAAAGGGTCCGCGCTCCGCATCGGGGGCACAGACCCTTCAGGCTTGCATCGATCAGGCGTGGCGGTTCATCCGCCATCAGACATTCCGCCGCTGCGCGATCACCCGCCGTAGACGGGTGCGCCCCAGCCGCCCCACACGTAGATCACGATGAAGAGGAACAGCCAGACGACATCGACGAAGTGCCAGTACCAGGCTGCCGCTTCGAAGCCGAAATGCTTTTCGGGAGTGAAGTCACCGCGAATGGCGCGGACCAGGCAGACGATCAGGAAGATCGTACCGATCAGAACGTGCGCGCCGTGGAAACCGGTCGCCATGAAGAAGGCCGAGCCATAGTTGAGGCCGGCAAAAGCGAACGGCGCTTCGATATATTCGACCAGCTGGAAGGTCGAAAAGGCGATGCCCAGGATGATGGTAAGGCCCAGGCCGCGGATCAGGCCCTGACGATCGCCATGCAAAAGCGAATGGTGCGCCCAGGTAACGGTCGTGCCCGAGCAGAGCAGGATCAGCGTGTTGAGCAGCGGCAGCTTGAGCGGATCGAGCACCTCGACGCCCGCCGGCGGCCACTGACCGCCGATCACTTCAGCCGACGAAGGGAACAGCGAGAAATCGAACCAGGCCCAGAACCAGCCGACGAAAAACATGACTTCGGAGGCGATGAACAGGATCATGCCGTAACGCAGGTGGAGCTGCACAACCGGGGTATGGTCGCCGGCATGGCTTTCCGCGATTACGTCGCCCCACCATGCGAAGAAGGTGTAGATCACGCCCACGACGCCGACCGCCCAGATCGCCACGCCGTAGGGCATGTCGTGCATCCAGCGGACAAGGCCGAAGAACATGACCATCGCCGCCACGCTGCCGATCAGCGGATTGGGCGAGGTCGGCAGAATATGATAATCGTGGTTCTTGGTACCGGCCATGGTCTGTGTCGCTTCCCTGTGGTCCTTTATCGCGCGTTCGTTCGATGCGCGCGTGCTGTGTTGATGGCAGCCTTAGCCGCCCTGTTTGTCCGGGTCTACCGGGTAGAAGGTGTAGCTGAGCGTGATCTCTTCCACCGTCTTGGTGTCGGGATCGGTCATGATCTTCGGGTCGATATGAAAGATCACCGGCATGCGCACCTGCTCGCCGGGCTGCAGCGTCTGCTGGGTGAAGCAGAAACACTGAATCTTGGTGAAATATTTGGCCGCCTGCTCGGGCGTGACATTATAGGTAGCCGTGCCTGTGACGGCGTGGTCCGAATTGTTCTTGGCGATGAAGATCGCCATATCCCGGGCGCCGATGGTGGCCGTATCGGTCGGGTGCTCGGGCCGGAAGTTCCAGGGTAGATCGCCGCGATGGTTGGCATCGAAGCGCACCTGCATGGTGTTGCCTTCGATCGCCTTGCTGAAATCCAGCTCGCTCGCTTCGGCGCGGCTGACGGTGCCGTTCAATCCTGTCGCCTGACAGAAAATGCGATAGAGCGGAACCGAAGCGAAGCCTAGACCGACCATGCCGGCGGCGACGGTTGCCATCACGAAACCGGTGCGCTTGTTGCGGCGGGCGGCAGCTGGATCGACGGGCTGCGTGGTCATAGCCATCCTCCGATCTTGACGACGGTGATTGCGAAAAACAGCGCTGCGAGCGCGAGGAGGACGATCGCCAGCATGTTGGCGCGCGATTGCTGTCCTGCACGGATACGATCCGATTCCTCGCGGGTCAGCTCACGGTCCTGCGGCTCGGACATCTCGGGCTCGGTCATGCGAAAAACATCCGATCCGCCGCAAGCAGCGCAAAAAGGGCAAAGAGGTAAAGGATCGAATAGCCGAACAGCTTCTTCTCCGGCTTCATCTCGGCCGTGTCTTCCGCCCGGTTCCGCCAGACGGCAAAGGCATAGACGAGGAATATCGCATTGAGCGCGATCGAGCCTGCCAGGTAAAGCCATCCCGTCATGCCCAGCAGTCCGGGCGCGATCGCCGCGGCGGCCATCGGGAAGCTGTACCAGAAGATCTGATGGCGGGTCGCCTGACGGCCCTTCACCACCGGCAGCATCGGCACACCGGCCTCGGTGTAATCGGCGTTCACGAACAGCGCGAGCGACCAGAAATGCGGCGGCGTCCACAGGAAAATGATCGCGAACATCAGGATCGGTAGTAGCGTGACGTCGCCGGTCACCGCGGCCCATCCGATCACCGGCGGAAAGGCACCCGCCGCGCCGCCGATCACGATATTCTGCGGCGTCGCGCGCTTCAGCCACATCGTGTAGACGACGGCGTAGAACCAGATCGAAAAGGCGAGCAATCCGGCCGAGAGCCAATTGACGGCCAGCCCCATGGTCGCGACCGAAAAGCCCGACAGGATCAGGCCGAACTGCAGCGCGGCATCGCGGTTCATGCGGCCCGCCGGAAGCGGACGGCCACGGGTGCGCTTCATCTTGGCATCGAGATCGGCCTCGTACCACATGTTGAGCGCGCCACTGGCACCGGCCGCAACGGCGATGCACAGGATCGCGGTGAAACCGAGGATGGGGTGGATGTGGCCGGGC
>JBELIU010000313.1:0-2545 GCA_042090735.1 Novosphingopyxis sp. | reverse complement strand
GCTGCAAGGTTCGGGCGGCCAAGGCGTCTTCATCATCGACAAGAACAACAAGCAGAACCTCAACCAGATCATCGAAGCGGTGACGCGCGATGGCTATGCCATCATCCAGGAATATCTGCCGGCCGCGGCGGAGGGCGACATCCGCATGATCACGCTCAACGGGCGGCCGCTGAAGGTGGATGATTGTTATGCGATCATGCATCGCTTCTCTCAGACCGAGGACATGCGTTCCAACATCTCGGCCGGGGGCGGCGTGAAGATGGTCGATCCGACCGAGGAAATGCTGAAAGTCGCGGAAATCGTCGGCCCCAAGCTGATCGACGACGGCATGTATCTCGCCGGACTCGACATCGCGGGCGACAAGATGATGGAAGTGAATGTCGATACGCCGGGCGGCCTCAGCTATATTGAGGATCTGACCGACGTCGATTTTTCCAAGGTCATCATCGAAGATCTGGCCCGCAAGGTGCGGCTGCAGAAGCAATATGGCGGCAAGCTCACCAACCGGCAGCTCGCAGTGATCTGAAGCCATTCGACGCTACCTGCTAATATGGAAACCGCCGCTCCAGCCTCTGCTGAAGCGGCGGTTTTTCACCGGCGTGCCTGCGAGTGCTTACTTCCCCAGCTTGGTTTTCAGCTCGTCGATCCGTTCCGAGGCCTCCGCCTTGGTCATGCCTTTTTCAGGCAGCTCCACCTTCGCTTCCTCGCACAGCGTGGTGAGGTAGCTTTTTTGCGCTCCGGTCATCGGCTCATCACCGGTCACCCAATTTTCCGGGTCCTTCTCTGCATTGTCAGCGGGGTGATCCTGAAGCTTGGGATTTTCGATATGCTCGGTCATCAAGGCATCCTTCGTTTTCGGTTTGTTCCCCTAAACCAAGCAAACTCGATTCGGTTCCCCGCCAGCTTGACCCAGCGCCTGCCCTGCCCTATATCCAACCTCAACCGCCCCGATCGGGACAGGTCGCCGTCGCGCAGCGCCCCTGAAGAATTGATCGGCCGGTCTTACCGATGCGTTAGAAAAAGCCGCAGGCCTCCTTCCGGGGAGTACGCCGTGTGGCTTTCTCGCGTATTCGGGCCCAAGCGCTTCGAGACATTCATTGCGGCTCAACGAGGCACAAACCGACATGGCAACCAAGCTCCCCGACACGATGGTCGATGTTCCAACGCGCAAGAAGCGCATCCGGAAGATCTTCGGTGATATTCACGAAGTCATCCAGATGCCGAACCTGATCGAGGTTCAGCGCGAGAGCTATGAGCAGTTTCTGCGTTCCGATCCATCCATCGATTATGTGTCCGGGCTGGAAAAGACGTTGCGCAGCGTCTTCCCGATCCGCGATTTCGCCGGCACGTCGGAGCTGGATTTCGTGCATTACGAACTGGAAGATCCCAAGTTCGACGTCGAGGAATGCCGCCAGCGTGGCATCACCTATGCCGCGCCGATGAAGGTGACGCTGCGCCTTATCGTGTTCGAGGTCGATCCCGACACCGAGGCCCGCTCGGTCCTCGATATCAAGGAGCAGGACGTGTACATGGGCGACATGCCGCTCATGACGTCGAACGGCACCTTCTTCATCAACGGCACGGAACGCGTCATCGTTTCGCAGATGCACCGTAGCCCCGGTGTGCTGTTCGACCATGACCGCGGCAAGACGCACTCGTCCGGCAAGTTCCTCTTCGCCGCGCGCGTGATCCCCTATCGCGGCAGTTGGCTCGATTTCGAGTTCGACGCCAAGGACATCGTCAACGTGCGTATCGACCGCAAGCGCAAGCTGCCGGTGACCACGCTGCTCTATGCGCTCGGCATGGATGACGAGCAAATCCTCGATCATTTCTACGACCGCGTATCGTTCGAGCGCGCCAAGGACGGCTGGAAGATTCCGTTCGTTGCCGAATCGTGGCGCGGCCAGAAGCCTGCCTTCGACATCGTCGATGCGAAGTCCGGCGAAGTCGTATTCGCCGCTGGCCAGAAGATCACGCCCCGCGCCGCCAAGAAGGCGCAGAGCGACGGCATGGAAGAACTGTTGATCCCGACCGAAGAAATCTTCGGCCGCTACAGCGCGTTCGACCTGATCAACGAGAAGACGGGTGAAATCTACATCGAGGCCGGTGACGAAATCACCGCCGAGAACCTGGAAAAGCTCGACAACGCGAAGATCAAGAAGCTCGATCTGCTGGACATCGATCACTTCAGCACGGGCGCCTGGATCCGCAACACTCTGAAAGCCGACAAGGCCGAAAACCGCGACATGGGTCTCGACGCGATCTACCGCGTCATGCGCCCCGGCGAACCGCCGACCCGTGAGACCGCCGACGCGCTGTTCGAAGGCCTGTTCTTCGATTCCGAGCGTTATGATCTCTCGGCCGTGGGCCGCGTGAAGCTGAACATGCGCCTCGACCTCGATGCCGAGGACACGGTGACGACGCTGCGTACCGAAGACATCCTCGCCGTAGTCAAAGAACTGGTCGACCTGAAGGACGGCAAGGGCGAGATCGACGATATCGACAATCTCGGCAACCGCCGCGTGCGTTCGGTGGGCGAGCTGCT
>JBELIU010000060.1:0-13517 GCA_042090735.1 Novosphingopyxis sp. | reverse complement strand
TGCTCTTCCGATCTGTTCGATCTGAGCGGCTACGGTGCCTTCACCTACGGCAATTACGACGCGATCCGTGCCGAAGCCGGCGTGAACCTGCCGCTCGGCGACACGCTCGCCGCGCGCGTCGACGGCGTCTATTTCAAGCGCGACGGCTTCTACAAGGACGTGGTCAACGATGTGCGCATCAACGACCGTGACCGTTACCTCGTTCGCGGCCAGCTTCTGTTCGAACCCAATGAGCTGCTCACCGCGCGCCTCGTTGCCGATTATTCGGAAAAGAACGAAGCCTGCTGCGCGGCTACCTTCGTGCAGCCTGACTCGGCGCCGCTTTCACGTATCAGCCCCGGCCTCGATTCCTTCGCGCGCCCCGTCCCCGGCAGCCCGCCGCTGACCAGCACCGCGAACCCGATCATTCCGGTGCTGCTCGGCCTCGGTCAGAATCCGGCCGCGCTCAACAGCGGCACGTTCGATCGCGACATCTACGTCACGCCCGGCCGTAGCTTTGAAGGGCAGACCAAGGATTACGGTCTCTCGCTCGAGGTGAATTACGATCTCGGCAATGTCGATATGACGTCGATCACCGGCTACCGCGAATATAACAACTATCAGGGCTCGGACACGGACTATACGCAGGTGGATATCCTCTACCGTGCGCCCACCGAGAATGCCGGTGCCCGTCAGTTCCACACCTTCACGCAGGAACTGCGCTTCCAGGGTTCGCTGTTCGATGACAAGCTCGACTGGCTGGTCGGCGGCTTCTACGCGAACGAAGACCTGGTGGTGCGCGACAATCTGCGCTTCGGCACGCAATATGGTGCTTTCGCTCCGTGCCGCATCGTCAACGCCATTAATCCCGCACTCGCGGCGCCTGGCGGCACTGGCTGTCTGAGCCCCGGTGGACGTGCGCTTCTCGCCGGTCAGGTACCGGGTCGTCCCGCTGCCTTCGGTCCTGCAACGCCGTTGATCCTCGCAGGCCTCAGCAACCTGGCTCGCCTGAACGATCTGGGTTCTACCGGCGATATCTATAAGCAGAACAGCGAGAGCTTCGCGGCGTTCACGCACAACATCATCCACGTCACCGACAAGCTCGATCTGACGCTTGGTTTGCGCTACACGAACGAAACCAAGCGCTTCGATGCCCTGATCGGCAACGACAACACCATCTGTCCGCAGAACCGCGGCCTGCTGGCTCCGCTGCTCAGCACACCTCTCGCCGGGCTGGCGGGCGGCATCATCTCGCTGTCCTGTCAGGGTAACAGCACGTCCGAACTCGACGGGGCGACGTTCAACGATCGCCGCAATGAGGAGGAACTCACCGGAACCGCGATCCTCAGCTACAAGCCGACGCCCGATCTGCTGCTCTACGGCAGCTATTCGCGCGGCTACAAGGCGGGTGGTTTCAACCTCGATCGTTCGGCCATCACGGGCACGTTCTTCTCGCCGGCCGATACGCTCGGCGCGAGCAACATCTCCGTCGTCGTGGGGCCGAATGCTTTGGCCAGCACCGACAACCTGCAATTCGCGCAGGAGACGGTGGATGCGTTCGAAATCGGTGCGAAATACGGTACGCGTGAGTTCTCGCTCGGCATTGCCGCATTCCGTCAGCAGTTCTCGAACTTCCAGCTGAACACCTTCAACGGTTCGGTCTTCCTGGTGCAGAACATCAATGCCTGCAGCAGCGATCTGAACGGGGCCGACACCGATGCCTTCGGCCTGACCGGCAGCTGCAACCCGGATGATGTGAAGTTCGGTGTGCTGGCCCAGGGTGTCGAGCTGGAAAGCACGATCAACCCGAGCCAGTATCTCAACTTCACCGCGGGTCTGACCTACACCGACACGCGTTACGAAGATAATCTGATCGGCAACGACAACGGTGCCCCGCTGGATCCGGCTCTTCGCCTGCTTCCTGGCGAGCGTCTGTCCAATGCCCCGGCTATCACCGCGACGGCTTCGGCCAGTTGGACCCCGCCGATCGGCAACAGCGGCTGGACCGGCCTTGCCTATGCCAACGTCCGCACGGTGGCCGATTACAACACCGGATCGGATCTGCTGTACGGCAAGGAGCAGGATGGCTTCACCATCGTGAACGCCCGTATCGGCATCCGCGCCCCGGAAAACCGTTACTCGATCGAGCTGTGGGCGCAGAACCTGTTCAACATCGATTACACGCAGGTTGCCTTCAACACCTCGTTCGTGGCGTCGCAGCAGACCTACTCGGCCTTCCTCGCCGAGCCGCGGACCTACGGCGTGACGGTGCGCGGCAGCTTCTGATCCGCCGCGGATCACATGATGTAAAAATGGGGCGCGTCCGGCTTTCCGGGCGCGCCTTTTTTTGCCCATGGCCAAGGGGCGTTAACGGTTGGCAGGCTATCGTCCCTGACTGACACGGGCACGCGGGCACGATTGGCATGGCCGGGCGGAGCTGTCATATTATCGGAATGGCCATCATGAGACTTGCCCGGTTCGCGCTTCAGATGCTGATTGTTTTGCCGATCCTCTTCGGCGTGACGTTCGCGCTGGTCAGCATGACGGGCGATGAAAGCGCCGAGGCGCAAACGCGCGCAGGGCAGGACCGCTTCATCCGCGAGACGGCGGATCAGCCCGCACAGCAGCGGCGTCCCGCCAATCGAACGATCAACGAACAGGCCGCCGATGCGGGCGAGCAGCGGCAGCTGAACGCGCCGGTGGCGAAGCCTGCAAAGGCAAAGACCGCGTCGAAGAGCGGCGAATTTCAGCCCACGACCGTCCGCACGCTGCCAGCCCCGCTGAAATCTGGCGAATGGATCTGGGATGAAGGGCGCGCGCCTGCCGGCCCGCTCCGGCTCGTGGTCGATATCGATAGCGAGCAGATCTACGCCTACCGCGGCGGATACGAGATCGGCCGTGCCACGATCATCTACGGCGCCGATCACAAGCCCACCCCGCTCGGCACCTTTCCCATCCTGGAAAAGGACATCGATCACGTCTCGAACCTCTACGACGCGCCGATGCCCTATATGCTGCGGCTGACCTGGGACGGTGTGGCGGTGCACAGTTCCGAAGTCGATAATCGCTACGCAACCCATGGCTGCGTTGGCGTTCCGGATGGTTTCGCCGCCAAGCTGTTCGCCAACGCGAAGCTTGGCGACATCGTCACCGTGACGAAAGGTTGGACGGAGCGCTGGGGATAGATCCAGCGCCCCGCATACTCAGCGCGGCTCGTCGAGAAACGGATAGTCGATATAGCCAGTCTCGTCCCCGCCGTAGAAGGTGTCCGGATCGGGCTCGTTGAGAGCGGCATCGCGGCGGTAACGCTCCGGCAGGTCCGGGTTCGCGATGAACGGACGGCCGAAGGTGACGGCGTCTGCGTTCCACCCTTCGATTTCCCGCACGGCACTGTCGGCATCATAACCGCCATTGGCGATATAAACGCCGTCATATTTCTCGCGCAGGCGCCGGATCAGGGCATGCTGCTCGCTATCGCCATCGCTGCCCGGGAAGGCTTCGACGACGTGGAGATAGGCCAGATCGCGATCGGATAGCATTTTGTAGACCGCGGAGAATAATGCCTCGGGGTCGCTATCCGAAATGTCGCTGGCCTGTGCGAGTGGCGACAGCCGGACGCCGATCCGCTCCTTCGGAAATTCGTTCACGACGGCGTCGAGAACCTCTTCCAGCAGGCGCATGCGGTTTTCGATCGACCCACCATAGCGATCGTCGCGCTTGTTGACGCCGTCCTGCAGGAATTGGTCGAGCAGATAGCCATTGGCTGCGTGCACCTCGATGCCGTCGAAACCGGCGCGGCGCGCGCATTCGGCTGCATGGCGAAAATCTTCGATCGTCTGCGCGATTCCTTCGGCATCCAGCGCGACCGGCTCGCTCACCTGTTCGAACCCGTTGGCGGTATAGGTCTGCGCGTCGGCCTGCACCGCACTGGAGGAAACCGGCTGCTTGCCCTCCGGCAGAAGCGAGACATGGCTGATGCGGCCCACATGCCAGAGCTGACAGAAGATGCGTCCTCCGCCCGCATGGACGGCATCGACGATCGTCTTCCAGCCTTCGACATGTGCGTCGGTGTAGATGCCCGGCGTATCGAGATAGCCTTTGCCCATCGCGCTGATCTGGGTTGCCTCTGTAAATATGAGGCCCGCCGCCGCGCGCTGGCGATAATAGGTTTCAGCCCACTCCTTGGGCCTGCCGTCACTATGGGACCGGTTGCGGGTAAGCGGCGCCATAAGCACGCGGTTGGGCAGGACGAGATCGCCCAGGCGCAAGGGTTCGAACAGCAGGCTGCGGTCGGTCATAAAAAGCCTTTCAAATGTCAGGAGGAGTCTCTCTGCAAACCGACCGGCGGCACTCTCGTTCCGCTGCGTCGCAGCATCGCACTGCTTTAGCCGGCATTTGCGCGCAGCCACCGGCGTTCCCATATCCATGGAATAGACAGGAGGGCCGGATGGCAGGTGGTTGGGCGCGCGACGGTGCCGTACAGGATCAAATCGACGACACGGTAAGCGATGCCGTCGCCGAGGCGCGCTCACGCATGCCGAAGGGGGAAAGCGCCGACTTCTGCGATCTCTGCGGGGAGGACATTCCGGAGAAGCGGCGCGCGGCCATTCCCGGCGTGCGCACCTGCGTGGAATGTCAGGCCAAGCGTGACAAGGCGAGGGTAGCCAGCGGCTTCAACCGCCGCGGCAGCAAGGACAGCCAACTGCGTTAAAGCGCCTCAGCGCGTCTCCGCCTCCACGCGGTTATCGATCGCGCCGATACCCTCGATCTCCACCCGCACGACATCGCCATCTTTCAGCCAGCATGGCGGATCCATCGCCATGCCGACGCCGGACGGCGTACCGGTGAAAATCAGGTCGCCCGGCTCCAGCGTCATGGCCGCGCTAAGCTCCGCGATCTGGTCGTACAGATCGAAGATCAGATGGGAGGTATCGCTGTCCTGCCGCCGCTCCCCATTTACATCGCAGCGAATGGAAAGGCCGTGCGGGTCGATCGCATCGCTCGTCACGATCCACGGGCCGACGGGCGCATGGCTGTCGAAGCTCTTGCCGATCACGAATTGCGAACTTTTGCGCTGCCAGTCCCGCACGCTCACATCATTACCCGCCATCAGCCCGAAAATGACGCCAGCCGCGTCCTCTCGCGCCACATGGCGGCAACGCTTGCCGATCACCGCCACCAGCTCCGCCTCGTAATCAAGCTGTTCGGACACACGGGGCAGTTGGATCGGATCGAACGGACCGTTGATCGCGCTCGACATCTTGGCAAACCAAGTTTGCGCGGACGGCGTGTCTCGTCCCGTTTCGGCGATGTGATCGGCATAGTTCAGCCCGATCGCCATGATCTTGCCCGGCCGCTCGACAGGCGCGAGGAAACGGACATCCTCAAGCGCATGGTCGGGCTCATGCCGCGCCAGCCCGGCAACAGCATCGCGATGCTCGGACCAGCCTGCAATCAGCTGCGTCATCATGTCGGGCAGCGCCGGGAGATGCCGGGCAATCCCAACCACGCCGCCATCCACGACAACCCCCAGCAAAGGCCGGTCGCCCACCGAAAAACGCGCCAATCTCATAAGTCCGCCGCTCCGCCAGCCATCACATCAGCCAAGCCATAGCGCCCACATCCCGCCTGCGCGAGACCGGATGAAGGCGATGTGAGAAGGAAAAAATGGTGGACGCACTTGGGCTCGAACCAAGGACCCGCTGATTAAGAGTGAGCGTGTCATCGCTTCTGCGTAGTTCTGGCTAATGCGGCCTGCTTTCATTCTATCCCATGTCTACAGACAGTTAGGGCGGTTTCGCTACGGTCTGGCACGCTTCTGTCCTTGGCAGCTCGGGCTGTTTTGCGGTTATCATGCGGTTATTCATCTATCGCGTTGAGCTTTCTTGCGCTACAAGAGCGGCGTAACCGCAAGGGAGGCTCTCGTGCCAAAGCTCTCAGATACCCGCCTTACAAAGACTGTGGTGGAGGCTGCCCAGCCGGGGCAGACTATCTCCGATAGCGAGGTAAGGGGGTTTCGCCTGGTGGTCTCCAAAAGCGGGACCCGGCGCTTTGTCGCCTCGTATCGCATCTTCGGCAAATCGAGCATGAAGGCCCTTGGAGCGTTCCCCACGCTGACGGTGCAAGAGGCGCGGGACTTAGCCCGTGAGGTGCTGCGGAAGGTGAGGGCGGGGATAGACCCTCAGGAAGAAGAGAGGGCGGCAAGGGAGGCTGAGAATGCGGCAAGGAACGCTCCTACCGTCGAAGACCTCACCAAGGTCTACCTAGAGGACTACGCTCCCTCACAGGCCCTTAGGCCAGCCACCATCCGCCATGCTCGGCAGCTCTCTCGCATCGCAATCGAAGCTATGGGGTCGAGGAAGGTGGAGGCTGTCACCATTACCGAAATTCGCAAGCTGCATGGTGAGACCCGTGCGGCTGGCATCGCTAAGGGCAACAAGGGGGTCTATCAGGCTAACCGCCTCCTTGCGTTCCTAAGCAAGATGTTTGCCCTTGGGATCGAGAGAGGGTGGAGGACTGACAACCCTTGCAAGGGCGTCCGCAAGTTCCCTGAGGACCAACGTTGGCAGAACCTGAGCGAAGGGCAGGTGAGGCTACTGCTGAAAGCCTGTGAGGATTATGCGGCTGGTCTCCGGCCAGTATCACCTGAGGACGATCCTGAGACGGTCTCCTACAAGACTACCCCTTTGCCGGATACCGAGTGGTGCGCCACGGATCGAGAGGCCGCCGATGCAATCCGCCTCCTGTTGTTCACGGGTGCGCGCCTCCAAGAGGTTCTCAAGGCCGAGTGGTCACAGTTCGATCTAGAGCGGGGGCTGTGGCAGAAGCCGTCCGCGCACACCAAAACTAAGCGCATCCATCGCTTGGAATTGGAGGGTCCCGCCTTGGACACCGTGAGGGCAATGGCGAAGCGCAAGAGCCACTCAGTCTATCTCTTCCCCGGCAGCACTGAGAAGCGCCGCAAATCGGCTCCGGTGGACATACAGACGGGAGATGCTGCGGGCATTGGACCCCGTGCCGACCTTAAGCATCCTTGGAAGGCGATAACTACTTTGGCGGGCCTCGAAGGCGTGAGACTACACGACCTGAGGCGCACCCTCGCCAGTTTCATGCTTTCAGGTGGCTCCACACTGGCTACGGTCGGGAAGGCGCTAGGGCATACACAGGCGAGCACTACGGCCCGATATGCTACCCTGGAGGACTCCGTGCAGCGTGAAGGCCTCAGGGCTGCTGGCGAGAGGATGGTGGGGGCTGAGCGAAACAGCGCCTAGCGAATGTGGAACACCTTGGGCGGCTCGGTTGCTCTTCGTATCCGGTCATAGATGCGACCTTGGGCGTTGTCCCGCTCGCTCCCTGACAAGACGAGCTTGAGTCTCAGTTCCGCAATTTCCTCTGCTGTGAAGTTGTCCTTCCAAAGAAAATCAAGCTGATCGCGGAATTGGTCGCCTTTCTGTCTATCTTCCTTGCCATAGCGGTATCCCACCATCCCGCTCAGAACCACTAAGCCAATTACGAACACCCAGGGCTGCTGCTGCCATAGCGCATTCAACGTCCCCAGCGTCCATCCCATGCTCAGGGGAACATCGTCTTCAAGAAGAAGCGATATGAGGATGGCGACCCCGGTGAAAGCATAGCAAGCCAGAGCGATCCGGTGAGATAAGACGCCGTGCTTCATGTTCCATCCAATGCTGCCAGTGACACGGCTGGTTTACAGACCCGCGTTCACCAATCGTGTCAACCCGGCGCATGGACTTGGTGCGCTTGCTTGGAGAGAACGTGCGGAGAGAGCGGTTGCGCCAAGGCCGGACGCAAGAGGAAGTGGCTGAGGAGGCGGGCATGACCCGCAGCTACCTCTCCGATCTGGAGCGAGGGACACGCAATCCATCCGTCCATGCTCTTGGACTGTTAGCGAGGGCTTTGAAGGTGGAAGCGGGGGACTTGTTGCGCTCTCCGCCTAGCTAAGACTATCAATCGACGCTTTGAGAGGTTGGAATGGCTGAGGCTTTCAATCCCACGGGTGTCTACGCCGCCTTCATGCAGGAAGTTAAAGCTAGGCTAGGAGATATACGTCAGCGGCTGGATTGGGTCGCGGCGAACGCCGACGAAAATACTGCGGTGTTTGAGGCCGAACAAACGTTCCTGCATACTCGCTTCATTTGCGAGCTTATCGCTCTGTCGGCCCTTTCTGCGCACCACTCGTTTGGTCTGGGTCGCGACCTTCTCAAGGCTTATCGGGCCGACAACATTTTCAGCCGCCTTGTAGGGATTAATCCCTTCTGCTTTCCTGTTCCTGTGAGGGCAACCAGAGGTGAAGATGGAATCTTCCATTTTGAGGTGATCGAGGAAGGGAGGATGGACAGAGAGCGCCTCAAGACCATCTACAATCAGGTTGATAATGCCCTTCATCGTGGCCGCCTCAAACATGCTGTTGCAGGTGAGCAGAAGGCTTATGACCTCTCGCTGGTGGCCCGGTGGAGGAGTGAATTTGTTAGCCTTCTATCAGAGCACGCAATGGTTTTCCCGCAGGAGGAGCGGGTGCTGCTCGTAAATCTAAATGGTGATGAAGGGGGAGGTGTGCAGGTAATTGAGGCAGTGGCAGACGGACCTTTTGCGGTAGGTCCCGGCTATACCGGTGCATAGCTGTGCCACTCCTAGCTACTATATAAGAGACCCCGTTTGCGGCCTCCCAGCATCGGCATCTTTAGCGCGCCTTGCCAGCCGCCCCAGGGCTACCCCTAGGAAGAGACACCCCTACCTCCACCATCCTCCTATCAATATCCTGCTGATACTATCTCCTGTCGGAGGGTCTCCAGCAGAGAGGGTCCTCCCCTAAGGTGGCAGGGGGAGGGGTTTAAGGGGAGGGGGTGGTCTTTAACCAGGCAACTGGTCGGTGAGTAGCTTGGGAAATTCTCTTTCGATGCGGTCTATCGCAGCAAGGATGACTGAGCGGGCAATATCCCCTTTGTCGCTACCCAATAACGCCATCCACTTGGACGGAAAATAGCGGCATAGCATTCCGAGAATATACGACTCGATGACGAGGCGGTGTATGTCGATCAGGTTGTCCCCATTGGCAAATGGCCGGACTAGCCATCCCACCTGTGTGTCTTGCTTATACGCCATCGGTAATAGTTCCTTGCGCGCTTCGCCCTCTGCCAGCATCTCGACACACGCTGTCGGCAACGTTCCATGGATCGGGTCAGGCTGCTGAGAATAGACCGCGCTCGCCGGAAACTGATAGGCCTTCAGCCCGGCCACCCTATCGTCTCCTGTGATGGTCATAAAATGGACCCGAACCCGGTCCTCTAGTGCTAGCACCCGACCGAAATCTGTGTTGCCCCACCCGTCATTTGCAATTTCAAATTCGGCTGCAAGCTCGCGCTCTCTCGATAGAAGGTCCCCCAAGCTCAGTTTAGTCCCATCCGTCAGAAACGATGGCGCTCCGTAATCTTTGCGGAAACGGCCCGTCTGGAGGTTCGGGTTTAGCCAAGCATAGGACTGGCCATTGCCAAGAGCTTCGACAAATTCGGTAAACGTTCCCTTGGTGGCCTCTACCTCCAAAAGAAGCAGCTTCCCGATACCGCCACTCAGTGTCTCTGCCCAGCCGACCGTAACCAACCCATGTCCCGGTGTAAGGCTCTCCTCCTTCTTCTCTTTGTTACGCAGCATCGTAGCACCACGGCAAAGTGAGGCGACCCCGTAGTAGATCAGCAGCGGCTTAACGGTTTCTGAGGCTTTTGACGCGGCGGAAAAGTAGTCCCTGCCCTGAGAAAAGCAGGCCCCTATCTCCCGTGCCCTTTGAGCGTTGAGGTCTCGCCCGTGCTTCTTCTTGTAGAAGCGAGCAAGATAGTCTCGGCTCTCAAACCGCAGCAGTCGTTCCCACACCTTTCTGTCCAACCAACTACTCCTGACTACGACCGCCTCTTGAAACGCAAACCGAGCAACCCACCTCCTAACTGGACATGGCGCTTTGGCGCTACGCGGAGATAGGCTGTCGGTTGTTCCCTGTCCAAAGCAACCGAGGCACATCCTTGAAGCCTGACCATGCCAAGCGGCTGGAAATCGTCGGGCGGGCACTTCCACACCAAGCCCGTGGGAGATCGTCAGGAAGCGGCATCTTTACCGCTGCCCCCTAAAACGTTCGGTAGCGGTCTCGAACAGGAGGCCTATGCCATGGCTAGCCACTGGAATCCCTCGAACTCTCTGACCTTTCGCTCACTGCCGGACGGTGGGCCGATTACTCTTTCGCGGCCTCAGTATGTCAAGATTGCAGTCTACTTCTTCGAGCAGAGAGAGCGTGGCCGGATGGTGACCACACGGGAGCTGGTGAATGAGACGGATATTGACCAAGCGCAGTCTCGCCTCTGCGAGATGCGGAAGTTGGGTTTCGATGTAAGGACCGTCGATCCATCGAGCGCCCGAAAGGGGGACCAGCGGAAACGCTATATCCTCGCTGATAACATCGTCAGGGTCGAGAATGCTGATGGCGGCGACAATGCGTAGTAGGTCTCTCCACTCGCCTCGGCAAAATGCAGCAAAAATCTCTGAGCCTCTGCATATAGGTGAGGAAACCAACGCCAGTCCCCCCTTACGGGGGGCTAAGCGGGCCAACGCCCCCATTGCAAACGGGGAGGCCTCCCATGTTTGAGCCTCTCCTTACCACCGAACAGGCTGCGGCCTGCCTAGGCACGACCAGACGGACCTTAGAGGCTTGGCGCTATGAAGGGGGAGGCCCGGTCTTCGTGAAGCTGGGCGGGCGGCTGGTCCGCTATCGGCCCTGCGATCTAGAGGCCTTCGTTGCGGCTGGCGAACAGTCGAATACGGCGGGCGGAAAGACCGGATAGTGTGAAGCGGTGCGTTCATCTAGCGGTTGCCACTCGCACCCCCATCACCTCCTGAGAGGCAAGGCCCTAAGGTTTCTATTGTCTTTCAGGAGGGTAGGTGGTGGACGCACTTGGGCTCGAACCAAGGACCCGCTGATTAAGAGTCAGCTGCTCTACCAACTGAGCTATGCGTCCCCATGGCTGCGGCGCCTGTTGAGACGCGCTTGGGAAGGGGGCATTTGGTTCATAGCAGCCGCATTGTCAAGCGCCTGAATGCACTGCCCCGTATAAAAATTCCGTCGGCTTCAGGAGAACGCGCCGCCGCGTCGGCCGGGCTTGCGATCGACCGACATGATGAGGCCGATACAGATCATGATCGTCAGCATCGAGCTCCCGCCATGGCTGAGGAAGGGCAGGGGAATACCGACCACGGGGGCAAGGCCCATCACCATCATCAGGTTGATCGCGACGTAGAAGAAAATCGTCGTCGTGAGGCCCGCCGCAACCAGTTTTCCGTAGCGCGTGTTGGCGCGCAACGCGACGGCGAAGCCCCAGCGGAACAGCAGGGCGAAGCCGATAAGGATGGCGATGCCGCCCATCAGGCCCCACTCCTCGCTCATCGTGGCGAACACGAAGTCGGTATGGCCTTCGGGCAGATAATTGAGATGGCTCTGCGTGCCGTTGAGGAAGCCCTTGCCCCACAGGCCGCCCGATCCGATCGCGATCTTGGACTGGCTGATATGATAGCCCGCACCCAGCGGATCGGCGGATGGATCGAGGAAAGTGGTCACGCGGCCGCGCTGATAATCGTGCAGCACGAAGAAGAAGGCGAGCGGTGCGATCACCGCGATGGCCGCGCCTGCGCCGACGAACAGCCGCATCGGCAGACCTGCCATGAAGGCGACGACCACGCCGCCCGCCACGATCGTGATGGTGGTGCCGAGATCCGGCTGCAGTAGCACGAGCGCGCTGGGCAGGCCCATGAGCACGAGCGGCGGCCAGATCGCATCGAAGGTGTAGAGCTTGCTGGGCGGCAGGCGATCGAAGAACAAGGCGACGGCCAGCACGATCGTGGGCTTCATCAGCTCCGACGGTTGCAGCGTGATGACGCCCAGGTTCAGCCAGCGCTGGCTACCGCCGCCAATCTGGCCGAGCAGTTCCACCAGCAGCAGCATCGCCAGCACCACGCCGTAGATCGGGAAGGTAAGACGCTTCCAGAAATCGGGCGAGAAGCGCGAGATACCGATGGCAAGAGCGAGCGCCACCGTGAAGCGGACGAGATGGGGCGCGGCCCATGGCATCAGATGGCCACCGGCGGCGCTGTAGAGCACCACCCCGCCGAAACCGGCCAGGCAGAACAGGGTAAGGATCAGCTTCCAGGGAAGCTCCGCTATGGGCGCGGGGACGATGCTGCCGGGGCGCGTGCTCATGTCGATTGCTCCGCTGCCTTGCCGTCGGATTGCGCTTCGCCGCCTTGCCGCGCGCGGAACAGGGCAAGATCCCGCGCCATGCGCTGTTCGATATCGCCGCCCCACTGCTTTTCCAGCGCAAGGAGCGAATCCATCGCCTTCTGGCGATCGTAGAGATAGAGGAGCACGTCGCGCGCCACCGGATAGGCCGCGCCCGATCCGCCGCCATGTTCGATCACCGTGGCGCAGGCATAGCGCGGATTGTCGAACGGCGCGAAGGCAATGAAGAGGCCGTGGTCTCGATATTTCCAAATGGTGTTCTTGCCGTCGCCGCGCGACAGGCTGACCACCTGCGCGGTGCCGGTCTTGCCGGCGAGCTTGACGTTATCGAGCGGCAGGCGCGCACGGCCCGCGGTGCCGGGGCCGTTCACCACGTCAGACATCGCATTGCGTACGCGCACGATATGGTCTTCGGGGAAACCGAGGCTGGCGGGCGGCGGGGCCTGTTGATCCATCACCAGATGCGGCATCAGCTTCTTGCCGGTGGCAAGGCGCGCGCACATCACCGCAAGCTGCAACGGATTGGCGAGGTAATAACCCTGGCCGATGCTGGCGTTCACCGTGTCATAGGTCTGCCAAGGCTTGCCGAACTTCTTTTCCTTCCAGCTGGGGCTGGGCACCGTGCCGTAGAACTGGCTGGTGACGGGCAGGGGAAATTCCTGTCCCATGCCGAGCTGATCGACAAATGCGGCCACCTTTTCGAAACCAACCTTCTGGGCAAAGTGATAGAAATAGCTGTCGCAGCTCTGGTAGATGCCCTTGGCCATATCGACCACGCCGTGATTGCCCCAGCAGTGGAAGAAGCGGTTGCCGATGCGCCGTCCGCCGCCGCAGATAATGCTTTCGTCCGGATCGATGCCGTTCTCCATGAACGCCATCGCGTGGCTGGGCTTCACCGTGGAGCCGGGCGGATAAAGGCCCTTCAGCGCCTTGTTGCGCAAGGGTACGTGATCGTCCGCCTGCAGCCACTTATATTCGCTCACGCCGATGCCGTCGGAGAAGCTGTTGGGATCGAAGCTGGGCATCGACGCCATGGTCAGGATGCCGCCGGTTTCGCAATCGATTACGACGACGCTGCCCGATTCCTGCCCCAGGCGGCGCGCGGCATAATGGTGCAGATCGATGTCGAGCGCGAGCTGCACGGGCTTGCCCGGCACGTCCGAGCGGGTCGTAAGCTCCTGCACGATTTTGCCGCTGGCCGTCACCTCGACACGCTTGGCGCCGGGCCTGCCCTTCAGATCCTGCT
>JBELIU010000059.1:0-13674 GCA_042090735.1 Novosphingopyxis sp. | reverse complement strand
CGCCTCCAGCACGCACAGGCCGAAGCCCTCCTTCCGGGACGGGAAGGCCAGCAAGTCCGCGACCCGGTAGAGGGCCGGCATGTCGGCTTGCGGGACGGGGCCCGTCTCGACCACGGCCCCGCCGGGGCCGACGGCAAGCTGCCTTATGCCACCGATCAGGCCGAGGCGCAGGTCGCGCGGCTGATCTCCAACACGCAAAAGCACGAGATCGAATTGTTCGGTCTCGGCGATCCGCGGCGCGGGATCGTGCACGTCATCGGCCCGGAGCTGGGCCTCACCCAGCCCGGCAAGACCATCGTGTGCGGGGACAGCCACACCAGCACCCACGGCGCCTTCGGCGCGCTGGCGTTCGGCATCGGCACCACCGAAGTCGGCCATGTGCTGGCCACGCAGTGCCTGTTGCAGCGCAAGCCCAAATCGATGCGCGTCACCGTGGACGGCGCGCTACCGCCCGGCAGCAGCGCCAAGGACATGGCGCTCGCCATCATCGCTGCGGTCGGCGCGGACGGCGGGCAAGGCTATGCCGTGGAATTCGCCGGCAGCGCGGTGCGCGCGCTCTCGATGGAAGGGCGCATGACCTTGTGCAACATGGCGATCGAGGCAGGCGCGCGCGTCGGCTTGGTTGCGCCCGACGAGACGACGTTCGCATGGCTGAAAGGCCGTGAGCGCGTGCCTGAGGATTGGGACGCGGCCGTCGCCGATTGGCGCACCCTTGCCAGCGACACGGATGCGCGGTTCGACAAGGAAGTGACGCTGGACGGCGCGAAAATCGAGCCGATGATCACCTTCGGCGTCTCGCCCGATGCCGCCGCCGCCGTCTCCGGCACCCTTCCCGATACGGACAGCGACGGCGCGCGCCATGCGAACGATTACATGCGCTTTGCCGAAAACCAGCCCTTCACCGCGCAAGGCGTGGACCGCGTGTTCATCGGCAGCTGCACCAATTCGCGGCTGGAGGATCTGCGCGCCGCGGCGGCAGTCATGCGCGGACGCAAGGTGGCGGACGGCGTCGTCGTGCTCGTCGTCCCCGGCTCCGAGGCCGTGCGCCGCGATGCCGAGGCGGAGGGGCTGCACACGGTCTTCACCGCCGCCGGGGCCGAATGGCGCGAGCCCGGTTGTTCGATGTGCATTGCCATGAACGGGGACAAGGGCGCGCCCGGCGAGCTTGTCGTTTCCACCAGCAACCGCAACTTCATCGGCCGCCAAGGCAAGGGCGTGCGCACCGTGCTCGCCAGCCCCGCCACCGCCGCGGCCAGCGCCGTCGCGGGCCACATCGCGGATCCGCGCGAATATCCCGCGCTGGAAATGGAGACCGCCTGATGTTCGAACCGTTCCAGCGCCTCAGCAGCGGCACCGTCGTGCTGCGTCAGGCCAATATCGATACCGATCAGATCATCCCCGCGCGTTTCCTTACGACGACGAGCCGCGAGGGGCTGGGCGAGAACGCCTTTTACGACTGGCGCTATGACGATGCCGGTGCCCCGCGCGAGGACAGCCCGCTTGACGGGCCGGAGCACGATGGCCACGCCATCTTGGTCGCCGGCCCCAATTTTGGCTGCGGGTCGAGCCGCGAACATGCGCCCTGGGCGCTGTCCGATTTCGGCTTCCGCGCCGTGGTCAGCTCCGACATCGCCGACATCTTCAAGAGCAACGCGCTGAAAAACGGCCTGCTACCGGTCGAGGTCGACGCGGAAACCCATGCCAGGCTGCTCGATCGTCCGGGCCGGGAGGTGACGATCGATCTGAAACAGGGTGTGCTCACCAGCGGCAACGATATCGAGGCACGTTTCACGGTGGAGCCGTTTGCGCGCCGGTGTCTGCTCGAAGGCAATGATCCGCTCGGCTATCTCACCGACCGGATGGACGCCATCACCGCTTTTGAGGACGCCCGCGCATGAGTTCGCACAGAAACATCGTCTGCCTGCCCGGTGACGGCATCGGTCCCGAAGTGCTGGACGGCGCGCGGATGGTGCTGGAAGCCGCCGACGCGCGCTTCGGCCTTGGGCTCTCCTTCGAAAGCCATGACTTCGGCGGCATCGCCATCGACAAGCATGGCGATCCCTTTCCCGACGCCACCCGCGCCGCCTGCGAAGCCGCGGACGCGGTACTGCTCGGCGCGGTCGGCGGCCCGAAATGGGAAGGCGGAGACGTGCGGCCCGAACAGGGCCTGCTGGCCTTGCGCAAGACGCTTGGCACTTTTGCGAACCTCAGGCCCATCACCCTGTTCGAGGGGCTGGAGCATCTCTCCCCGCTGAAGGAAGACCGCGCGGCGGGCATCGATCTGCTGATCGTGCGCGAGCTGACCGGCGGCATCTATTTCGGCAAGCGGCAGGAAGGCGAAACGCACGCCACCGATGAATGTGCCTACAGCGCCGAAGAGGTGGAGCGCGTGGCGCGCATCGCGTTCAAGGCCGCGCAGGGCCGCTCGGGTCGTCTCACCTCGGTCGACAAGGCGAATGTGCTCGCCTCCAGCCGCCTGTGGCGCCGCGTCGTCGTGCGGATGCAGGCCGAGGAATTTCCCGACGTCACGCTCGATCACATGCTGGTCGATGCGATGGCGATGAAGCTGATCGAGGCGCCCGCCTGGTTCGACGTGATCCTGACCGAGAATATGTTCGGCGATATCCTGTCGGACGAAGCCTCGGTGCTGGCAGGCTCGATCGGCCTCGCTCCCAGCGCATCGCTGGGTGACGGCGTCGGAATTTACGAACCCATCCACGGCAGCGCGCCGGACATTGCGGGCCAGGGCAAGGCCAACCCCATCGGCGCGATCATGAGCGCCGCCATGCTGCTACGCCATTCTCTGGCGCAGGAAGAAGCGGCGAGCGCGATCGAAGATGCGGTCCGCACGCATCTGGCGGGCGGTGCGCGGACGGCGGATTTGGGTGGTGACATGGGTACGGTGGCGACGGCGGGGGCGGTTACCGAGCAAATTTAGTCAACGCGATAGAATTGCGTTTGACGTCTCAGCAGGACAATTTCGCTTATATGCAGAACAAACTGATCACCGAACCAATCGCTGAAAGCGATGGACCCAAGAAATCGAAGCCGTCGATGCGCGAGCGTGCCGATTCAATCAAGAATTATCGCTGTAAAAATCTGATCGCCGTGCTCGAAGAACCGCGCGACATCAAGAATATCGGGACGGTCATTCGAAACGTGAACGCGCTAGGCGTTGAGAAGGTGTACGTCGTCGACCCCAAGCGCGCATTACCGGACGACTGGCAGGAGATGCGTGAACGCAAGTCGCTCTCCAAGACGTCCGCCTCTGCGGTCAAATGGAGTTTCGTAAAGCGTTTCGACAGCACCGACGAATGTTTCTCGCACCTCGAGAAGAACGGCTTCGTGTCAATCGTTACTTCGCCGCATGTTAAGGGTCAAAAGAACGTCATCCTACACGAAGCGGATTACACTGATTATACCAAATTGGCGGTCTGGTTCGGAAGCGAAGCACAGGGCATCAGCGACCTTGCCGTCGAGCGCAGCGAGATGTGCGTCAGCATACCGATGTTTGGCATGATCGAGAGCCTGAACTTGGGAACGACATCCGGTATTGTTCTTTACGAAGTGACCAAGCAGCGGCGCGCTTATCAATATAAATACAAGCGGAGCAAAAAGCGGCGACCAAAAAGCTCCCCGGTAACCTCGACCTGATCTTTATATCGATGTTCGCAAGGCAATAGCTGGGCCTCGGATCAAGTCCGGGGCGACGAAAGTTTTACGCCATTTCAGCCCCCGCTACGTCACCCCGCGCTTGATCCGGGGCCCAGCTCACCTCAGAACCATTTCAGCCATTTGAAGATCGCGATCTGCACGCCGAAGATGCCGAGGCACAGCAGCACCGTGTCCCAGAACGCATGGGCGCTGTTCACGCCCGGCATGCCACCGACATTGATGCCCAAGAGCCCGGTGACGAAACCCAGCGGCAGGAAGATCGCGGCGACGAGCGACAGGACGTAGTTCGTCCGGTTGGACTGCGCATTGGCGCGCGCGTTCAGATCGTCCTGCAGCACCAGCGCGCTTTCCTTCGAGACGTCGATATCTTCCAGAAAGCGCGACAGCCTGTCGATGATATCGCGCAGATCGCGGCGGTTCTGCTTGTTCAGCCAGGGCACCGCCGCGCGCCCGATATCGCGTAGCGCCTCGCGCTGGGGAGACATGTGGCGCTTCAAGGACAGGCAGTTGCGGCGGATGTCGGTGATCTGGTCCTGGATGTAGTCCGCCTCATAATCGTCCTCATGCTCCTCCAGATCGTCGAGCACGTCGTTCATGTCGACGATCGAGCTGCTCATCTTGCCGACCATCGTTTCGGCCAGTTCCACCACCAGATCGCCCGCCGTACGCGGGCCGTGCCGCCGATCGATATCGGCCAGCACCTCTCGCGGGGAATGGAGCGGGCGGCGCCTGAGCGAGATGACGCGGCAGTGATCGGCCAGCATCTGCATGGAAACCATGTCCTCCGGCTCCGCGCCGGGATTGAAGTTGATGCCGCGCAGGATGGTGATGAGCCATTCCTCCTCGCGAAAGGCGCGCGGGCGGGTTTCCTCCAGCGTCAGCGCCTCGACGGTGCTTTCGGGCACGCCGAGCGTTTCGTGCAGCCAGTCGAACACCTCGTCATGCGCGCGGTCGCAATGCACCCACAGCACTTCGCCCTTCGCGGCGGGCTGCCAGCACCGCGCCTCATCCCAGTCGATCGGCCGCCCGCCGCCCTTGCCGTCCAGCACCCGCCCGAAGATGAGCGGCATCGGGGCGGGTTCGTCATTCTCTTCCTGCATGGCAGGAGGATTATGGGCAAACGGGGGTCAGGGCAATTGCAGGAAGGCGAAGGGCGGCACTGTCCCTCGGGCCGGCACGCGGCTAGACCGGCGGACGATGACGACCGTTCACCTCTTCGCCAAATATCCGACGCCGGGACAGGTGAAGACGCGGCTGATCCCGGCGCTGGGCGCGCAAGGCGCGGCGGCGCTGCATCGGCAACTGACGGAGCGAACGGTGGCGGCGATGCGCGCGGCAGGCCTGCCCTTCGTGGTGCGCTATAGCGGAGCGGACGAAGCGGCGTTCGCGGACTGGCTGGGCGCGGATGTGCGGCTGATCGAACAGGGCGAGGGCGATCTGGGCGCACGCATGGGCCGGGTGGCAGCGTCCGCCGTGCTGCTGGGCGCGGACGTGCCCGATCTTTCGGCAGAACACATCCTTGCCATGGCGGCGGCATTGGCGCGCGCACCCGTCGCGATCGGCCCGGCGGAGGATGGCGGCTATTGGAGCATCGCCTTTGCCCGCGCCCTCCCCCTGCTGTGGAACGCGATGGACTGGGGCACCGACCGCGTGCTGCCCGAGACGCTGCGGCGGCTGGAGGCGGCGGGCATCGAACCCGTGGTGCTGGAGACGCTCGCCGATTGCGACCGGCCAGAGGATCTGGAGCGCTGGCCGTGGCTGACGGCCTAGAACCGGGCGGCGTCACCGTCCTCATCCCTGTGCTGAATGAGGCCGCCGCCCTGCCCCGGCTGGTAACGGCGCTGGAGCGGCTGGAACCGCAGTCTGCGGAAATCCTCTGCATCGATGGCGGCAGCGCAGACGCTACGGCGGCGATCGCCAAGGCGGCGGGCTGGCGGGTGCTGTCCTGCGACAGGGGCCGCGCAAAGCAGATCAACTTCGGTGTGGCCGAAGCGCGCGGCGAGCATGTGGTGGTGCTTCACGCGGACACCATCCCTCCGCCGGACCTGGTGGCAGTGGTGCGCGATACGCTGGCGGACCGGCGCACCGCGCTCGCCGGCTTCACCCCCCTGATCGGTGGCGAGCCGCATGAAACAACCCGCTGGGTGACGAGCGCGCATAATTGGGCAAAGACCTGGTACGCGCCGCTCCTGTGCCGCCCGCATCTGTTCGTGCGCGGGGTGCGGTTGCTGTTCGGCGATCATGCGATGTTCTTCCGCCGTGCCGATTTCCTCAGCGTCGGCGGCTTCACGCCGGGCGATCAGGTGATGGAAGAGGCGGACCTGTGCATCCGCATGGCCCGCCTCGGCCGCATCCGGCTGGTGCCCCGCTTCATCCATACCTCCGATCGCCGCATCGCCGCCTGGGGGCCGTGGAAAGCGAACTGGATCTATTTCAAGGTCGGCATTCTCTGGGCCGTCGGCGCAAGGGCGCGGATGGCGCGGGATTATCCGGATGTGCGGTAGAACAGGTCAGCCCTGCGCCGCCAGTGGGGCAGCCCGCAAGAACCCCTGTTCGACGCAGAAGGCGATCTGCCGCCGGAAATAGTCCGCATCCGCCCGCGGCGCTTCCAGCCCGGTGAGGGCGCGCAGCCGTGCGTCGTCGAACGCGGGGGAGCGTTGAAAATAGCTGGCATAGACCGCGGCCACACGCCCGTAGAGGCGGCGCTCCAGCGGCGGCAAGTCGGCCGGATCGAACGCCGCCGGATCGACCGGTTCCGGAGCGGCGAACTGCTCCCACGCGCCGATCCCGTCGCAGAAGTCCGCAACCGACAGCGCACCCCCGGAAACGAGGTGGAAGATGCCGCCATTTGCCTCCTCCATCCGCTCCGCAATCGCGGCAACCCCTGCGGCGACATGGTCGATCGCCACGAAATCCAGCGTCGCACCCTGGCTGGCGGGCACGTGCCGGATGCGTCCCTCGGCAAACAGCTTGAACGCCTGATAGATCGTATCGAACTGGCGGATGCGGCCCGATGCCGCCTCGCCCAACACGATCGAGGGACGCGCGATGGCGTGGACCAGCCCGCTTGCGCGCACCAGCGCCTCGGCCGCGGCCTTGCTCGCCTCATAACCATTGGCGAAATCGGCATCGGCGCGCACCGGCTCCTCTGCCACCGGTCCGTCGGTGCGCCCGCAAACATAGGCGGTGGAGACATAGGGGAACGCCGCGCCGAGACCCCGCGCCAGTTCCAGCGCGTGGGTCGTGCCTTCCACGTTCACCGCAGCATAATCGGCATCCGACAGATCGAAGCGCAGGCTGGCGGCGGAGTGGATGATGACGTCGATATCGCCGAGAACCGCCTGATCGATCCCGCAAAAGGCTTGCGTGATATCTCCCTTGTGCGCCGCCGCGATCGGCACCGGCGCGCCGTCATTGCCGCGCACCTCCGGGTTGCGATGGACGAGCGCGTGGACGCGGTGCCCGGCCTTTACCAGACGCGCGCAAACTTCGCCGCCGATCAGCCCGGCAGCGCCCGTGACGAGGATGTTCAGCAACAGCCGGAACTTGTCGCGGAGACGGTGACGTCGGACGCCGCAAACGGGCTATTGGCGCCGCAGCCGGGGAACACGCCGTAATGGCGGTTGAAATCGCCGAAGAAGTCGAAATGCTCGGCCAGCCGCGTCTCGGCCAGCATCTTCCAGGTGTTGCCGCACACCGCAAACATGCGGCCCGCCTCGATATGGTGGTGGCCGTCCAGATCGAACGCGCGCTCGGCGCCTGCGATGCTGCCCTTGTAACGCACAGCCTGCCCGTAATCCTCACATTGCGGCTCCAGCCCATCCAGCTTGAACAGGCGGAAGGTAGCGCTGTGGAAGGCGATGCCCTCAAGCTTTTCGGCGGCGGCAGGATCGTTGATGCCGAGCGGCCGATCGGTGACGAGACGCGGATCGGCAAAACCCGCCTCCTTCGCGAGCCGGTCGAAATCGCCCCAATACAGCGCGCCGGACAGGCATTCGCCATGCAGCACCGGATCGTTCAGCAGATGCGCGGGTACGCGGCGATCGGCGTAGACGTCCGAAAAATACAGCTCGCCGCCCGGCTTTAAGAGCTTGTGCGCGGCGGCGAAAACGGCGGCCTTGTCCGCCACCAGATTGATGACGCAGTTCGATACGATGACGTCGAAGCTGCCTTCTTCCAGCCCCAGCCGGTCCAGCTTTTCGATGTCGCCTTCCACGAAGCGTACATTGCTTTTCGCATAACCGAAGCGTGCACGGTGCCATTCGAGATGTTCGTTGGCGACGGCGAGCTGTTCGGGCGTCGCGTCCACCCCGGTCACGCTGCCTTTCTCGCCGACCAGCTGAGCCAGAATATAGGCGTCCTGCCCGCTGCCCGAACCAAGATCGAGGATGTGCGCGCCCTCGATCGCTTCGGGCACCACCAGGCCGCAGCCATAATAGCGCGCCTTCACCTCCTCATGCACATCGGCCAGCGCGGCGCGGATATAGGGCGCGGGTGCCTCCATGGTGCAGCAGGCATCGGTGCGCAGGTCCGCGCTGCCGGTGAGCACCTTGCCATAATAGTCGCGGCTGTTTTCAAGGTTCATGGAGCGTCCTTCGTCGCTGGCATTGCGTAGCTCTCTGCTGTTACGCATGCGCCGGTGTGGCGGATGCGTCGGCAGGATGGGTTCACCCGCCGCTCCTGCCACAGAGCCGCCGGATCGATAAGGAAAATTCATGGCTGTCACCAAGCGCGCGCGCAACATGCCGACCGGCCCTTCCCCTTTCACGCCGGCGGAGGCGGATGCGCTGGCGCAGGAGAAATTCCGCGATCCGCGCATCACCGCGAAGGGGGAGCCGCGCGCGCATGTGGGGCTTAAACGGCTGGAAACTTTGTGGTTCAACACCGGATCGCTCTGCAACCTCGCCTGCGCCACCTGCTTCATGGAGAGCAGCCCGACCAATGACGCGCTGGTCTATCTGACGCAGAGCGAAGTCGCGCGCTTCATGGACGAGGCGGGGGCGGAGTTCGACACCCGCGAGATCGGTTTTACCGGCGGCGAACCGTTCATGAACCCGGATATCCTGGTAATGCTGGAGGACGCGCTAACCCGCGGATACGAGGTGCTGGTGCTCTCGAACGCGATGAAGCCCATGCGTCGGCACGAGGCGGCGCTGCTGGCCCTGAAGGCAGAGCATGGCGACCGGCTCACCCTTCGGGTCAGCCTGGATCATTATACGCAGGCCGCGCATGAGGGGGAACGGGGCGCCAATAGCTGGGCACCGGCGATCGACGGGCTGCGATGGCTGTCGCGCCAAGGCTTTTCCATCGCGGTCGCCGGCCGGCATCTTCCACATGAGGACGATGCGGCCGCGCGCGCAAGCTATGCCGCCTTGTTTGCGCGGGAGGGCATTGCCATCGACGCCGCCGATCCCGCGCGCCTTGTGCTGTTCCCGGAAATGGACGCAACCAAGGACGTGCCGGAAATCACCATCGCCTGCTGGGGTATCCTGGATGTCGCCCCCTCCAGCGTGATGTGCGCAACCAGCCGCATGGTGGTGCGCAAGAAGGGATCGGAGGCCGCGGGCGTCGTCGCATGCACGCTGCTGCCCTATGACGACGCGTTCGATCTGGGGCCCACGCTGGCGGCGGCCAACCATACCGTATCCTTGAATCACCCGCATTGCGCGCGTTTCTGCGTGCTCGGCGGGGCCAGCTGTTCGTAGCGCGCCGGGCACAAATTCGCCCTGTCCTACAGGGGGGCTTTGGGTTAGGCATGGGACATGACACGCCGCCCTTCCCCATCGCCCTTTCGGGTGGATATTCAGCCTATCGGGCTGCGTTCGCGGGGTTCGGACTTTCCGTCTCTGGACAGTGTGAAGCGGTGTGAAGCTCCCCAACAGCGAAAGCCCACAGCCCATGCATGAAGCCGTCATCGTCTCCACCGCCCGCACCCCCATCGGCAAGGCCTATCGCGGCGCCTTCAACGATACCGAAGCGCCGGTTCTGGGCGGCCATGTGATGAAGGCGGCGGTCGAGCGTGCGGGGATCGACCCTGCCACCATCGACGACGTGTTCTGGGGCGTGGGCAACCAGTGGGGCACACAAGGCGGCAACGCCGCGCGCATGGCGATCTTCGAGGCTGGCCTGCCCATCGCGGTGCCCGGCTTCACGCTGGATCGCAAATGCGGCTCCGGCCTCACTACCGCGGCCCTCGCCGCCCGCTCGATCATGGCGGGCGATATCGACGTGGCGCTGTCCGGCGGCATGGAGTCGATCAGCCTCACCGTCACCAAGGACGCGCCGCGCTATGTGAACCAGAGCGTGATCGCGCAGCAGCCGCACGCCTACATGCCGATGATCGAGACCGCCGAGATCGTCGCCGAGCGCTACGGCATCAGCCGCGCGGCACAGGACGACTATGCCGCGATGAGCCAGCAGCGCGCCGTCGCCGCCACCGAAGCCGGCAGGCTGGGCGAGGAGATCGTGCCCATCACCACCACCAAGAAGCTGTATAACAAGGACGGTAGCGAGGCGGGCACCGAAGAGGTGACGCTCTCCCAGGACGAAGGCCTGCGCCCCGGCACCACGGCCGACGCACTGTCCGGCCTTAAGGCAGTCTGGAAGGGCGGCGAGGTGATCGAGGAAGGCACCAACATCACCGCGGGCAATGCCAGCCAGCTCTCCGACGGTGCCGCCGCGCAGATCCTGATGAGCCGCGAGCGCGCCGAGGCGGAAGGTCGTGAGATCCTCGGCATCTACCGCGGCTTCCAGTCCGTCGGTTGCAAGCCGGAGGAGATGGGCATCGGCCCGGTCTTCGCGGTACCCAAGCTGCTGGACCGTGCAGGCCTGAAGGTCTCCGACATCGGGCTGTGGGAGTTGAACGAGGCTTTCGCCAGCCAGTGCCTCTACTGCCGCGACGAGCTGGGCATCGATCCGGACATCTACAACGTCAACGGCGGTGCGATCGCCATCGGCCACCCCTTCGGCATGACGGGCGCGCGGCTGATCGGCGCGGCGCTGCTGGAAGGGCGGCGGCGCGGCGTGCGCCATGTGGTCGTCACCATGTGCACCGCGGGCGGCATGGGCGCTGCCGGGCTGTTCGAACTGCCCTGAGCCGCCGCATCCGCCAGCGCCCATCCGAACCGAAAGCCGCCTTCATGAAGCCCCTTGCCGCCATCACCGCCCTCCTCCTCGCCGGCTGCGCAGCCACGCCGCCCGTGACCACCGCCGCGAGCGCCCCGCCCACCGCGGAGCCCGCGGGTGAGGCAAGCGAAGACGCGCGGCTCAACGCCTTCCTGGACGCCGCGTTCGACGAGGCGGTGGCGATGAGCCCGCAGGCAATGACCAGCCTCGGCCTCAAGACCGATTACGACAAGCTGGACGACAACACGCCCGCCGCCGAGGCCCGCGCGCTGGAGCTGGAGCAGCGCCAGCTGGCCGCAATGCGCGCGCGGTTCGATCCGGCGAAACTCGGCCCGACCGCGCGGCTCAGCTACCGCTTGTTCGAGGAAAAGGTGGCGACGGACACCAAACAGTACGCCTATCGCGACTATGGTTTCCCGGTCTCCACAAACGGCAGCCCGGCGGGCGATATCCCGGTGTTCCTCATCAACCAGCACCGCATCGATACCGTGCAGGATGCCGAGGACTACATCGCCCGTCTGCGCGACACCAAGCGCGTGATGGAGGAGACCGCCGCGACCATGCGGCGGCAAGCGGCGATGGGCATCGTGCCGCCCGAGATGGTATTCGAACCCGCGCGGGCGGATGCCAGGCTGGTGCTGACCGGCGCGCCCTTCACGGATGGCGAGGACAGCAGCCTGCTCGCCGACTTCAAGGAGAAGGTCGGCAAGCTGGACGCACCCCAGGCCGAGAAGGACCGGCTGATCGCCGAGGCGAAAGCCGCGATGACCGGGCCGTATCGTGAGGGGTACGACATCCTGTTGTCCGCGCTCGATTCCATCGAGCCGCAGGCCAAAGGCAATGACGGCGCATGGAGCCTGCCGAATGGAGAGGCTTACTACAATGCTCGGCTGAACTTCTACACCACCACCGATCTCACCGCCGATCAGATCCACCAGATCGGCCTGAACCAGGTCGCCGCGATCCGCGCCGAGATGGAAGCGGTGAAGCAGGAGATCGGTTACGAGGGCACGCTGGAGCAGTTCTTCGAGGCGCTGCGCACCGATCCGAAATACCAGTATCCCGACGATACGGCGGGCCGGGAAGCCTATCTGGACGATGCCCGCGCCGCGATCGCGCGGATCATGGCGGTGGCCCCGAAATGGTTCGAGCGGCTGCCAAAGGCACCGCTGGAAGTGCGCGCGGTGGAGCCGTTCCGCGAGGAGACCGCCTCGGTCGCCTTCTACAACCGCCCGGCACCCGATGGATCGCGGCCCGGCATCTTCTACGTCAATCTGGCGGACATGACGCAGGTGCAGAAACCGCAGGTGGAGGCCATCGCCTTCCACGAAGGCGCGCCCGGCCACCACTTCCAGATCGCACTGGCGCAGGAACTGCCGGATCTCCCCAAGTTCCGCCGCTTCGGCTATTACGGTGCCTATACCGAAGGCTGGGGGCTCTATTCGGAGCGGCTGGCGGCGGAGATGGGCGGTTATGACGACCCGCTTGCCCGCTTCGGCATGCTGAGCTTGCAGATGTGGCGCGCGATCCGCCTCGTTACCGACACGGGCCTCCACGCCAAGCGTTGGAGCCGCCAGCAGGCGATCGACTACTTCACCGCCAATGCGCCGCTGTCTAAGCGGGACATCGAGAAGGAGGTGAACCGCTACATCAACAATCCGGGCCAGGCGACGAGCTACATGATCGGCCAGCTCAAGATCGCCGAACTGCGCGCGCGGGCGGAAAAGGCGCTGGGCGACAAGTTCGACATCCGTGCCTTTCACGAGGTGATCCTGGGCCAGGGCGCACTGCCGCTCGATGTGCTCGAGGAGCAGGTGGACGCCTATATCGCGGCCAACCGCTGATGCTGACGCCCACCGATATCGAGGCCGCCTTCGCGGACGTGACCGAGCACTGGTCGCCCAAGGTGATCGGGCGGGTGAACGACCAGCTTCTGAAGGTCGCCAAGCTGAAGGGTGAGTTCGTCTGGCACGACCATGCGGGCGAGGACGAGCTGTTCTGGATCGTGAAGGGCCGCCTGCGCATCGAATTCGAGGACGGCGCGGCGGAAATCGGCGAGGGCCAGTTTCTCACCGTGCCCAAGGGCGTACGGCACAATCCGGTGGCTGAAGAAGAGTGCTGGGTGCTGCTGATCGAGCCTGCCAGCACCAGGCATACCGGCGATGAGGTGACGACACGCACCCGCTCGCTGGAGGAGCAGATGCGCTAGGTTGGTCGTCAGCCGCTGTGTCCGTTCTCGATCTCGATTTCGGGGCTTACCTGCGCATGGGCCAACAGCGCGAAGATCAGCGTTCCGCCGATGATGTTGCCCAGCAGCGCGGGCAGGATGAAGCCGAAGATCGCAAAGGCGAGGCTCGCATTGCCGGTCACCACCAGCAGCCAGGCCTCGCCCGATCCGGCGACGACATGGGCGAAATCGCCGAGCCCGACGAAATAGGTGAAGAACAGGATGATCCAGAACTCCTGCCCCCTGCCCACCGGCAGCGACCAGGCGACGGCGGCCAGCAGGAAGCCCGCCGGTATGCCGCCGAACAGGGTCTCCAAAGGTGTATGGCTCATGATCGAGCGCGATGCTTCGACCATGGCTTCGAGATGGCCCTCATATCCCACCAGATGGTTGCCGACGATCAGCATGATGAAGAGCGTACCGAGCATGTTGGCGCTGAAGACAATGCCCCACAGGCGTCCAAGCCGCAGCATGTTCGACAAGGTAGGGCTGGTGGCGACCGGGATCGTGGCGGACAGCGTGCTTTCGGTGAACAGCTGCATGCGGCCCATGATCACGATCAGGAAGCCGACCGTATAGCCGAAGCTCGCGATGATCGGGCGCCAGGGTGTATCGGGCAGCGCAGCCTCCAGCATCCCCTCGCCCAG
>JBELIU010000312.1:0-2685 GCA_042090735.1 Novosphingopyxis sp. | reverse complement strand
AAATAGCTCCACAGATGATTGCCGCCGAAATGGTCGCCGCTTTCGATCAGCAGGATTTCCAGGTCCGGCCGCAGCCGCCGCAGTGCGAGCGCGATCAGACCTCCGGCCAGGCCGCCGCCGACAATGGCGAGATCGCAGGTGCGTTTTTCGAGCATGAGGCGGGCCTAGACGAGCGGGCGGGTCTTGTGAATCCTGCCACGGCAATATCAGCGGCTTATCCACCATAAATGGAACCGGCGCATTGCCGTGCGCCCATTATCGACGCGTTCATTCGGGGACGCTATAGCGCCGGGCGATGACCGCGCCTCTTATCTCCCTTGCCGCCTCGACGCTGGCGATGACGCTGATCGTGGCGGTACGCTATTGGGCGACGAGCGGGGCGTTCGCCTGGGTGACGAACCGCGTGCGCCCTGGGCTGTACGACAAGCTGCGGCCGCAGATCGGCCGGGAAATCCGCTGGTCGCTCGCCAGCGCGGTGATCTACGGCGTCCCCGCGGGCATCGCGATGTGGGGCTGGCAGGAGCGCGGCTGGACCGCGATCTATGCCGACGTCACGGCCTATCCGCTGTGGTATCTGCCGGTCTCTCTGTTCGTTTACCTGTTCGCCCATGACACCTGGTTCTATTGGACCCACCGCTGGATGCATCGGCCCAAATGGTTCAAAATCGCCCATGCCGTGCACCATGACAGCCGACCGCCCACCGCATGGGCGGCGATGAGCTTCCATCCCGTCGAGGCGTTGACGGGCGCGGTGGTGATCCCGGTGCTGGTGTTCCTGGTGCCGATCCATGTCGCGGTGCTCGGGCTGGTGCTCGGCATCATGACGCTGATGGGCGTGACCAATCATATGGGCTGGGAGATGTTTCCGCGCTGGTGGACGGAAGGGCCGCTTGGCCGCTGGACCATCACCGCCAGCCATCATCAGCGGCACCATGAACGCTACAACTGCAATTACGGCCTGTATTTTCGTTTCTGGGACCGCCTGTGCGGCACCGACAAGGGCCTCGGGGCCTTCAAGGAGAAAAGGACATGATCGCGCGTCTTGCGATGTCCGCCGCGTTGCTCGCCATCGCCACGGGCGCTGCGCCCCTGTCGACGGGCGAGCTGGACCTGTCGTTCACCAATGTGCGGTCGGCCAAGGGCAGCTTGCTGGTCTGCATCACGGCAGAGCCCGACTATTTTCCCGATTGCACGGGCGATCCGGACAAGCGCTTCCTCACCGTCCCCGCCGCGCGCCCGGTGGTGAAGGTGAACGGCCTGCCGGCCCGGCGCTTTGCCGTCTCGGTGCATCATGATGAAAACGGCAATAACAAGCTGGATACCTTCGTCGGCGTGCCGAAGGAGGGCATCGGCTTTTCGCGCAACCCGCGCCTTACCTTCGGCCCGCCCGGTTTCGAACGGGTTGCGCTGTCGATCACGCCGGGCACCAACCGCCAATCGGTGAAGCTGCAATATTTTCTGTGATCCGCGCCGCCGCGTGACGCGCGCAGCAGGTTGCGATTCTTTTCGACGCTTGGCGTAGCGTCACCCGTTGCCGAAAAGCCCCACTTTCCCATTAATGTCACGGCGTCGTCCTCCGGGCGCGCAACCTTCGCGCCGATCGGTTATTGTGCGTTGCAGAACATAAGATCGGGGTCTCGACACATGCGCCTTACCATTATCGCCGCCGGCCTCTCGGCCGCTTTCACCGCCGTGCCTGCTCTCGCGCAGCAAGCGCCCGCAAGCATCCCGCCGATCGAGGATACGGTTTATGCCGGGGATTGGGTGACGATCGGCGGCGGCATCGGCGTCAGCCCCAGCTATGAAGGCTCGGACGATTATGTGTTCTTCCCCGTTCCCGGGGCGGCGGGCAGGATCGGCGGCGTGAATTTCCAGCCCAAGGGCACCGGCATCGGCGCGGATCTGATCGTCGATCCGGACGATGCGAAGCTCGGCTTCGTGCTCGGCCCCGTTGCGCGCGTGCGGCTGGACCGCACACGCCAGATCAAGGACGATGTGGTGAAGCAGCTCGGCAAGCTCGACACCGCGGTGGAGCTGGGCGCGCAGGCTGGCATCCAGTATTCCGGCATCATCACGCCCTACGACACGCTCTCGGCCACGGTCGACGTCGTGTGGGACGTGGCCGGCGCGCACAAGGGCCGCGTCATCACCCCGTCTGTCAGCTTCCTCACCCCCGTCAGCCGCGGCGCCGCCGTGGTGCTGTCGGTGAGCGCGGACCATGTCGATGACAATTTCGCCGAATATTATTATTCGATCGGCCCGTCGGGCTCGCTGGCCAGCGGCCTGCCGACCTACAACGCCCGTGGCGGCTTCCAGAGCGTGGGCGCCAATGCGCTCATCACCTACGATCTGGACGGAGACCTGACGAACGGCGGTTTCGCCCTGTTCGGCCTGGCCGGCTACTCGCGCATGCTCGGCAATTTCGCAGACAGCCCCATCGTCGCCGACCGCGGCAGCCCCGACCAGTTCCTCGGCGGCATCGGCATCGGCTATACCTTTTGACTCCGGCGCTGGCTGGCGACGGTTTTGGCAGCCAGCTTAGTCGGGCCGTGCTGGACTAAAGCCTCCGCGCGTTATACGATCACCAAAATCCCCGGGGAGCCGTGCGCGTGAACGCCGGTTGAGAGCGGAATAGACCGCGACCCGTCGAACCTGATCCCGGTAATACGGGCGGAGGGAGGGAGC
>JBELIU010000311.1:0-2685 GCA_042090735.1 Novosphingopyxis sp. | reverse complement strand
TCGTCTGGCGCAAGCGGAACTGTTGCGCGCTATGAACAAGCACCTCCTCCTTTTGCCCGTCGCCCTTGCCGTCACCCTCGGTGGCCTCGCTCTCGCCCAAAGCGCGCCCGAAGGCATCGACCTCGAAGCAATCCGCGAGCGCGCGGCCGAACATGCCGACGACGCGCAGGCGCTCAGCACCAATGTCCGCCAACGCGCCGAGGCGCTGACCGAGGACGCACAGGCTATCCAGGCGCAAGCGCAGGCCAATCGCGCAGCCTATGCGGACAGCATCAAGGCAACCGAGACCGACGCCGTCCTCGACTTCGACGCCATGATCGCAGGGCAAGCCGCCGCAGAGAAGGCATCGCTCGGGGGAACCCCGCGCTTCATTGCCTTTGCCAGCCTGTCGATGCCGCCCGAAGCGCTGAAAGCACTGGTCCACGACATGACCAGGGCGGGAGGCGTCACCGTGCTGCGCGGCTTCCCGCAAGGAAACAGCGAGGCGTTCAAAAAGCGCCTGGCTGCCATCTGGAGCACCCGCGACGCGGCCGGCTCGCTCGGCATTGATCCAAGGCTGTTCCGCGCCTTCAACATCGAGGCCGCGCCGAGCTTCGTCATGCTGAGCACCGAGTTCAGTCCCTGCGACGGGTTCGATTGCACCAGCGAGGTGCCGCCGCACGACCGCATCGCGGGAAATATCAGCGTGGGCGAAGTCCTCGAGACCTTTGCCTCGGGCAAGGGTCCGGGCGCCGAGCTTGCCCGCCTCCATCTGCGCCAGCTCTCCAGGGAGGAACGGCCATGACCGGCAGAACCCTCGCCCATCTCCTTGCGGCACTCGTCGCCCTCACAAGCGCGGCTTCCATTCACGCTCAGACCCGCGAAGCAGCAAGAGCCGACGGCAAGGACTTTGCCACCGACCTGCTGGGCGAGGCGCGCGATGCCGCAATGACCAATCCTGACGCGGCGCGCGTTCCCAATTTCGATCCGCAAGCGACGCGCGACCTGCAGGATCTTGCGCGCGATCCCGACCAGATCGAGGCCCGCGGACGCAGCGCCGCGACGACCAGCACGCCTATGCGGACGATCCGCGACAGCATGGCCAATCGCGCAAGGTTCGAGCCGAACGAGATCGAGGACGTGATTGCCCGCAGCCTCGCGATCAACGAGACGCCGCTCGACTACACCAGCGGCATGGCAATTTCGGGCCGCCAGGGATCGTGCGTGCCGCTGCCGCCTGGTTCGGGGTCGGCGGGCACCTATACCGCAACCTGCAATACGGGCACACGGATCGATCAGTCGGCAGGCCAATGCACGGTCCCGTTCGTCGCCAAGGTCAACCAGCAACCGCAGTATCATTACCTTTGCAGCCCATTGGGCAGCTTCAACCTGTCAGGTGAGCCGGATTGCGAAGAATTCTCGGGCGCTCTTTGCCGGGTTACCGGACACCGCAATGGTCCTTGCCTACAGTGGGGTTGGTCCGGCGGGCGCAAGTGGTGCACCGAGCCCGGTGATCCGCTTACCGAGCTGACCTGCGACGAAGAGGTCGCAGGAACAACGCCCTACCGGTTAACCACCGCGACCACCGTCACAACGACCGCTGACGAAAGCCAGTGCACAGGTCTTGCGGACAATAGCGATTGCACGTTGGACGCAGAGATCTGCACCGATAGCGATCCGCAGACCCGCGTGGTCGATGGCGTCTCTGTCACACGGCCCTGCTGGGAATGGCAACGCAATTACACCTGCATTGCGCGCGAAGCGGCGACCGACTGCTCCGACCTCGAAAGCCAAGGAACCTGCCGCTTTGTCCGCGAGGAATGCCTCACTGACGAAGACCCCTGCGAGACCTGGGAGCGCATATACGAGTGCCCGCTTCCCGGTACCGACAGTTCCACCCAGTATGTCTGCGACGGCGATGTCTATTGCATCGACGGCAGCTGCGAAACGATCGAGCGCACCGCGAACGACGAGTTCAAGGATGCTGTCACCGCGCTCCACGCAATGGACGAGGCCCGCGGCCAGTTCGATCCCGAGACGCTGACGCTGTTCCGCGGCACACGTAACACCTGTTCGTCCAAGGTCTTCGGCGTGCTCAACTGCTGCAAGGGCAAGGGCTTCCCGCTCATCCCCGGCATCAGCCTGCTCGTCGCGCTCGGCTGCAACCGCGAGGAAGTGCTGCTCCACGAACGCGATGCCCAAGGGCTGTGCGCTTATGTGGGTACCTATTGTTCGGACAAGTTCCTCGGCGTCTGCCTGACCAAGAAGAAGGTCTACTGCTGCTTCGAGAGCAAACTCTCGCGGATCCTGCAGGAACAGGGCCGCCGCCAGCTGCCCAAGCCCTGGGACAAGCCCAAGGAAGAACAGTGTGAGGGGTTCACGCTCGACGAATTCGCACGGCTCGACCTCAGCCAGATGGATTTCAGCGAGGTCTATGCCGAGTTCACCGAGGCTGCACGGCTACCCGACGAGCTCGAGACCAGCATCCTCATCCAGCAGAAAATCGAAGATTATTACGCAAGGAGTGGCCAATGACGCGCCGCCGATCACTGCCGTTGCTGGTCCTCCAAGCATTGACCATGTGTCTCGCTACACTGCTTCCCGTTCCGGCAAATGCCCAGGAAACGCGCCAGGCAGAGCCAGCTGCCTCGGCAGACAGCCTCTACTGCGAGCAGCGCAGGCTCGGCTACTGGTTCTATTGCGTAA
>JBELIU010000310.1:0-2687 GCA_042090735.1 Novosphingopyxis sp. | reverse complement strand
ACCCAGCGAACCGTCGCTGCGGATCACGCGGTGGCAGGGAATCAGCACCGCGACATGATTGTTCGCATTGGCCGATCCCGCCGCGCGTACCGCCTTGGGATTGCCCGCCGCGGCGGCGATGTCCGAATAGCTGCGCGTTTCGCCAGGCGGGATAGCGCGCAGAGCTGTCCAGCAAGCCTCCTGGAACGCGGTGCCTTTCACATCGAGCGGAATGTGCGCGAAGTTGCCGGGCGCCTCGACCGCATCGATGACATCCTGCAGCAGAGCGGCAAAAGCCTCGCCGCCCTGTTCCAGCGCTGCGTTAGGGAAGCGACGGGCGAGCTCATCCGGGCCTTCGTCGAACGACAGGCGGCACACGCCTTTCCCGGTCGCGGCGACCAGCATGCTGCCGAGGCTGGTGTCCACAACCGCCCAGCGCAGCGTCACTCCGCGCCCACCATCGTTCCAGATCGAAGGCGCCATGCCCATTCTCCCACCAGCCTGTTCGTAAAATCGCGAGGGCGCATTGAACCCCGCGTCGTAGATCGCGCCGGTCACACTCGGCGCAGCAGTCAACGCATCCGCTGCCCGCTCCATTCGCAAGGCCCGGCCATAGGCCGCAGGCGACAACCCCACCTGCCGCTTGAAAATGCGCTGGAAATGAGCGGGCGAGTAGCCCGCCTCCCCGGCGAGCTCGGCTAGCGAAAGCGATTCGCTGTGGCCGCGAATTCGCTCTAAGGCCGCGGAGATGGCCGCCGCGTCCCGCGCGACGTCATCGGGCAGACAGCGCCTGCAAGGGCGCAGCCCCGCCGCGCGGGCCGTCGCGCCATCCTTGTAGAAACGCACATTATGGCGCGCGGGAGTCCTGGCTCCGCAGCTGGGGCGGCAATAGATGCCGGTCGAGTGCACGCCGGTGACGAAGCGGCCGTCCATGGCCCGGTCGCGCTGTAGCACTGCCGCCCAGGCTGCCGCCTCGTCCACTGTCGAATCGCCGGTTGTCATGCACCGCAATGTGAAGGCATCGGCCCGCCTTCGCATCCCGAAACTTGCGCCCGAAACTCGCGGGGGCACTACGCGGTCGCGCCCTTTGCAACCCATCGCATTGTAATCCCGGCCCAGATTGCCGTCCCCTGACCTTGCCAAGGCCGAAGGCCGATGCTAACCGCGCCCCCAAGATCATCAGGCCGGCTCCCCGGCCCGGTGCCCTGTGGTCTCTTGTGACCATGTGGAGATTCTTAAAGTGGAAGGACAATCGCGCGTGGAGACATCCAGCGGCATTTCGGCTAGCCTGGCAGGACGTTACGCCACTGCTCTGTTCGAGCTGGCGCGTGATCGCGGCCAGATCGATTCGGTCGAACGCTCCCTGGCCTCGCTCAAGCAGGCGCTGGACGAGGTTCCCGAGTTCCAGATGCTGACGACGAGCCCGGAATTTTCGCGCGATCAGGCTGAGCGCGCCGTTCTGGCGGTTGCCGATCAGCTGGGCGTCGATCCGCTGACGCGCAATTTTCTCGGCGTTCTTTCGGAAAACCGCCGCCTCGGCAAGCTGCGTCATGTGGCGCGCGATTTCGACATGCTGGTCGCCGCCCATCGCGGCGAAGTGACCGCCGAAGTCGTGAGTGCCCATGCGCTGACCGACGATCAGATGGAGGCGCTGCGCAAACAGCTGCGCGCCCGCGTCGGCCGTGACGTCAATATCCAGTCCCGTATCGATCCCTCGATCCTGGGCGGGCTGATCGTGAAGATCGGCAGCCGCATGATCGATAGCAGTATCAAGACCCGTCTCAACACGCTCGCCAGTGCGATGAAAGGCTAAAAGGCTAAATCCATGGACATCCGCGCCGCAGAAATCTCGAAGGTCATCAAGGACCAGATCGCCAATTTCGGTAACGAAGCCGAAGTCTCCGAAGTGGGCACCGTGCTGTCCGTCGGCGACGGTATCGCCCGTGTTCACGGTCTCGATCAGGTGCAGGCCGGCGAGATGGTGGAATTCCCCGGCAACATCAAAGGCATGGCGCTGAACCTTGAAGCCGACAATGTCGGCGTCGTCATCTTCGGGTCCGACACGCACATCAAGGAAGGCGATCAGGTCAAGCGCACCGGCACCATCGTCGACGTGCCCGTGGGCAAGGGACTTCTCGGCCGCGTGGTCGACGGCCTCGGCAACCCGATCGACGGCAAGGGCCCGATCCAGGCCGAAAAGCGCATGCGCGTGGAGCAGAAGGCGCCGGGCATCATCCCGCGCAAGTCGGTGCACGAACCCGTTCAGACCGGCCTAAAGGCCATCGACGCGCTGGTTCCGGTCGGCCGCGGCCAGCGCGAGCTGATCATCGGTGACCGTCAGACCGGCAAATCCGCCGTCGCGATCGACACCTTCATCAACCAGAAGCACGCCAATGCGGGTGATGACGAGAGCAAGAAGCTCTACTGCATCTATGTCGCAATCGGCCAGAAGCGCTCCACCGTGGCGCAGATCGTCCGTCAGCTCGAAGAAAACGGCGCGATGGAATATTCGATCGTGGTCGCCGCGACCGCATCGGAGCCCGCACCGCTTCAGTATCTTGCGCCCTATACCGGCGTGACGATGGGCGAATATTTCCGCGACAACGGCATGCACGCCGTGATCGTGTATGACGATCTCTCCAAGCAGGCCGTCGCGTACCGCCAGATGTCGCTGCTGCTGCGCCGCCCGCCGGGCCGCGAAGCCTATC
>JBELIU010000309.1:0-2696 GCA_042090735.1 Novosphingopyxis sp. | reverse complement strand
CCATGCCCTTGATCATCTTGCCGGGGATCATCCAGTTGGCGATGTCGCCATTTTCGGCCACTTCCATCGCGCCCAGCACGGTCAGGTCGATATGCCCGCCGCGGATCATGGCGAAACTCTGGTCCGATCCGAAATAGACCGACTGCGGCAGTTCGCTGATGGTCTGCTTGCCCGCATTGATCAGGTCCGCGTCCATATCTTCCTTGTAAGGGAAGGGGCCGATGCCGAGCATGCCGTTTTCGGACTGGAGCGTCACCTCCACGCCGTCCGGAATATGGTTCGCCACCAGCGTCGGGATGCCGATGCCCAGATTGACGTAATAGCCGTCCTTCAGCTCCTTCGCGGCGCGCGCGGCCATCTGATTGCGGTCCCAGGTCATTGCGTATCTCCGGATGAAGGCGGGGTGGTCGTGGTTGCGGGTTCCCAGCGCACATTGGCCGGGAACGTCTCGTCGATCTTGCCGGCGAGGGAGGGGCCGTAGACGGGGTTGGGCAGAACGAACCAGCCTTCACCCCAGAGGCGCTGCGCCGGGGCGCCGGACCCTGCGAGCGCGCGGCGGGCGCCGCTCGCCAGGGTCTTGGCGTTGAACGCGTCCGAGAAGTCGCCCAGATTGTCGCCGCCCATCGCAATCACGCAATAGCGCTCCGCGATGATGGCGCGGCGCGGGTCCTTGGCGCTGCCGCCGGGCGCATCGCCGCTGAGGAACAGCGTTTCGCCACGCACTGCGGGGCCGAGCCCGGCGTTCACCAGCGCGCGCTCCGTGGAAGCGGCGTTGGCGGCCTTGCGATTGGTGTTGAAGACGACGGTGATGCCGGCGTCGCGCAGGCGGCGCAGCGCGGTGACCGCGCCGGGGACGGGGGCGACGGCGTCGTAGCCGGTCCGCTCCCACTCGTCCCACACTTCGGACACATAGCCGCGGCGTGTCTTCGTGGCCCAATATTCATAGCCGAGGTTCATGAGGACGGTCTCGTCCACGTCGAACACGGCAGCCTTCGGCTTGTTACCGCAGGGAACGAAGCGCGGCAGGTCCGGCGTCGCATCCTCGGTCAGGATCACGCTGTCCACAGGGTTCGATGCGGCGGCGGCGATCGCGTAATCCGCCAGCCCGCGAAAGGTCTGGATCGACAACGCGGCGGCCTCGCCCGAACCGTAGAGCCAGCGCATCGTATCGGGCGCTTCATCGACGGGCGGGGCTTCGGGCAGCAGCGGCGCGGCAGCGGCCTGCTGGCGCTGGCCCATATTGCGGGCCACCGCCTCGGCCGCATAGGGCAGCGCGCCCGCGACGCACCCGGAAAGCAGCGTGGCCGCGCCCAGCGCAGCCAGCGAAAGCGCAGCCCGGCGCATCAGGCGTCTTCGCGCTCGCGGAAGGTCTCGAACTCGATCTTCTTGTCGTAAGGTGCCCCCACGATCATGCGGTTCACATAGATCGAGGGCAGGTGGATGCAGTCCGGGTCCAGCTCACCCACTTCGACGATTTCCTCCACCTCGACGACGCAGACCTTGCCAGCCGTCGCCATCGGCGCGTTGAAATTGCGCGCGGTCTTGCGGAACATGAGGTTGCCGGCCTTGTCCGCCTTCCAGCCCTTCACGATGGCGAGATCGGCGAAGATGCCGCGCTCCAGAATGTAGGTCTCGCCGTCGAAATCCTTGGTTTCCTTGCCCTCGGCCACCACGGTGCCGACGCCGGTCTTGGTGTAGAAACCCGCGATCCCGGCACCGCCCGCGCGGCAGCGCTCGGCCAGCGTCCCTTGCGGGCAGAACTCCACCTCCAGCTCTTCGGCCAGGAACTGGCGTTCGAATTCCTTGTTCTCGCCGACATAGGAGCTGATCATCTTCTTGACCTGCTTGGTGCGCAGCAGCTTGCCCAGGCCTTCATTGTCGATGCCCGCATTGTTGCTGGCGATCGTCAGGTCCTTGGTGCCCGCATCGCGGATCGCGTCGATCAGCCGTTCGGGAATGCCGCACAGGCCGAATCCGCCCGCGCAGATCTGCATGCCGTCGAACAACAGGCCGTCGAGTGCGGCGGCGGCATCGGGGTAGATTTTCTGCATCGGGAAGCTCCGCTGTGGCGTTACAGGCGGGAGCGATACAGGCGGAACGGCAAGCGGGTCAACAACGCCTCCGCTGCTTCAATAAGCAAGCTTCAATCCCGGCCGCGGCCAGCGCATCTTGGCGAGCTTTCCGGTGCCCGACAGCGTGATGTACGCATCGCGCCGGTCCGCGCCGCCCCAGCAGATGTTGGTGGTGAAGATATCCGGCGTTGCGACGAACTCGACCAGCTCTCCCTGCGGGCTGATCACGCTGATGCCGCATTCGCCGATGGTGGCGACGCAGATATTGCCGCACTCTTCCATGCCCAGGCTGTCGAAGAATTTGTAGCCCGCGGGGCGATAGACCGGAATGCCGGGCCCGCCGGGTCCCGCGGCATCGTCCACCTTGCCCGGCGCGATCACGTTGAAGGCCATCAGCCGGCAGGTGTAGGTTTCCGCCGCGTAAAGCGTGTTCCCGTCGGGCGAAAGGCCGATGCCGTTGGGATTCATGGAGGGGAAGATCACCTCCTCCAGATGGCTGCCGTCGGTCTTGGCGTAAAAGATGCCGACCACGTCGTGGCAGCGCGTTTCATAATCCACCTTGCCATGGTCGGTGAACCAGAAGCCGCCATGCGCGTCGAACACGATGTCGTTGGGGCCGCGCAG
>JBELIU010000308.1:0-2699 GCA_042090735.1 Novosphingopyxis sp. | reverse complement strand
CAGCCCGGAAAGTGCGCATCAGGTGACCTATCTGATGGGTGATCGCGGGGTGCCGAAGAACTGGCGCGAGATGAACGGCTATTCCAGCCACACCTATATGCTGATCAACGAAGACGGCGAAAAGTTCTGGGTGAAGTGGCATTTCCACACCGATGTCGGTGATGAAAGCGGCAATGCCCATCTGACACAGGACGAAGCGGTCGAGATGGCCGGCAAGGACAGCGACTATCACCGCCGAGACCTGTTCAACGCCATTGCCGAAGGCAACGGGCCGAGCTGGACGCTGAAGTTCCAGATCATGCCGTTCGAGGATGCGAAGACCTATCGCATCAATCCGTTCGACCTGACGAAGACCTGGCCACATTCCGATTATCCGCTGATCGAGGTCGGCAAGCTGACGCTGAACGAGAATCCGGTCGACTGGGATACGCAGATCGAACAGCTGGCTTTCGAACCGAACAATATGGTGCCGGGCATCGGCCTGTCGCCGGACAAGATGCTGCTGGCCCGCGGCTTTTCCTATTCGGATGCGCACCGTGCGCGGCTGGGAGTGAATTACAAGCAGATCCCGGTGAACAAGCCGAAAACGGAAGTGCACAGCTATTCGCGCGGCGGGCATATGCGTGTCGAGAATGCGCTCGACCCGGTCTACGCGCCCAACAGCTATGGCGGTCCCGCCGCGCAGCCCGAAGTAGGTGGCGAGGCTACCTGGTATGCCGACGGCGATATGGTGCGTCAGGCATACACGCTCCGCGAAGATGACGACGATTGGAGTCAGGCGCGCGCTTTGATTAACGAGGTGATGGATGACGCGCAGCGCGATCGCTTCGTTTCCAATGTTTCCGGACATCTGGCGGACGGCGTAAGCGAGAAGGTGCTGACCCGCGCTTTCGAATATTGGCGCAATGTCGATTCCAACATCGGCGAGCGGATCGAAAAGTCGGTGCGCGATATGATCGGCGGCAAGTCGGAAGAGCCGGGTATGGCTTCTGCCAAGGCGACCGCACCGGAAATGGAACCTGCCGAATAGAAGCGCCGTTCCTTAAAAGAGAAAAAGGCCTCGCAGCGATGCGGGGCCTTTTCTTTTCGGTTGCCTGTTGGCGCCGTCCCAATTCCGATTTCGCCATCGGGGGCACCTTTCGGTACACCGTTGGTTTGCATCATTACACGCATCGCGCTGGCCGGGGGCAAACCGATCGGAATCGCGCGAAGCCCATGATCCAGGAGAACATTGCCATGGCCAGGACCATGCACCACGCCCGATCTTTCATTCATCCGCTCCATGCCATGCTGCTGGCTTTTCCGCTGGCGCTTTATAGCTCGGCGCTGGTGTCGGACATTGCCTATCTCAACACCGCCGTCATCCAGTGGACGAACTTCTCCTCCTGGCTGATCGCGGGGGCGGATCTGTTTGCGGGCCTCGTCCTCGCCTGGGCGGTGATTGGGCTGTTCGTCGGTCGCAGCAGCAAGGCGCGCGGACGCGGTTTGATCTATCTGGCGCTGGTGGCGCTGATGTTCGTCACGGGGCTGATCAACGCGTTCCAGCATGCACGGGACGGCTGGGATTCGGTCGGTACGCTCGGGGTAACGCTGTCTGTGCTTTCCACCCTATTCGCGCTCGCCGCCGCGTGGATCGCTTTTTCAGGATATGTTCACAAGGAGGTCCGCTCGTGATCCGCCAGGCCGCTTTTTCGCTCACCCTCGTCCTGGCGCTTGCCGCCTGCCAGAAGGACAGCAATCCATCGCTCGATCAGACCGGCGCGCAGCCGCAGTTGCCTGCCCAGAACGATGCGCTGATCCCTGCGATGACCATCCCCACGCCCGCAGGATGGGATGGCGAATTGCCGAGCGTGCCCGATGGTTTCACCATTACGCCGATCGCCAAGGACCTGAAGATACCGCGCCAGATGCTGGTGCTGCCCAATGGAGACATCCTCGTTGCCGAAGGGCGCGGTGGCCACGCTCCCCCGGTGCGGCCCAAGGATGTGATTGCCGGGATCATCAAGAAGCAGGGCACCAGCGCCGTGAAGGGTGGTGACCGCATCACGTTGCTGCGCGATGCCGATGGCGACGGGAAGACCGATCTGCAGACCACCTTCATCGACGGGCTGGATGCGCCTTATGGTCTGGCGTTGGTGGATGGCACGCTTTACGTCGCCAATCAGGGCAATGTGGTGAGCTTTCCCTATACCGAAGGCGCAACAAGCATCGCCGGGCCGGGGCGCGAGCTGACCAAGCTGCCATCGCGGATCAACCATCACTGGACCAAGGCCATGACCGCGAGTGCGGACGGCTCGAAGCTCTATGTCGGTATCGGCTCCAACAGCAATATCGGCGAACGCGGCATGGATGTGGAAGAAGACCGCGCCGTGATCTGGGAGATCGACCGGGCCACGGGCGCCAGCCGCACTTATGCCTCCGGTGTGCGCAACCCCACGGCACTCGCCATCAATCCGGCGACAAACCAGCTGTGGACCGTCGCCAACGAACGCGACGAACTCGGCCCGCAACTGGTGCCCGATTATCTGACGTCGGTGCAGGACGGCGCATTTTACGGCTGGCCGTACAGCTATTACGGCCAGCATGTGGATCCGCGCATTCGGCCGCAGCGGCCCGATCTGGTGCGCAAGGCGATCGCGCCCGATTATGCGCTGGGTTCTCACGTCGCCGCGCTCGGACTGGATTTCGCGACGCAGGGC
>JBELIU010000307.1:0-2702 GCA_042090735.1 Novosphingopyxis sp. | reverse complement strand
CGACACAGTGCCCGGCATCTACGAGGATTTGGAAGAGGCCGACTTGGTGGTTTTGGTCGGCTCCAACCTCGCCTGGTGTCATCCGGTGCTCTATCAGCGCATCGCCACGGCCCGACAGGCGCGGCCGGAAATGAAGCTTGTCGTCATCGATCCGCGCCGCACGGCGACTTGCGCGGAAGCCGATCTGCACCTGCCATTGGCGATCGGCAGCGATGTCGCGCTGTTCAACGGTTTGCTTGCCGAAATCGCCCGGCGCGGTGCGGTTGATACGGACTATGTCGCACTGCACACGAGCGGGCTGGAGGAGACGCTGGAGGCTGCCCGAGCTGACGATCCGGATGTGACCGGCCTAGACGCCGATCAGCTCACCGCTTTCTACGACCTGTGGATCGGCACGCACAAGACCGTCACCGTATACAGCCAAGGGGTGAACCAGTCCTCCGCCGGGACGGACAAGGTAAATGCCATCATCAACTGCCATCTCGCCACGGGCAGAATCGGCAGACCGGGCACAGGGCCATTTTCCGTGACCGGTCAGCCCAATGCCATGGGCGGGCGCGAGGTCGGAGGGCTGGCGAACACGCTCGCCTGCCATATGGATGTGACCGACGAGAGACATCGCAATGCGGTGGCCGAATTCTGGAATGCTCCGGCCCTGCCGCTAGAAAACGGCATGAAGGCGGTGGAGATGTTCGATGCGGTCGCCGAGGGCCGCATCAAGGCGCTCTGGATCGTCCATTCCAATCCCGCCGTGACCACGCCCGATGCCGACCGTGTGCGTCGCGCGATTGCTGACTGCCCTTTCGTGGTCGTCTCCGACATCACCACGCGCACCGATACCGCGCGGCTGGCCGACGTCTTTCTGCCCGCTGCCGCATGGGCCGAGAAGTCGGGCAGCGTTACCAATTCGGACCGCACGATCAGCCGCCAGCGGGCCGCTCTGCCCGCCCCCGGCGAAGCGAGACCCGACTGGGCGATCATGGCCGAAGTGGGTCGCCGTATGGGCTGGAAAGACGCGTTCGGCTGGGACGGTCCTGCGCAGATCTTCGACGAATATGCGCGGCTTTCCGCCATTGCGGGCGAATTTGGGCTGGACTTCGATATTTCAGCGATGAGCGGCAAGGACGCAGCCGCCTATGACGCAATGATACCGTGCCGCTGGCCGCAATCGCCCCACCGTCAGGGCGGACGCTTTTTCGAGGACGGGCAGTTCTTCCACGCCGACAAGCGCGCGCGGATCGTGCCGGTGAGACACCGGGCGCCCCAGGCCGCGCTGACCCGCAAGCTGCCCTTCCGCCTCAACACCGGACGACTGCGCGATCAGTGGCACACGATGACGCGCACCGCGCTCTCGCCCCGTCTCTCCGCCCATCTGCCCGAACCTTTTGTCGACGTGCACCCCCAGGACGCCGCGCGCCTTGGCCTGAAGACCGCCGATCTGGTTCGGGTGAGCAATGATTGCGGCAGCGCGATCCTGCGTCTGCGGGAGAGTAGCGACGTCCAGCTCGGCACGCTGTTCGCCCCAATGCACTGGACGGGCGAGAACGCGCCAGCATCGCGCATCGACGCGCTTATCCCCTCTATTACCGATCCGTTGTCCGGTCAGCCGGAGAGCAAGGCAGCATCGGTCCGGGCGGAACGGTTCGTTGCGGACTGGTATGGCTTTGCCATTGCGAAGGACCGTTTCTCTCCCACTTGCGAATATTGGGCAATGGCGCGCACCGTTGCGGGCTGGCGCGCCGAGCTCGGCGGGCTGGAGCGGCCGGCAAACCCGGAAAGCTGGGCGCGCGCGCTCTTCGCCCTTCCCGATGCGCCTGCCCAGGTGATGAGCGACGAGGCCCGCGGCAGCTTTCGCATGGCGTTTTTCGAAGACGAGACGCTGCTCGCCGCGATTTACCTTGGCCGCAAACCCGTATCGCTGATGCGCGACTTCCTGGTCGGCCTACCGGGCAGCGAAGCCGTCTGGGCCCTGGCCGGCCAATCGCGCGGAGAAATGCCCGATCCCGGCCCAGTCTTATGTTCGTGCTTCGCCATCGGCCGCAATACCATCTGTCGCGCGATCGAAAGCGATGGACTCACCACTATCGAACAGATCGGCGCAGCGACTTCTGCGGGCACCAACTGCGGGTCTTGCAAATCGGAGCTGGGCCAGCTCCTCGCCGCGATGGTCTCAGCCGAGCCGGCCGATTAACATTACGGCCAGCACCAGCGCGGCGAGCGTCGCAACCAGTGCCCAGTTGCGCCACATCTCCATCGATCCGCGATCGAGCAGCGGGACGAACTCCGTCCGCAGCCCGGCACTTTCCCCGGCCCGGCCCAGTGCACCGACGAATTCCGACATCGCCTGAGGGCGTTTGGCTGGATTGTGCGACAGTGCGCACTGGAGGACTCGTTCCACTGCGGGCGGCAGATCGGGGCGGAGGCGATCGAACACACCCTGCAGCCGCTCCTCCTCCTCACTCGCCGAGATGCGCGTCACATCTTCACGAGCGAAGGGCAGCTGGCCGGTCAGCATCTCCCAAGCAATAGTCGAGATGGAGAACAAATCCGACAGCGGCTTCGCCTCGCCTCCTGTGAGCAATTCCGGCGCGATGTAATTGAGCGAGCCTTCCGGCCAATGGGCTATCGTCTCGCTGTGCAGGTCCGCAAAGCCCGTTACCTGCGCAGAGCCGAAATCGATGATCTTCGCAGTCCCGTCAGTG
>JBELIU010000058.1:0-13959 GCA_042090735.1 Novosphingopyxis sp. | reverse complement strand
AGTGCATCAGTCGCCGGTAGACAAGTAATCGGTCTTAAATCTGCACGGATGGATGTCCGCTTCAACTCAAATCATGTTCAAAACCGGACAGACCGCTAGCGGCCCAGAAGCTGCCCATTGAGACTTTCTTAAATCGTATGACTGGAATGGGGCCGGTAGCGGACTGGCAGCTATTGGCGTTCGAGCCGCGAAAATGCGACAATTGGAAATCAGCTCTAGACCCGCTCGAGCGCAATTGTCTGATAGTGATGCCAGCCGGGGTCGAGGCTTCGGCTGGCAGTTCGTAGTTGGGCACGCAAATTGCCTTCAGATGCCACATTCGCAAACAACAAATGTGTGCTCGGAGCAGCAGGGCCGCGCTCCTGCGAAAGCATATGAAAGTCCTGAGGCAGCAACGCTTGAGGCACTGAGAGATGACACATCTTCATTGATCGGTCCGCGCTAAAGGCGTCGGTAAAGCTCTTGCCTTCTCGGCGAGTATAGTCGCGGAGAGCACTTGCGGGAGAATTTCCGGCTCTGCGCCTGGCGCGTAAAATATGTAGAATGGAATTGAATTCCGGTCATGCTGGGCGAGGAAACGCGTGATAGCCGGATCTTGACGGGTCCAATCGCCAGTCAGTGTCACAATGCCAGCCTCTGCAAACGCCTCGCGCGTCGCATCGGTGTGGATCGCAACGCTCTCATTGACCTTGCAGATCAGGCACCAGTCGGCGGTGAAGTCAACGAACACCGGCGTGCCTGCTGCGCGCAGCTGAGCCAAACGCGCCTCGCTGAACGGCTCGTGCCCCGCATGGCGCTTGATGTCATCCGTCGCGGTTGCGGACGGAGCCTCCGGGATTCCGACCGCAATCAAGGCGACCAGCGCGAGCGCGGCCGGGACGAGTGTCGGCCATCCGACGACCCCGCTGCGCTGGCGCAGGCCGAACCACCACAGAGATACGGCGAACAACGCCGCAACGACTAGGCCCAGCGCCATTCCGTCCACCCCGGTCTGCCGACCGAGCAACCAAGCGAGTGCTAGCGCAGTCGCAAACATCGGAATCGACAGAACCTTGCGCAGCGTGTCCATCCATTGGCCCGGTTTGGGCAGGCGTCGCTGAATCGCGGGGATGAACGCGATGGCGAGGAAGGGTAGCGCCATGCCGAGGCCCAGCATCGCAAACACGCCCAGCGCGATCGGCGCGGGCAGCACCAGCGCCGCACCGAGCGCCCCGGCCATGAATGGTCCGCTGCATGGCATGGCGATGACCGCGGCCAGCGCACCGGTCGAGAAGCCGCCAATCCATCCCCCACTGTGCCCACCGCGCGCAGCGAAGGCCGGCAAGGGCAATTCGAACAGCCCTGCGAGGTTGAGCGCGATGGTGCCAGTGAGCACGAGCAACACGAGGATCACGCCAGGAGACTGGAGCTGGAACGACCAGCCAATCTCCATCCCGATTGCGCGAAGGCCAATGAGCAGGCCGCCGAGGAGCAGCGCGGTGAAGATCGCGCCACCAGCGTAACCCAGCCCCTCGATCCGCGCGGCGCGCCTGCTTGCCCCACTCTTAGCGAGCGATAGCGCCTTAAGGCTGAGGATAGGGAACACGCATGGCATCAGATTCAGTAGCAATCCGCCGGCCAGCGCGCCCAACAGCGCGATCCGGATAACGTCGCCAGATACGCCCGCAGATGGCTTGGGTGGCTCGACGGAGACTTGCTGGGTGTCTATCTGTGCGCTCTCAAAGGATATCCCGGTAGCGACTGCCGTGTCGGTGCTCGCTTCAACGCCGATCTGTGAAGTCATCGCAGAAGCGGGCGCAAACGCTGCCGCGGCATCGGATGGCGGAGTTGCACGATCAGCGGTGAAAGAACGGGAGCCACTACTGTTCGCAAGAACGCCGCGGAAACTGCCGCTCGGCGCGTCACCTTTGGCTTTTATGCGAATAAGTCCGCGGCCGTCTTCGGTGCTCGATCGCTGGGCTGACGCCGCATCGAACCAGCCGTCATCGATCGGGAAGAGATGCGCGGACGGCTCTTGCGCGACCGGAAGTGAGAAAACCCAGTCCGACCCGTCGCGCCAGTAACGCGTGCCTCGCAGCGGTCTTGGCATCGCGCGTTCGGCCGCCGCCACTATTTTGGCTCCGGCAGTATCGGGCGCTCCATTGCCTACGGTCAGATCGGCGGCCAAGTTCGCGCTTTCGGGCACGCACAGCGTATCGGAACACACAAGCCAATTCAGCGCAACGCGCACCGGCAGCTTCGCGCCACGAGCCAGGCCTTCAGGCATGCGCATTGTCGCAAGCAGTGTAAACGGCCCTTCGTGGACGTAACTGGCGATCCCCTGAACGTCGAGCAGATGCGGTGCCGGATGGCGCAGCGGAGTAAAGGTGACCCCGGTAGGCGCTTGCCAACGTGCTTCCACCGGTAGGCCGGCCTCACCCGGATTAGACCAGTAGCCGTGCCAGCCTGTCTCGGGCACCATTCGGATTGCGACCGTAACCTCATCACCCGCCGCTGGCTTGAGCGTCTCGAACGCCATCGAGGCTTCGACATGGCGTGCATTTTGCGCCGCTACGGAAAGCGGTAGGAACGCTGCGAGCCCGATCAAAAGCGAGGCGAGGAAAGCGAGGAGACGGGGCGCGATAGTCATCGGTTAGCCACCCTTGGTCTCGGCATTGAACTCCCGAGCCAGCGCTACAGCCTCGGTTAGACCCTCGAAGTTGATCGCGCCTGGAACCATATATGGCCCAATCAGGAGTGCTGGCGTGCCCTGCAGACCCATCTGTGCCGCCTGCATTTTCGTGCGTCCGATCAGTTCATCTATTTCGGATCGGCGTGCTTCCAGATCGCGCTGTAGCTGCGTCCAGTCGACGCCGGCGCGATCGGCGGCGGCGCGAATCTTGTCGGAGTCAAGCTTGCCCTGTGTCTGCATCAATGCATCGTTGAACTCAGCATGCTTGCCCTGCCATTGCGATGCGATTGCCGCACGTGCCGACTCCTCCGACGCTGCACCGAATAGCGGCAAATCCCGATAGACGACGCGCACGCGTCCATCTTCTTCAGCCAATCGGTTTAGCTCCGGATGCACCTTTCGACAGAAGGGACATTGGTAATCGGTGTAGAACACCACCGTCACATCGTAATCCGCCGGTTCGAGTTTGGGCGCGATTGGATCGTCGGCGATGGCAGCGCGCGCAGCCATTGCTTCCTCGCTGGCGGCAAGATCGCGCTCTTGCTGTCCGTGGGGCGCGCCGGAGGACGATCCATCGCCGGCGGTAGTCTGGGCATAGACGATCGCGGCACCGCCCAGCATCAGCGCCGAAATCGCAGTTATCAGGGGCCATCGAGCCATTATCATTCTCCTCGTAGTTCATCCATCTGAGCGGTCATCGCCGCACGCGAAATCTCGCCGACATGCGTCGCGACCACTTGGCCGGACTCATCGACAAAGAGTGTTGCCGGCAGCGCGGTATTCTCCAATGCACGCATCATCGCAGAGGACCGGTCGAGCACGACCGCGGCGGGGGAAACCCGGTTCGCGAGCAGATAATCTTGAATGGCGCGTGGCTCCTCGCCCTGATTGACGAGGAGGATCGGGATGTCCGAGGTTGCGGCCATATCAGCCAGCATTGGCAGCTCGCGGCGGCAAGGCGGGCACCAGGTCGCCCAAAGGTTCACGACGAAAGGTTGTCCTGTCAGATCTTCCGGTGTCACGGGCGATCCGCCAAGGCGCTCCAGTTGCGGCAAGTCCGGCAATGGTCGCGGATCGGGGCGCAGCAACGCTGAGGCTGCGAACCACACTGCGCCGAACACTGCGACCGTCGCCAGTCCCTTGCCCATCGCCGCGACCGGTCTCATCCGCCAAGCGAGTATTGCTGCCGCCACGATCAGTCCTGCCCAAGCGGAGAAGCCGCCCTGCCAGAAGGCTAGGGACGACCACCAGTCATGCGCGAACGCATCGCCATGCTGGGCTACGTAGGCAATCCGCGCTGCAATAAGCCCTCCAACGATCGCAAGCCCAGTGGCCGGAACCGCGCTCGCACCTTCGCGCGGAAGAATGCGATCCATCGCGAACATAAACCCGATCAGCAGGGCAACCGCGAGCAGGCGATCGGTGGCCAGAGCCAAAGGGCCGAGATTGACTACGCCGTCCATGAGCAGGGCAAATCGCGGACCAATCTTAAATGGCGCTTACGTCCAAAGTGGAGCGGGCTAGTCGTAAACGACTGCCCAACCGCGCAGTTGCAAATTCGTAAGCGTCGTGAGCGCCGAGGCATCTATCCGCACGTTTGGCGCGAGATCGTCGGCGTTCAACTGCGCACGGTGCATTGCCTGACTGCAAATCGCTATCGTTACGCCGGCGTCTTGTAGCGCGGCAATCAGCGAGAGATTGGGGTTATTGGAGATATTCGCAACGATTGGCGTCGCAGGTCCGTGAACCACCGCAACGATGTTGGCCGCCTCTGGAAGGACGCCACCTGATGCAAGCAGGTTCAGATAGCGCGCTACCTTTTCGAGCGAGCGATTGACCTCGCCCGGGGGGGCTGCTTCCGTGATGCTGAAGACGACCCTGTAACGCAGATCAGGATCGGGCTGCTCCGCGGAGCCATCGATCGGCGCAATATTGCCAAAGGATGGCACAGCTACGGCACGCTCCTGCGCATGTGCCGTGGAATACATCAGAATAGTGGCTGTGAGTCCTAACAGGTAGTGACGAAGCATTCGAAAAGGGCCTCCAAGAATCCCGAGGTCGCTAGAAAACCAAGCTTACGGGCACCTTAAGCCTGCGCTAAGCTCAAAGGCCGAGAAGGTTGCGATATGCGTATTCTGGTCATTGAGGACGACGATGTGCTGCGTGACGGGCTCTTCGAAGGGCTCGCACTGGAAGGCCATACGGTCGATGCGGTAGCGAATTGTGCCGATGCGCGCGAAGCGGTGGCGAGCTTCGCGCATGACGTCATCGTGCTCGATATCGGCTTGCCCGATGGCTCCGGCCTTGAATTGCTGCGCGAATGGCGCCTCGCGAGCCGCTCGACACCGGTTCTGTTGTTGACCGCGCGTAATATGACCGAAGACCGGATAGAGGGCTTGGACCTCGGCGCAGACGATTATCTCGGCAAGCCGTTCGATCTTGGCGAACTCGCCGCGAGGCTGCGGGCTTTGACACGCCGTGACCGTGGACGTGCGGATCCGACGATACGCCTCGGGACGCTGGAGATCGATCCGGCTACACGCCGTGTCTGCGCCAAGGGCGAAACAGTATATCTCTCCCGGCGTGAATACTCAGTGTTGGAAGCGCTCACTCGGTATCCTGACCATATCGTCTCGCGCGCGCAGATCGAAGAGGCGATCTACGGTTGGAATGAAGAGGTCGGCTCGAACGCAGTCGAAGTGCATATCCACAAACTGCGAGCAAAACTCGGCCCTGACGTGATCGAAACGGTGCGAGGGCTCGGTTATCGGATCAGTTCGGAGCAAGGCGGATGACGTCGCTACGCCTCCGCCTTTTCCTGCTGATCGTTGCAGCGACTGCTCTGGTGTGGTCACTGGCGGCGGCTTGGACCGCCCTGAGCGCGCGAGACAATGTCGAGCGAGTGCTCGATGCAAGACTTCGTGAGGCGGCAGTGATGGTCGCTTCGCTTGGTTATGCGGACGGCGCCTCGTCGACCAATACCGTGCGTCCCGCACCAATCCCGCTGCCATCCTACGAGCGGCAGCTATCATGCCAGATCTGGTCTGTGTCCGGCAATCTACTCGGCATTTCCGAAGGAGCGCCGACGCAAGCCCTATCGGCGGGCAAGCGCGGATTCAGCGAGCCGGTGGTCGAAGGCGTCGCCTGGCGTGTCTACACTCATGTCGCGCCCGATACGGGAGTTACGATCATGGTCGGCGATACGTTGGCCGTGCGGCGGCAACTCATCACCGGCTTAGTGCAAGGTCTGTTAGTTCCCGCGATGGTCGGCCTTATTGCGCTGGCTTTCCTTCTTTGGATCGGCGTTGGACGTGGACTTGGCCCGGTGCGGCGGATCGCTGAGGCGATCGCGGCTCGCGAACCCGACGACCAGAGTCCGCTCGAAGTTAATCCAGTGCCGCGCGAATTGGCGGCACTGACGCAGGAAATTGACCAGCTGTTCTCGCGAATCGAGCAGCTGCGGAGCGGCGAGAAGCGGTTTATGGCGAGTGCGGCGCACGAGATGCTGACGCCGCTGGCGGGTCTGCGGACCCATGCAGACATTGCGCTGCGCGCGAGAGAGGACGAAACCCGTGAGCGCGCACTCGAACGCATCCGGCAATCTGTCGACCGAACTGCGCGACTTGTCCGTCAGCTTCTCGAATGGTCGAGACATGATGCGAAGAGCTCGTCCCTCGGCGAAACCGCCGTCGTCGGCCCCGCCGCCGAAATCGTGCAGGAGGAACTGGCACACCTATTGGAGCGGCGCGACGTAAGGCTGGTCATCACCGATGCGGCACGAGCGCAGCAAGTGCCCATACCGCAAGAAGCCCTGATCATCGCATTGCGTAATCTTGTTGAAAATGCAGCATTGCATGGACCGAAGCCCGGTATGGTTACGATCGACGCCGAGCGAGAGGGCTTCGCGGTCACAGATGAGGGTGGCGGCATATCGCCTGAAGACGCTGCGGCGATGCTGGAGCCCTTTTCGCGTGGTTCGGCAACCAATCTGCCGGGCAGCGGGCTGGGACTGGCCATCGCGGCCGCGGCGCTCAAGCCGCGCATGATACTTTCTTTCGAGCAGACTGAAGGCGGCTTCCGTGTTAATGTGGAGCCCTCGTTTAGGCTAGAAAGACCAGTCACTGCCTAGTCGAATCGCCAAGGCCTATAAATATACCATCGGTGATGATGACCTTGTCGCCCTTGGCGGTAATAGCAAAAAGCCTGTCCCATGAACGGATCTGGCGCCACCACACAGCCGTGGCTGACATTGCCATTCTCCATTTCCGATCCTCTGTGAATGGCGATGCCGTCCCAGGTCAGGCGTAGTGTCCACGGCATGGGCGCTTCGTCGTAGATGCTCATCGGCACGCCGATACGGGGAAAAATATCGACGGGCGTGCGTGCGACCGACAGCAGCCCCGCAGCCGCGATGACGATCGCGAGCACTACATAGCTAAGTGGTTTGGCGAGCGCCGTGCGCACCAGCGCCACCATCGGTCCGACGTTGGCGGCGCGATAATCTTACTCGGTTCGATCCTTCATAAAGCCTCAAAAGGCGCATGATCTTAAGCAGAGCTTATGCCCTCGGCATTCAAGCAGTTGCACTGCTACCCAACCATTGACCACTCGGGTCTGGAGCTTTCCGCCTTGCTCAGGTCCAGTGGGCTGGTTTCACCGGCTGAGTTTGCCAGCATGGCCGAGGGGATATTCCCGATCGCGCTATGCGGTCGATCTTTGATCGGACCGCGTGCCGGGATCATGCTTTCGGCACGCGATCACCCGTCTAGACACTATTGCGCCGGACCGCGAAAGGCGCACCAGCAGAATGCCTGCGAAGTGCCCCAGGGCGTGATATGGGTTTCGCGCCAGGTTTCCAGCAGTTCGAACGACGCCGGCATTTCGGCTGCAAGCTTTTCGGAGTCGTAACGAATGATCGGCAAGCCGCTGCACTTTTCCGGCCCGTCTGGTGCAAATGTCGCGATCAGGACGAGGCCATTTGGAGCCAGGCCCCGAAGCAAGGCCTGCCGATAAGCTGCCCGCTGGTCCGGTTGGACAAGAAAATGGAACACCGCGCGATCGTGCCAAACGTCATAAACGCGGGCAGGAACCCAATCCGTCATGTCGGCAACTACCCAATCGATCCGATCTGCCACACTGCCGAGCCGGGCCCGTGTCTGATCCAACGCCGAGGGAGCAATGTCGAGCACGGTGATGTCTTCCCAGCCGCTGTCGACAAGGGCATCCACCAGAGTGGAGGTGCCGCCTCCAATATCGATCACAGATGACCCAGGCGCTGCGCCGAACCGTTCTAACGCTTCGAGCGAGAGGGTTGGAACGGACTGGAACCAGCTGACTTCCGAGGACGCCTTCTCGGCATAGACACGTTGCCAATGACTCGGGCCAATATTGTCCATTTCACATCCTCTATTCACTCGTGAGCATAAGCCGGTCACGCGTTGCGCTTGCGAGCGATCAGGTCGATCAGCGCCGACTTGCCCGAATGGCCACGCCCTTCGTCGATCTCGGCGTCGTAGGCCTCCAGCAATTCGATTTCCCACGCCGAAAAGGCGCGGCGTAGACCGTCCTCCGTGTAAAGATTCTCGATATTAGGCGGCCCGCCTGTCCCGTAGACCAGCTGTTCTTCGCGGTAGCCTTCCAGCAGCAGCAAGCCGCCTGGTTTCAGCGAGCGGTGTATGCCTTCGAACATTTGCTCTCGTAATTCCGGGCCGGCAAACTGGATGAAGATGCCGACTACGGCATCGAAAGCGCTTTCGGGCCATTCCCATCCGGCGAGATCTACCCGCCGATATTCGACTTCGACGCCACGCCGCTCAGCGAGAGCTCGCGCTTTATCGAGCGCCCTTTCCGAAACGTCGGTCGCGACGACGCGATGTCCATGCTGGGCCAGGAACACGCTGTTTCGCCCTTCGCCATCGGCGATCGCCAGGACCTTCGACCCGGGAGCCAGGCGATGCACCTCGCGCGCGAGGAATGCGTTCGGTGCAGTCCCGAACAGATATTCGTCCGTCGCATAGCGCTCATCCCAGAAGGCTGCCTGATCCGGTTCAGCCATGTGCCGCTTTCCACGCACCCATGGAGCCAAGATAGACGTCCAGCTTTTCGAAGCCGCGGCTCGCAAGCCAGCCGGCAGCGACCGTGGCACGCATTCCGCTGGCGCACATCAACGTGTAGTGCTGTCCCGGATCAAGGTCGCGATATTGCTCGTTGAGTTCGCCCACGTAGATATGCTGGGAGCCTTCGATAGCGCCTTCTGCGCGTTCGTCCGCATCCCTCACATCAAGTAGCGACCAGCCACCTTCGTCGCTTTCCAGTCGTCGTTCGACTTCGTCGGTCCCGACCATGGGGATGGTTCGCATTGACTTGCCTTTGGCAGCTGCGGGAACGACGCCGACATAGCCGCCCTGGATATTGTCGAGCGCGATCCGCACGAGATGCGTCATGGCAGCTGCCAGCTGGTCCTCATCCGAAGCGACGAGCACGACGCTCTCGCCCTCACGTATGAACCATCCCGCGAATGCCGAGATCATGCCCACCGGCAGGTTCATCGCTCCGGGCAGATGGCCAGACGCGAAGGCAAGTGGTTCGCGCACATCGACGAGGTGATCTGCGTCGATGTTGCCAAGCTCCGACAAGGACAGGCGCCTGGGCCGCATTACGCGAGGCGCTGGCTCCCCGCCTTCTAGGTTCAGCCTTTCCATCAATCGGAAATAGGGTGGCTGGTAGTGGTTTTCCTCCAGCTTGAAATCGATGAAGGCATCCCGGCTCCCGAACTGCAGGCGCGGGTTGTTTGCGCGCTCATGGCCGAGTGTCGAAAATTCCCGCTCCGCCATGCCCGAGCCGCAGACCGAGCCTGCCCCGTGTGCCGGATAGAGAATGACCCGATCTCCGAGGGCCAGGATCTTCTCCAGGGAATCGTAGAGAAGACCTGCCACTTCGCGCTTGCGATCAGGATAGAAGTCCGTGCGACCGACGTCGCCGACGAATAGAGCGTCTCCGGTGAATACGCCGACCGGGCCATCGGGATAGGCGGTATCGTGCAGCACGAATGCAAGGTGATCGTCGGTGTGACCCGGCGTTTCCAGAACCCTGATTTTCATCTGGCCGATCTCGAACTCATCGCCTTCATGCACAGTCTCGGCATATTCGACCGTGCCGTCTGCGTTGGGACCATGCAGGACGCGCGCGCCGGTCAATTCTTTCAGGACAGGCGCGCCCGATACGAGATCCTCGTTACGGTGGGTCTCGAAAATATGGGTGATCTCCAGCCCTTCAGCGCGCGCCATTTCGACATAGCATTCGCAATCACGGCGCGGATCGATGACGGCCGCCTTGCCGCCCGAACCGATCAGGTAGGATAGGTGGGACAGTCCCGGCGTCTTGATTTTCTCGAGCAGCATAGTGCCTCCTTCATTTGGAAAAAGCGGGATCGGCGCGAACCGATCCCGCTTCTAGAAATTCGATGAGGTATTTCGCTCAATCGATTTTTACCGTGCGTAGGTAGGGCCGAAGGGTGGTGAACCCTTGCGGGAAGCGGGTTTTTGCATCCTCATCGGAAACCGACGGGGGAATGATTGCCTCCTTGCCTTCGCGCCAATCGGCTGGAGTGGCCACGCCATGCTTGTCGCTGAATTGCAGGGCGTCGATCGCTCGCAGAATTTCGTCGAAATTACGGCCTACGCTCATCGGGTAGGTCATCGTGAGCCGGATCTTCTTGTTCGGGTCGATGATGAATACTGACCGCACTGCAGCCGTCTCGCTCTGGTCCGGATGGATCATGTCATAGAGTTTTGCGATCTTCAGATCGGCATCGGCGACGATCGGGAACACGAGGTTCGTGTTTTGGGTGTCGTTCACGTCCTCGATCCACTTGGCGTGTTCTTCGGCCGTGTCGGTAGAGAGGCCGAGAGGCTTTACGTTGCGCTTGTCGAACTCGCTGGCGAGCTGGGCGGTGCGGCCCATCTCTGTGGTGCAGACGGGCGTGAAGTCGGCCGGGTGACTGAAGAAGAATACCCAGCTGTCGCCAGCCCAATCGTGCAGGCTGATCTCACCATTCTGGGTGGCGACGGTAAAGTCCGGGGCGGTATCACCAATGTGCAGGCTCATGCAGATTTCCTTCCTTGGGGTTGGTGTGTCCTAAATAGAGCGTTGCAGCTAGATCAACCAATTCAAATTATCGATTGCATTAAATTATAAATCAATAATAGGGGAAATGTCCTGAATTGACGTTGATTATCCGAGCGTGAGCCATAACAGTTTACGCTCCTATGTAAGCATGAAGTTCCTTGAACGAGCTTTGGTCAAACTTTCAGCCAGAACCTGATTATGTAAGCGACCAGGCCCAGCACAGTTACACTGGCTAACCAGATCGCGGCCATCCAACCGAGCCGCTGCCAAAGCGGAATATCTTGGGAATCACCCATCAGTGATATCCTTCGTCTGCCACTTTGCCGCGGAAAACCCAGTAGGCCCATGCAGTGTAGGCAATGATGAGCGGCATAGTGATTGCCACGCCCACCAACATGAATATCTGGCTGCGTTCGGGTGCGGCGGCGTCCCAGATCGTAAGACCCGGCGGCACGACGTAAGGCCACATTGTGACCCCTAGGCCAGCCATGCCAAAGAAGAAGAGCGCGATGCTGAGCCAGAACGGCTTGCTGTGCCTGTCCACAGAGAGAGCTCTCAGCAGCGCAATGGCGATCACAGCGGTGAGAATGGGAACCGGCGCTGCGAAGTAGATTTCCGGTGCAGTTAGCCAGCGTTCGGCATATTCTGCATTCAAAAACACGTTATAGAGGCTAACACCGCCCATCAGGACGAGAGTTGACCAAGCTGCTTTTTTGGCGAGTGAACGCGCATGGTGCTGGCTGTCACCTTCCAGTTTCCAAACGAGCCATGTCGCGCCGAGCAATGCGTAAACGGCCACCGTGCCTAGACCGGTCAGCAATGTGTAGGGAGTGAACCAGTCGAACCAGCTTCCCGCATAGGATCGGTCGACGACTTCGATGCCTTGTAACAGTGCGCCCAGAGTCATGCCCTGCGCCATCGCTGCCACCAGCGAACCGCCGGTAAAAGCCGCATCCCAGTATCGCCGGTGCCCTGGATCGCGCCAGCGATATTCGAACGCCACGCCCCGGAACACCAACCCAAGCAGCATGGCGATGATCAGCGGATAAGTGGCCGGAAGGATGACGGCGTAGGCCAGCGGGAAGGCGGCAAAAAGGCCGCCGCCGCCCAAGACAAGCCAAGTTTCGTTGCCATCCCACACAGGCGCGATCGAGTTCATTGCCCGATCGCGCTCCGGCCCGACATCGAACGTCGGAAAAAGGATGCCGATGCCAAGGTCGAACCCGTCCATTACCACGTAGGCGAAGACGGCGAAGGCGATGATGAACGCCCAGATCGTCGTCAGGTCCACGTTAACGTCCATCGGTCGCCTCCTCGTGATCCCGCGGAAGTGTATCGGGATCACCCGGGTTCTGGGACGGGCCTGGCGTGATACCAGCGGTCCGGATCGGCCCGGTGTCCCCGCGCTTGACGCCGTATTCGCCTGCATGCGGTGGCTTGTGCATGAGGTGCAGGATATACCAGACGCCTGCGCCGAAGACGACGAAGTAGACGATCACGAAGGCGAGAAGCGAGGCTGCGACTGCAGGAGCATCCAGCGGGCTTGCCGCATCAGCCGTTCGCAGCAGATTATAGATCACGTAGGGCTGCCTGCCGACCTCGGTCGTAATCCATCCTGCGAGGACAGCAATGAATCCGCTTGGCGCCATGACCAGTGCGGCCTTGTGCAATAGCGGCCAGTCGTAGAGTTTCTTACGGAAGCGAGCGAACAAGCTCCAAGCGCCAATACCAAGCATGGCAAAACCGATCCCGACCATGATGCGGAATGACCAGAACACGATGCCGACCGGCGGTTCCTCGTCATCAGGAATCGTGTCCAGCCCGGCAAGGGGAGCATTCAGGTCATGCTTGAGAATGAGCGATGACGCCTTGGGTATCTCAATCGCGTAATCGACTCGCTTCTCCTCGCTGTTCGGGATGCCGAACAGAATCAGTGGCGCTCCATTGGGATGGCTCTCATAATGACCTTCCATCGCCATCACCTTTTGAGGCTGGTGCTCGAGCGTATTGAGCCCGTGCATGTCGCCAGCAAAGATCTGGATCGGCGCAACGATGGCCGCCATCCACATCGCCATCGAGAACATCTTGCGCGCGTGTAGGTTGGTCCGGTCCTTCAGCAGATGCCAGGCACCCACCCCGCCGACAACAAAGGCGGTTGTTAGATAGGCGGCGATGACCGTGTGGACGAGGCGATAGGGAAAGCTCGGGTTGAACACGATGTCCCACCAACTTTCACCTGGCAGGTATTGCCCGTTCGCGCCGATCTCATATCCAACCGGTGTCTGCATCCAACTGTTGACCGACAGGATCCAGAAGGCGCTGATGAAGGTGCCGATGGCTACCATGAGCGTCGCCGCGAAGTGCAACTTCTTGCCGACTTTGTTCATGCCAAAGAGCATGACGCCGAGGAAGCCCGCTTCGAGGAAGAACGCGGTCAGCACCTCGTAAGCCATGAGCGGGCCGATCACTGGACCAGCTATGTCAGAGAATTTCGACCAGTTGGTGCCGAACTGGTAGGACATCACGATGCCGGAAACGACGCCCATCGCGAAGGCGATCGCGAAGATCTTCAGCCAGTATTTGAACAGGTCGAGATAAATCGACTTGCCGGTCTTCAGCCACAACCCTTCGAGCACTGCAAGGTAGCTCGCAAGTCCGATGGAAAATGCTGGAAAGATGAAGTGAAAGCTTACCGTGAAGGCGAACTGGATGCGAGCAAGCAGAAGGGCGTCTAGCTGTTCGAACATTTTTTATCCGTCTTGCTTTTCGGCGCGTGCCGTGCGCCAGCGGTAAAAGGTCTTTTCAGAGATCCCGATTTCGCGGCAACTCTCGCAAACACCTTTCCCTGCTGCGATCAGAGCTTCGATCTCCCGGCAGCGCGCCTCCTTGTTAGGAATCGCTGGCATCAGATCATCCCTCTCGCGGCGTCTGCTATCGGCTCGACAGGCGGACCACCATTAGCAGAGAGCTCCCGGAAGGCGCGGTTCTGCGATAGAAAGACCTGTCCATTGAGTTCCTCGACGAAATGCGTTCGCTTCAGACGGTCCATGACCGGGCCCTTTACTTCGGACAGGTGAAGGCCGATGCCCGCATCGATCATCCGGTGATTGATCGCTTCGAGGCTTTCGAGGCCGGAGGCGTCGATCTCGTTGACCGCGCTG
>JBELIU010000306.1:0-2666 GCA_042090735.1 Novosphingopyxis sp. | reverse complement strand
CGCTCAGATCGAACTCCGGCGGCGCGGTGTAGATGGAGATGAGACCGGCCGAGCTGTTACGGCCGCCGAGCGTGCCCTGTGGACCGCGCAGAATTTCGACGCGGTCGATCGGTCCAAGCTCGCTGAGCGCATTGCCCGAGCGCGAGCGATAGACGCCGTCCACGAACACCGCGACCGAGCTTTCCAGGCCCGGATTGTCGCCAACCGTACCGATGCCGCGAATACGCGCCGAGCCGTTGGCCTCGTTACCGGTGGAGGAAACGAGCAGCGACGGCGCAACCTGGTTCAATTCGCGGCTGTCGCTGGCGCCGGACTTCTGAAGCTGATCGCCCGAGACCGCGTTGACGGCGATCGGAACGTCATTGAGGGACTGGCTGCGGCCCTGGGCGCGAACGATGATGACGCTGCCGTCATCGGCCTGCGCGGTGGTGACGGCGGCTTCGTTCTGATTTACACCGGCACGCTGCGTGACGGTATCCTGCGCCGGCGCCGTGGCGGCCGCCTGGGCAAAAGCTGCCCCCGGCGAGGAAAGCCCGGCCAGCGCGGTCGATACGATCAGCGCTTGGCGCAAACGGACGTAAGTGCGGGTCTGCATGGTGGCATCTCTCCTTTATAAAGCCGCCGCCTGCATGTTTCAGGCGTTCGGTATGTTTCCATGCGCCTAGCGATGAAGCGGGCGCGACACAAGCCTAAGCCGCAGCCTTGCTCGATTATTGGTCATTCTGTTGCGCAATTGCCATAGCGTCCCGAAAGGTCGCTTCGAATGTTGGCCATGCTCCGGGGCACCAGACGCCCGGTCTCAGATATCGGCGATCCGTTCCGGCCGCGCGGTTACGCTATAGCGCATGCCGCTTCCGTTGATTTCCATCTCCGCCTTACCGCGCATGTCCATCGGCACGATGCGCCGTAGAATGTCGGTGCCGAAGCCCTTGCCCTCGACCACAGGACGGTCCCCGCGTTCGAACTGCTCGCGCCATTCGAACACCTGCATCCCGTCTTCCGCGAGATGCCAGGTAAAATCGACCTCGCCCGCATCCGCGCCCAAGGCGCCGTGCTTGATGGCGTTGGTGGCAAGCTCACCGATCATCAGCGTGACGATGAAGGCACCGCGCGGCGAGAGGCGGACGAGATCGTCCTGCTGCACGGTGATGCGGTGGCTGGGCCGATCGCTGCGATAACCGGCCAGAACACGCTCGACGAGATCGGTCAGCGGAACGCTCTTCCATTCCTGGTCTGCCAGCAGTTGCTGCATGGTGCCGAAGCTGCTGATCTTCTCCTGCAGCTTGCGGATGAGAGCGTCCTTGTCCTCCGCATCGCGCCCGATCAGAGAGACCAGTGAGGCGATATGCGCATACATATTGCCCATGCGGTGCTTCAGCTCCGCATTGACGACCTGCAGATCCTCGATCGCCTGTCCCTGCTCGATTTCCACCATCGCGCAGGCGGCCAGATCGGCGAGGATCGCGCGTTCACGTTCACCAAGGCCGCTGCGCGGTTTGTCATCGAGAACGCATAGCGTGCCGATGGCGTGGCCGCTGCCGGTAACGAGCGGCTGGCCGGCATAAAAGCGCAAGCCCATCTCCCCCTTCACCAGGGGATTGGCTACGAAACGCGCGTCTTCGCGCGCATCGGGCACGATCAGCATTTCATCCGGCTTGCGGATGGCGTAATCGCAAAAGGCGATGTCGCGGTTCGTCTCCGTAAGATCGGTACCGTGCCGCGCCTTGAAATGCTGGGTGGTGCTGTCGATCAGCGAAACGAAGGCGAGTTTGACGTCTAGCGTGTTTGCAGCCAGCCTCGCGATCCGATCGAAACGCTCCTCGCTGCCGCTATCGAGCAGCCCGGTGGCGTATAGCGCTTTCAAACGCTGCATTTCGCTCAAATCGAATTCCCCCGGATCGCCCGACATCTACGCCGAAGCGAACCGCTCCTACGAACACGCGCCTTCATAGCAATATGCGCGCGCCGCGTACAGCGCACAGGCTTCTAAACAAGACGTTTTCCCGTCCGAACCTCGCCTTCGCCCTTGGCCCAGACCGGCACCCGTCTACGCTGCTTCGGCGCGGCGCTCCGCCATTTCCTCGTTCAGCATTTCCGCCAGAAGGAAGGCGAGCTCCAACGATTGAGATGCGTTGAGCCGCGGATCGCAATGCGTGCGGTAACGGTCCGCGAGCATTGCATCGGTCACCTCGGCAGCCCCGCCCGTGCATTCGGTCACGTTCTGGCCGGTCATCTCGATATGGATACCGCCGGCATGGGTGCCCTCGGCCCGGTGCACGTCGAAGAAGCCGCGCACCTCGCCCAGAATGCGGTCGAACGGCCGCGTCTTCAGGCCGCTCGGGCTCTTCACGACATTGCCGTGCATCGGATCGCAGGACCACACGACCTTGTGCCCTTCCCGCTCCACCGCGCGGACGAGCGGCGGCAGACCGGAGGTGACGGTGTCATGTCCGAAGCGGCTGATGAGCGTGATCCGCCCCGCCTCGCGCTCCGGATTGAGAACATCGAGCAGGCGGATGAGCGCATCCGGCTCTAGGCTCGGCCCGCACTTCATGCCGATCGGATTCGAAAGGCCGCGCATGAATTCGATATGGGCCGATCCCTCGAACCGGGTCCGGTCGCCGATCCACAGGAAATGCGCGCTGGTATCGTAGTGGGAGCCGGTC
>JBELIU010000057.1:0-14070 GCA_042090735.1 Novosphingopyxis sp. | reverse complement strand
CGAAGGCTTACATCGATGTAGACGATATAGACACGGGTTTTACCTATTATAACCGGGGGGCTCGTCTTCGCTCGAAAGATGAACCTTATGATAGCGAAAGAACCACGCGTTTCGCAGACAAGCTAATAGCCGATTTTTCGACGCACGGCTTAAGCAGATTGGCGCGATCGGCATTTGCCGGAAGTAACGCGATCTTCGTCAACGGGCTTCCACGATCTGGCTCTACACTTGTTGAGTCCATTTTGGTGAGTCATTCCAAGGTTTCGGACGGTGGCGAGATCAATCTGATGCAGGCCGCGCTGATTCCTACCATCGATTATTCTTATCAAGGTGCGCTACGCTATCAGACCAACTTCGACGGAAATGATCCATGGGATGCGATCGCGGCTGACTATCACAAGATGATAAGCGAACGATTTCCCGAGGGACACCTGATCGTAGACAAAACATTGAATCAATCAATGCTCATGGGTCTGATATTGCATTGCTTGCCGGATGCCCGTGTTATTTGGATGAGAAGAAACGCGGCGGACAATGCTCTCTCAGCTTACACCGCGTACTTTACGTCCGCCATCCCGTGGAGCTGGTGTCTGAAAGACATGGCATCTCATTTCAAGCTTGAGGATCGCCTGTTTTCTCATTGGAAAAGCTTGTATCCTGACAGAATTATGGAATTACGATATGAGGACTTAGTCACTGAGCCGTCGACTTGGGTATCTAATCTTCTAAACCATGTCGGGTTACCACATGAGCATCAGGTCTATGATTTCCATAAGACCAAAAGGGCGGTGTTAACCGCGAGTGTCCAACAGGTCCGTTCAAAGATTTCCAACAGCTCAATCGGAAAGTCTCAGCGTTTCCTGGATCAATTGAGTCCGTTTCTGAGCAATTACTATAAGTAGCAGCCGATCAAGGTTTACTGACGCGAGCGGTTAGAGTCCTGTTTCCAGAGCCGGTCGCGAACCCAATGCTTCGGGAACTTTGCTTTCCATAAAGAAAAGGCGGGGGCACCAATACCGGTGCCCCCGCCCCTTTTCGTTTATAGAGACCGATTTAGAAAGTGATGTGGCCGCTCAAGCGAACATAGCGGGGGGTCTGGTAGTTCGTAGGCTGGCCGTAATTGGCGCTTGCTACGTTAAGATCCAGCTCGCCAATCTCATCCCGTTCCGAAATCCCCTGCGAGTTGAACAGGTTGAACACATCTGCAGTCAGACGCAGGCCCTGTCCGGTGGGGAGCGTCAGATTGTACGAGAAGTTGACATCGAACTGTCCGATCCAATCACTTTCAAGACCTTCACCGCGAGGCGCAGGCTGACCGAGACAATAGTGCGATGCGGCACCGTAAGCCTGAGCAAAAGGATCCGTAGGATGATAGCCGAAGCAGCTCAGCGGACGCGGCGAATCCACCTTGATGGTCGTTCCCAGTGTGAAACTATCGTTCAGAGCCACGGCTCCGAACAGTTTGAAGCGGTGACGACGATCGTTAGGAAGACGCCCATAGGCAAATTCCGTGAACGTGGGCTGGTCAAAGTCTTGCGTGATACCGGCATCGGCCTGGCCGAAGTCCGACTGCACAAAACCTTCAGAGTTGCCGCGGCTCTTAGACCAGGTGTACGATCCGTTGAGCGTCCAATCGCCATTCCAGGGGCGGCTGAACGTAAACTCGACGGCATCATATTTACGCACCGCCTCGGGATAGCCCAGCTGTTCAGGAGTGAAGGTGACAACTGAATTGTCAGCACCGTCAAGCAGAATGGTCGCTTCTTTGCCCGGGTTGAGAATGACATACTGATGGAAGCCAGTGAAGGTATTTTCACAACCGGCAATGCCATTATCTTCACAATACTGCAGAACAGCGGCGTCGATAGCAGCATCTTCGGCAGTATTAAGGAGACGGCGTCGAGTGTAGTTCAAGCCGACGGTCCAATCACCAAATGTGTGATCATAGCCGACAATCCACTCGGACTCTTTCGTCGCCTTCAGGTTCTGCGAAATCAATGTATCGGCAGATGATACAGAACCATCGCCGGTCACATTACAGAATTGACCGCTCGATACCGGTGTCAGACCAAATGGGCAGGTAGCCTGGTAGTCGGCACGGTTCGTGATTTGGGAGCCTAGGATCGGAATACCGTTTCCATCGAAGCCACTGTAATTGAACCGTTCGCGGATGAAGTATTCGCTGCCAGTCGTTCTGAACGCCGTGTTGCTAGCAAAAGGCAGATAGTATTCGCTGTAAGCGCCGTAAAACTTACCCTGATAGTCCTTGCCGACGTTGTAAGTGAACCCAAGCCGCGGCGCATAGTTTTTGTCGAGATTTACAATCTCCACGCCGTCGGGGCGGAAGACTTTGAAATCATCGCGGCGGACACCAAGATTCAGCGTCAGGCGATCATTAACAGTCCACTCGTCCTGCAGATAAAAAGCCCGGTTGGTAGCGTCGAAATTACCAGCGCTATTGAAATAGTTCAGTTCTACGACACCGCCAGGTCGGACGATGTAGTAAATTCCCGCACCGCCAAAGTTGGCAGAAGCAGCTTCATCCGTGATGAAGTTGTTATCGAGAAGGAACTGCCCACCATTACGGACCGACGCCTTAGAGAGCGTGTTGTTTTCCTGGTCAAAACCAGCGCGGAAGTGGTGATCGCCGAGCAAGCTGACGTAGAGATCGACATCCGCGCGATAAAATTCGCGTTCGGTGCGATAAGGGTTCGTAGTGCTCGCAACAGTTTGGCCGTTAAAATAGCCAAGATAAGGAACGCCACCTAGGCTACCCAAGGTCGCCTGCTGACGAACAGCCGGGAGCGCTGCATCACCAGCCGTTCCGACATTGTCGAACCGATCACGTGCACGGCCATAAGCGCCCGAAACCGTCAAAAAGTCAGTGAAACGCCCCGTGTATTGCGCAACATAGCTGACGCCACCCGAATTGAATTCGTTCACCGAGCGAGCAACGCCAATCTGGGGGATGCCGTTAGCATCTTCAGAGTAGGCGCGATCGTTACGAACCGTCGTGCTGCTGCTATCGAAGAGCGTGAATTCAAAGTGGTGATTATCAATTGGATATGCGTCGATCTTGATGCCGTAGAACGGATCCTTGATCGTGCTCTCGAAGGAACGCTCAGCACTTCGCGAGATCGTCCGCGAAGTAATATCTCGCATTTCGAGGATACCATAAGCAAACAAACGATCGCGAATGATCGGACCGCCGGCTTCGATAACCGTCGTCAAGGAATTACTCTCGTCATACGCCCGATTGGTACGGCGATCACAGATTCCGCTGGCGTCGCAAGAGAGCAGGTTATTACCTGGGGTAGAGAGGAACTCAGGCTGCCAATAGACGTGCGCCGCTGCCTTGAAATCATTGGAACCGGACTTCGTGGTGGCGCTTACGATACCACCCGTCGCACGACCGAACTCGGCAGGATAGCCGCCGGTCTTCACCTCGATGGTGCGGTAAAAGTCGAAGGGTACGCGCGCCGAACCGAGGTAGTTATCGAAGTTCGTGGTATTCAAACCGTTCACATAATAGGCGTTCTCGGCGACCGACGAACCACCGATTGATGCCAGATTACCGAAGGCACTATCGCCTCCAGACGTGCCGGGCGACAGCAGTACGACCGAGGTGAGATCGCGCGAAATCGGCGTTGTCTTGATGAGCTCGTCGATATCCACGCTCAGGCCGGTGGTGGTACCAGTAAAGTCACTGCGAATAGCGCTACCGGTCACGACGATCACATCGCCAGCCGATGTAGCAGCTTCAACAATCAAGTTGGTCGTTTGACCAGCAACCACGCGAACGCCTTCGGCGCGATAAACAACTTCGCCGCCACTCTCGACCTCAACATTATAGTTGCCGGTCGTAAGGTTGGAAAAGCGAAAACCACCCGTAGCAGTGCTGGTAGCCGAACGCGTTTGACCTGTCTCTGGCGAGGTTACCGTAATAACCGCGCCTTGTACGATGCCGCCAGCATCGTCCGTGACGGTTCCGGTAATAGCGCCGGATGTATAGTTCTGCGCAACCGCAGCAGGCGTAACGGCCAAGCTGCCGACAGCGCCCACTCCTACCAGCGTCAGAGCGCGCAATGCTGCCCCAGCTTGGTAACGAATCTTCGATTTCTTAAATGCGGATTTCACTGAGTTTCCCCTTCGATTTTCAACCGCTTCTGCAGAAGAGCATAATTGGGACGTGGGAGATCTTTGCCTTCCTCCGACCCATAGGGGGCGTATACCTGATCTTTTTACAGCTTGGAGCAACAGAAAAAGTCGGTCTGTGACAAACTCCGCATCTCATGTGTCTTTGCCGCAACAGATTGGAGATCGAGAAATCTGGACAACCTAATGCTGTGGGCTGGGATTGCGGAGGACCGCCTTATCGCGTCACCGGCCCCGCCACCAGCAGCGGGTCTATGCGGGCGTCGTTCCATTTCAGTCCCCAGTGGAGGTGTGGACCGGTGGCGCGGCCGCTTTGGCCTACCTTGCCGATCGGCTGGCCCTGCTTCACCCGGTCGCCCTCGTTCACCAGGATTTCCGATGCGTGGAGGAACGCGCTGTTGAGGCCCATGCCGTGATCGACGATGATCAGCTTGCCTTCCAAAGTGAAATCGTCGTTAGCAGCCAGTGTCACCACGCCGTCGGCGGGCGCCACGAAGACGGTGCCGGTTGGCACGGCGATGTCCGCGCCGCCATGATAGCTGCCGGGCTTGCCCTGATAGACGCGCTGCGAACCGAAGAAGCCGGACTGGCGACCGGTGACGGGCCAGATGAAGTCCTGGCGCCAGCCGTCGCTCGTCACGTCGACATTGCGGGCCGCAGCGATGCGGGCGAGTTCCGGCCCGCGCCGCGCCTTGAACGCCTCACTGCTGACACCGGCCCGGTAGGGTGCGTTGATATATTCCAGCTTCCAGTCACCGGGCGCGATGTTCAGGGTGCGCTCGACCGTGCGGCCATTGTCCAGCGTGGCGATTAACTGCACCGCGGATCTGGAGTCCCGATCCAGACCGATGATGAAAAATCCGTCACTGCCGTACTCCACCGGCTCGCCTTCGAAACGGAGGTTTTGCGTGCCGCTGGGCACACGGCCCATCAGCAAGGCGCCTTGTTGCAGCCGGCCCTCGAACCAGAAGTCGGTGCGCACCGGTTTGGTGGAGGTCGGAGACGGCGTCGGGGCGGGTGCCGGACGGGGAGCGGGAGCAGCGACCGGCGGTCCGGCGTTCGCACGCGTGCTCTCCACCTCGGGCCGGCCTTCGGGGATGCAGGACGACAGCAGCAGGGCTGCGGCTACGATGGTGGCAGCGTTGGCAGCGGCGGCAGTGGCGGATCGGATCATTTCGGCGAAAGCGCCCCGACGGAAATTTCAGCCGTGGCATAGGGCTCCTGCCGCTCGACGCTCCAATAGCGCAGCTCTTCGAGCGAAATGGGCGTGCCTGTGACAGCGCAGAGCACATGGTCGCCGGGCGAGAGCAGGCGGAAGCCATTGGCCATATAGTGAAGGCGGGCGGGGCGGCTGGTGGCGGACATCAACATGGTTCGTTTCTCTGGTCTAAAATTCGTGAGGCTGCCCTGAACATCAGAACAGCGACTCCTGTTTCAAGTCCGCAGCCGCTTTCGGCGTGCGAGGCCTGGATTTTTTCGGTGGCGGCGCATCGGTCGCGATCGCGCCGAAAGCAGCATCGGCAAATTTCACGGTGAACTGCCCTGCCGCACGAGCGGCGGCGGCGCTCATCAGCACATCTCCGTCGGCGCTCGTCAGCCGCGCGAATCCCCGCTCCAGTGGACGGTCCGGGTCGAGCTGACCGAACAGGCGGGCAAGCCCCTGCAGACGCTCGTCGGAACGCCCATGAATGCGATCGATCAGCGCCACGTCGGGCGTCGCCCGGGCCAATCGCTCTCCTGCTGCCGTCAGCCGCTGCTCCAGCAGCGCCGGGCGCAAGGCCCCCGCATGTTCGGCAAGCCGGCTCTCCGCCCGATGCGCCCGCGCGCCGAGCGCCGCACTCAACCGTTCTCCAAGATCGTCGACACGCTGGCTGCGCTGATCGATCATGGCGCGCGGATCGGCCAGCAGGCGACGCTGCGCCTCCAGACGCTCTCCGGCATGTTGCAGACGCCGGTCGATCGCGCCGCGCATGCGGGCGCGCTGCTGGTCGACGAAAGCGGCAAGTTCGCTGCGTACCGGCACCGCGATCTCGGCCGCGGCAGTCGGCGTCGGCGCACGCCGGTCGGCCGCATAATCGGCCAGCGTCGTGTCCGTTTCATGCCCCACGGCGGAGATGATCGGAATGTGCGATGCCGCAATGGCGCGAACCACGACTTCCTCGTTGAAGGCCCACAGATCCTCGATCGAACCGCCGCCGCGCGCCACGATCAGAAGGTCCGGGCGTTCGCCCTCCGGCATCGCGTTGAACTGAGCCAAGGCGTTCGCAACCAAACCAGCGGCCGCATCGCCCTGCACCTGCACCGGCCACAGTAGCACCTCGCTCGGGAAGCGATCGGACAGGCGGTGCATGATGTCGCGGATGACCGCGCCGGTGGGCGAGGTGATGACGCCGATGCGGTGCGGGATAAACGGCAGCGGCTTCTTGCGCTCTCCCGCGAACAGCCCCTCTGCAGCGAGCGAGGCCTTCAGCCGCTCGAACAGCTGCATCAGAGCGCCCTCGCCCGCCAACTCCAGCGTATCGGCGACCAGCTGATATTTGGAGCGGCCGGGATAGGTGGTCAGTTTACCGGTCGCGATCACTTCGACGCCGTCCTGCGGTTGGAAGGCGAGCTTGCCGGCAGCCCCCTTCCACAGCACGGTATCGAGCGTTGCCTTGTCGTCCTTCAGCGTCAGATAGCAGTGGCCGGATGCCGCGCGCTTGAAGCCGGAAATCTCGCCGCGCACGCGGACATGGCCGAAGCGATCCTCGACCGTGCGCTTCAACGAAGCCGAGAGTTCGCTCACCGAGAAAGGCGGGGCGTTGTCGCCCGCCGGTACATCGGCTAGCAGGCGTCCGGTTTCATCCATTCGGGGGCTGATCACCATGAATATCCTGCTGTTGGGCGGAGGCGGGCGCGAACATGCGCTGGCCTGGAAATTGGCACAAAGCCCGGCCTCACGCAAACTCTTCGCCGCGTCGGGCAATCCGGGAATCGCGCAATGCGCCGAGCTGACAAGCCTGGACGCGGGCGATCACGCCGCCGTCGCGGCCTTTTGCGCCGCCGAGGCCATCGACCTCGTCGTCGTCGGGCCGGAGGCCCCGCTGGTGGACGGCCTTGCCGACAGTTTGCGTGGGCACGGGATCGCGGTGTTCGGGCCGTCGAAAGCCGCCGCGCAGCTCGAAGGATCGAAGGCATTTACCAAGGCGCTGTGCGACCGCGCAGGCATCCCCACCGCCGCATATGCCCGCTGTTCCAGCGAAGCAGAGGCGCTGGAGGCACTTGGCCGCTTCGGCCTGCCGGTAGTGATCAAAGCGGATGGCCTTGCCGCGGGCAAAGGCGTCGTCATCGCCCAGACGGGTGAAGAGGCGCGCCAGGCGGTGGCCAATATGTTTGCAGGCGGCTTCGGTGCGGCGGGCCAGGAAATCGTGCTCGAGGAATTTCTGGAGGGCGAGGAAGCGAGCTTCTTCGCCATCACGGACGGCAAGACGGTGGTGCCCTTCGGCAGCGCACAGGATCACAAGCGCGTCGGTGAGGGCGATACCGGCCCGAACACCGGGGGCATGGGCGCCTACAGCCCGGCCCCGGTATTGACCCGGCAGCTGACCGATCGGGCTATGGCGGACATCGTGCGCCCCACGGTAGAGACCATGGCGGCGGAAGGCATGCCCTATTCCGGCGTGCTCTATGCCGGCCTGATGCTGACCGCCGAAGGGCCCAAGCTGATCGAATATAATTGCCGTTTCGGCGATCCGGAATGTCAGGTGCTGATGCTGCGTTACGGAGGCGATCTGGCGCGGCTGATGCTGGCAACGGCGCGCGGTGAGCTGGATCAAGCCGACGCCCCGCAATTCGATGATGCCGCTGCGCTCACCGTAGTGATGGCGGCCAATGGCTATCCCGGAACGCCGGACAAAGGCGGCGTAATTGCCGGGCTGGACCGTGCGGAGGCCGAGGGCGCGACGGTCTTCCATGCCGGGACCGCAGGGGATGCGGGCCATCTGGTGGCCAATGGCGGCCGCGTGCTCAATGTGACCGCGCTGGGCCATTCGGTCACCGAGGCGCAGGCCACGGCATATAAGGCGATCGCCGCAATCGACTTTCCGTCGGGCTTCTGCCGCCGCGACATCGGATGGCGCGAAGTGGCGCGGGAGGCGCGGCAAAGCTGACCGCGCTTATTCTGCGCGATTGATATTTTACGCCGGGCTGGACTAAAGAGCGGTCCGATTGGAACTCGAACGGGGCACCTCATGCATTTCTTTCTGGAATACGCCGTTTTCTTCGTCATCGTCTTCGCGATCCTCGCGATCATCCTGCTGTTCGCGCTGTCACGCCGTACGCCGCATGAGGGCGGCGAGGTGCTGGTGCACGACAATGAGCACAGCGATGCGATCGGCGACAGCCCGCAGGAAGCGGCAGAGCCCGTCGCGGAAGCGCAGCCGGTACCCGCCGTGGAAATGGAACCTGCCCCCGCTCCCGTCCCTCCGGCAGCGCCCGAGCCTGAGCCGACCCCGGCTGCAACGCCCGCGGTCGAGCCGGAAGCCGTAAAGCCCGATGCGGTAGAGCCGAATCCCGAGCCTGAAGTGGTCGATGCTGCCGCCGCCGAGCCTGCGCCTGCTAAGAGCGACGGTCAGGACGATCTGCTGTTGCTGAAGGGCGTCGGTCCCAAGCTCGTCGCGAAGCTGCACGAGCTCGGCATCACCCGCTTCGACCAAATCGCGAACTGGAGCGATGAAGACGTGGCGCGCATCGATGGCGAGCTCGGCAATTTCAAGGGCCGCATCCGCCGCGATAACTGGATCGACCAGGCCAAGCTGCTCGCCGCCGGCGATACCGCCGGCTTCGAAGCCAAATACGGCTCGCTCGGCAAGTAATCGCGCACGTCTATCGAAATAATCGCGGGCGGTGCGCCGAGGCGCTGCCGCCCGCGATTTTCTTCAATCGATCATTGTGACGAGCAGCTTGTCGATCTTGCGCCCGTCCATGTCGACGATCTCGAACCGCCAGCCCTGATCCTCGAACGTCTCGCCCTCGTCCGGCAGATGGCGCAGAATATAGAGCGCATGGCCCGCCGCGGTGGCATAATCGCGGTCTTCCGGCAGATCGATATCGAGGCGCTCGGCCAAGCTGTCCGCTGACAGCGCACCGGAGACGAGCAGGCTGCCGTCCTTGCGCTCGATGATCGAGGGCGTGTCGCCCGCTTCCTTATCGCTCTCGAACTCACCAGCGATCGAGCTGAGCAGATCGTTCGGAGTCACGATACCTTCGAAATGTCCATATTCGTCGTGAACGAGCACCATCGGCACCTCGGCCTTGCGCAGAATCTCCAGCGCATCCATCGCGTCGAGCTGATCGGGCACGATTTCCGCCCGGCGCATCAGATCGCGCAGATCGATCGGCATGCCGCGAAATTGCGCCGACACGATATCGCGCGCCTGGACGACGCCCAGGATGTTATCGATCGACTCCTCGGCCACCGGAAGCCGCGTGTGCGAGGATTCCAACAGCTTGGTGCGTACGTCTTCGGCGGTGGCGTTCACCGGCAGCCAGTCGATATCGGTACGCGGCGTCATCACTTCGCGCACCGGACGGTCTGCCAGTCGCACCACGCCGCTGATGACCGCACGTTCATGCTCTTCGATCACGCCGGACTGGTGCGCTTCGGCGAAAATCATCTGCAGCTCTTCGGCAGACAGCGCTTTGCGACTGTCGCGGCGCAGCCCAATGAGGCGGAAGATCAGCGCGCTCGAATTGTCGAGCAGCCAGACGATCGGCGCTGTGAGGCGCGCCAGCCACTCCATCGGCAGTGCGATGATCGCAGCAAAGCGCTCCGGCGCGACCAGCGCGATCTGCTTGGGCACCAGCTCGCCCACCACCAGCGAAAGATAGGTGGTGAGGCCGATGACGACGCCGAAGCCGAGCGTCTGCGCCAGCGACGGCTCCACGCCCAGAAGCATGATCCGCTCCGCCGTCGGCCCGCCAAGGCTCGCGCCCGAATAGGCGCCGGCGATGATCCCAATCAACGTGATGCCGATCTGCACGGTCGAAAGGAATTTGCCCGGATCCTTGGACAGCCGCAGCGCCGCCGTCGCGCCCAGATTGCCGCGATCGGCCATGGCGCTGAGCCGCGCACTGCGCGCCGAAACGATCGCCAGTTCGGACATGGCGAAAACGCCGTTCACCACGACGAGCGACAAAATGATCGCTACGTCGTACCAGGGAAAAGGTGTGAGAGAAGTCATTGCGTATCTGGAACCATTATTCCGAGCTTCCGTTTCCCGGCTGCAACATTTGCTAACAAAGCCGTGCTGACCGAACTCAAGCCGTTCGTCTCGACCGACGCAATGGCCCCGGCAAAATGTTTGTCGACGTAATTTTGGAGATCGAAAATGAAATTTCCCCGTTCCGCAGCACTGATCGCAACCGCTTCGGCCGCTGCGCTAACCCTTTCTGCCTGCGTTACCAACCCCAATACCGGTGAGAAAGAGTTCGCCTATCGCTCTGCAATCGGCGCAGGCGTCGGCGCGCTGGGCGGCTATCTGCTCGGAGATTTGGTCGGCGGCCGTAACGACCGTACCGCCAAGATCGTCGGCGCGGGCATCGGTGCCGTCGCGGGCGGCGGTGTAGGTTACTATATGGACCGCCAAGAGCAGAAGCTGAAAGAACAGACTGCCGGCACCGGCGTGGACGTGATTCGCGATGGCGACAATCTTGTCCTCGATCTGCCGAGCTCGATCACCTTCGCGGTCGATAGCTCCAATATCGATGCGCAGTTCCGCAACACGCTGAACCAGGTCGCGACCACGCTGAACGAATATCCCAACACCTATATCGACGTGCTGGGACACACCGATTCGACCGGCAGTGACCAGTATAACCAGGCCCTGTCCGAGCGCCGCGCCAATGCGGTGGCCGACTATCTCGGTTCGCAGGGCGTCAATCGCGCCCGCATGGCGACGCTTGGCTATGGTGAAAGCCAGCCCAAGGCGAGCAATGCCACCGAAGAAGGCCGCGCCGCCAACCGCCGTGTCGAGATTCGCATCACGCCGGTGACGCAGCAGGACGTTCAGGCGGTTCGCTGATCGCCATCAGCCACGCCTGAAACCAAAACGCCGTCCGGAATTGTCCGGGCGGCGTTTTTATTGGGTTCGGCCGTTCAGATCGGAATGCCCTGCAAAAGCTTCGGCATCGCACCGCTCGTACCGCGAGCCTCATCCATGAAAAAGCCCTGCAGCGGCTTGGCGCGTGAGACGAGGCCCATGCCGAAGCGGCGTATGGCGGAGGCAGGCTTGCCCGGGATGCCGAACAGGCGGTTGAGCCCGTCGGTCGCCATCGCCACCATCAGCGTGTCCAGCCCGCGCCAGCGCTCATAGCGTTCCAGGAGCTGCGGATCGCCCGGCTCCAGGCCGAGCCGCATGCCGTCCACCATCACTTCGGTAAGCGCGGCGACATCGCGGAACCCCAGGTTGAGCCCCTGCCCTGCAATCGGGTGGATACCATGGCCGGCATCGCCGATCAGCACCGTGCGCGCGCCCGTCACCCGCGCGCTATGATGGAAGCCTAGCGGATAGCTGCTGCGCGGCGCGGCCATCTCGATGGCACCAAGGACACCGCCGCTCGCTTTTTCGAGCTCCGCCGCGAAGCCGCGATCGGACAGCTTTAGATAAGCCGGTGCCTCGGCCCGCGGGATCGACCACACGATGGCGGAGCGATGGCGTCCATCCTCGCTGTCCAGCATAGGCAGGAGCGCAAAGGGCCCTGTCGAAAAGAAGATTTCATAGGCGACGTTGCCGTGCGGACGCTCATGATAGACCGCGCCCACGATAGCGCTATGATCATATTGCCAGCGCGCCGGTGTGATGCCCATCTGCTCGCGCGTCTCGCTGCCGCGCCCTTCCGCGGCGATCAGCAGCGGCGCGGCGATGTCAGTGCCGTCTGCCAGCACCACATGCGCAGCGCCCGGTTCGATCCGCCGTTCGGTCACTTCCTGCCCGAGATGCAGCGTGATCCGCTCGTTCGCCTTGGCCGCCTCGAAAAGCGTCCGGCGCAGAAAATGATTTTCGTACATGGTGCCCAGCGCGTCGCCCGTCCGCTCGGAGCGGAAATCCAGCCCGCCGGGGCGCAGATTGTCGATCACCTCGATCGTTTCGATCGCGCAGCCCTTGCCTTCCAGCATCTCGGCAAGTCCGATCGTATCGAGCATCGCCATGCTGGAGCTGGATACCGCGGAGGTACGCCCATCGAACCCGCGAGTGGCCATCGCGTCCGGATCGAAGCGTTCCACCACATGGCTGGCCACCCCTTGCGAGGCGAGCGCGAGCGCCTGCGTCAGACCGATGAGCCCGCCGCCCAGAATAATCGCCGCCTGCTCCATCGTCCGTCTCCGCTTGCGTTCGCTGTGTCCCATGTAAAGCCTTGGCGCGCGGGCGCAATCGCCCCGGCGCTTGACGCGGACTCTTGGCCTGGCGCAAAAGGCGGGCATCAAAAGGGGAACATGGTAAATGGCAAGCCGCGCGGACAAGCCGAAGGAAGCGGAATGGCAGGCGCTGATGCGCGCCAGCATCGCACGCTCGGCGGGCCTCATCGGTGCCGCGCTGCTCGCTGCCCTGACCGCGATCTATACGATCGCATTGTTGAGCTATTCGCCTGCGGACAACGCCTTCAATACCGATGCCGCGACGGCGCCGCATAACTGGTTCGGCCAGACCGGCGCCTATCTGGCAGATGGCGCGCTCAGCACCTTCGGGATCGCGGCCATCCTGTTCGCGCCGCTGGGCGCGGTGTTCACGCGGCGGCTCTGGCGCGACGTGCCGCAACCCAATTGGCTACGGCAGATTGCACTATGCCTCTTAGGCGCGCTCCTCGTCGCCTTTGCGATCGGTTATACGGGCCGCGCGGCGGAGGTCGGACTGCCGGCCGGTTGGGGCGGCATTCCCTCCCTTCTCCTGAACAACGGGGCCGAGGCGCTGGTAGGCATGGCCGGCGAAGGCTGGCGCGGCTTCCTACGCTTCCTCCTGATCGCGGCCACGCTGATCGGCGGGCTGGCGCTGGTGGTGGTTTCGCTGGAACTGGACCGGCCGCTGCTGCGCATCCCCGCCGTCAAGCTGCCCGCTTTGCGCGTAAGGAAAACCGGTGAGTCAAGCGAGCGTGTGATCGCCAGGCCCGATCGGGACGAGGATGAGGCCGAGGCTGCGCCCCCACCCGCCGCGCCGCGTCCGCAGGTGAAGCCCGACGATCGCCCGCCGCCCGAAATCGCGGACCGGAAGGTCTCGCCCGCCAAAGCGACACTCACCAATGCGCGTCAGGGCGACTTCTTCGGGCCCTATTCGCTGCCCTCGGCCGATCTGCTCGATCCGCCGCCCCCCAATGAAGCACCTAAGCTCGACAAGGCGGCGCTCGAGCGCAACGCGCGCCTTCTGGAATCGGTGCTGGAAGATTTCCGCGTGCAGGGGGAGATCAAGGCGGTCCGCCCCGGCCCGGTCGTCACCATGTACGAGCTGGAACCTGCGCCCGGCACCAAAGCGGCACGCGTGGTCTCTCTGGCCGAGGACATTGCCCGCAACATGTCCGCGCTGTCCGCCCGCGTCTCCACCGTGCCGGGCCGCGCCATTCTGGGCATCGAGCTGCCGAACAAAACCCGTGAGGCGGTGGTGTTGCAGGAGATGATCCAGTCCAGCGCCTTTGCCGAACAGAACGGCAATCTGCCGATCATTCTGGGCAAGAACATCTCCGGCGATCCAGTGGTCGCGGATCTTTCGCCGATGCCGCATCTTCTGGTTGCCGGCACCACCGGTTCAGGCAAATCGGTGGGCCTCAACTGCATGATCCTGTCGCTGCTCTACCGGCTGACGCCGGACCAGTGCCGCATGATCATGATCGATCCCAAGATGCTCGAACTGAGCACCTATGACGATATTCCGCATTTGCTCGCGCCCG
>JBELIU010000305.1:0-2756 GCA_042090735.1 Novosphingopyxis sp. | reverse complement strand
ATATCAATTCGCCTGGCGGCGTGGTGACGGCCGGCATGGCGATCCACGATACCATGCAGTATATCCGCCCCAAGGTGGGCACGGTCTGCATCGGCCAGGCCGCCTCGATGGGCAGCTTCCTGCTTTCGGCGGGTGAGCCCGGCATGCGCGTGGCGCTTTCGAACGCCCGCGTCATGGTGCACCAGCCTTCCGGCGGGGCGCAGGGCATGGCGTCCGATATCGAGATCCAGGCCAAGGAAATCCTGCGCATCCGCCGCCGGATGAACGATCTCTACGCCAAATATACCGGCAAGCCGCTGGAAGAGATCGAAAAGGCGATGGACCGCGACACCTTCCTGGAAGCGGACGAGGCGAAGGCCTTCGGTATCGTCGACGAGGTGTTCGAGAAGCGCCCGTCCACGCCGGATAGCGAATCCGGCAACTGATTTGAAACGCCGGGCGGACCATGAACGACCTGCCGGTCCATGCGTCCGCCCCATGCGGAATATCTTAATGGAGCCGCGTTAAGGCTCCGCTGATTGCCCTTGCGCACGCCTAGACCGGCGATAGGATGCACTCCTTAAGGTCAACCGGCGCGCCTCAGGGCGGAAAGAGTAGTTAGAACATGACCAAATTGAGCGGCTCCGATTCGAAGAACACGCTGTACTGCAGCTTCTGCGGGAAATCGCAGCATGAGGTGCGCAAGCTGATCGCCGGACCGACCGTCTTCATCTGCGACGAGTGCGTGGAGCTGTGCAACGACATCATCCGCGAAGAGACCAAGGGCGGCCTCGTCGGCAAGAAGGAGGGCGAAGTGCCTTCCCCGCAGGAAATCTGCGGCGTGCTCGACGATTACGTAATCGGCCAGGCGCGCGCCAAGCGCGTGCTCTCCGTCGCGGTCCACAACCACTATAAACGCCTGAACCACGCCGCGAAGAGCCCGGAAATCGAGCTGGCGAAGTCGAACATCCTGCTCGTCGGCCCTACCGGCTGCGGCAAGACGCTGCTCGCTCAGACGCTGGCCAAGACGTTTGACGTGCCCTTCACCATGGCCGACGCGACGACGCTGACCGAGGCCGGCTATGTCGGTGAAGATGTAGAGAACATCATCCTGAAGCTGCTGCAGGCCAGCGACTACAATGTCGAGAAGGCGCAGCGTGGCATCGTCTACATCGATGAGATCGACAAGATCACGCGCAAGACCGAGAACCCGTCGATCACGCGCGACGTTTCGGGCGAAGGCGTGCAGCAGGCGCTCTTGAAGCTGATGGAAGGCACCACCGCCTCCGTTCCGCCGCAGGGTGGCCGCAAGCATCCGCAGCAGGAATTCCTGCAGGTGGACACGACGAACATCCTGTTCATTTGCGGCGGCGCATTCGCCGGTCTGGAAAAGATCATCGGCAACCGCATGGAAGGCAAGTCCATGGGCTTCGGTGCGCATGTCGCCGATCCGGACGAACGCCGTACGGGCGAGGTGCTGGCCAAGCTGGAGCCGGAAGATTTGCTTAAATTCGGTCTGATCCCGGAATTTGTCGGACGTCTCCCGGTCACGGCAACGCTGGAGGACCTCGACGTCCCCGCGCTCGTCCAGATTCTGTCCGAGCCGAAGAACGCGCTCGTCAAGCAGTACAAGAAGCTGTTCGACATGGAGGATGTGGAAATCACGTTCACCGACGACGCGCTGCAGGCGATCGCGAAGAAGGCGATCGAGCGCAAGACCGGCGCCCGTGGTCTGCGTTCCATTCTGGAAGCGATCCTGCTCGACACAATGTTCGATCTGCCTTCGATGGAAGGCGTGAGCGAGATTGTCGTCGATAAGGAAGTGGCCGAGGGTCGCAAGGAACCTGTCCGCGTTTTTGCCGACTCGGCAAAGGTGGAAAAGGAAGACGCTGCCTAGAATAGCTGTGTCTTCTAGGTAACAGTCCGCGCAAATTCCGCCGCGGGCGATTGTGGTAAACACAGGTAAAAGAGCTTGGTTCCCTAAGGGAATCGAGCTCTTTCCTTTTTTGCATCTGCGACGTCGTAAAACGTCATCTCCCTATTTCACAAAGCTGACAGATTCTGCCCCCAAAGGCCGCGCCAACGCACAGGAACGAGGCCCGGTCACGGTCCTCGCCCGGCGAGCTTATCTACCGAACGAAGGGGTACCCATGAACTGCAAGACCTATCTCGCCGCCGGAGTGGCGAGCTTCACCGTCGCAATCGCGCTCGCCGCACCCGCGCACGCCCAGTCGACAGGTTCGATCGAGTTTAACGACGCCGAAGAAATCGTCGTGTCTGGCGCTCGCGAGCAGTCCGTCGGTGGTTTCGAAATTCCCGACACTCCCAAAGCGAAGCAGGTCCTCGACGAAGAGATCATCCGTCGTCAGCGTCCCGGCCAGACAATCAACGATACCCTGAATCTGGTCCCCGGTGTCAGCTTCCAGAACAACGATCCCTTCGGTTCGGGCGGCGGTACGTTCACGATTCGCGGCTTCAGCTCGGACCGCATTTCGCAGACCCTCGACGGTCTGCCGCTGAACGATTCCGGCAACTATGCGATCTACACGAACCAGCAGGTCGATCCCGAGACGCTTGAAGAGGTCAACGTCAACCTCGGCGTGACCGATATCGACAGTCCGACCGCATCGGCCGTTGGCGGCACGATCAACCTCCGTACGCGCGTCCCTTCGGATGAACTGGGCGCGGTCGCTAGCGCCAGCTACGGTAACATTCTGGCGCCCGGCTCGGGCGATCGTCCCTTCATCCGCGCCTTCGGCATGCTCGATACGGGCGAT
>JBELIU010000304.1:0-2765 GCA_042090735.1 Novosphingopyxis sp. | reverse complement strand
CAGATCCTCGCATAGATCGCAGAAATATTTCTCCAGCGACATCTCCACCGCTTCGGGCCGGTAGAGCCGTCGGTGGACGCGCGACATCACATTGATGCGCCGCTGCGCCTCCTGCATCACTGCCTCCGCTGCGGCCGGATCGGCCGCGACACGCCGCTGCTCGAGCGACAGGAGCGAGGACACGAAGCTCATATTGTTGGCAACGCGGTGCTGAAGCTCCGCGAACATCGCACGCTGCTGTTCGTAAAGAGAGGCGCTCACGGCGCGTTGTTCGCGCAGGCGTGTCCGGCTCAGCTCCATATAATGGATGAGGGCGATGTCGACCGCCGCGATGAACAGGAAAAAGCACAGCGCCGTGGCCGCCGGGCCATCCAGCGCCAAACTGCGCACCGGAGCGATGAAGAAATACCAGCTGGCGATGCCCGAAAGCCCTGCACACAGCACCCCGGCCCGCGTGCCCGCCAGGAATGTGGTGAGAATGATCGCGGGGAAAAAGGTTATGTATGGAAAGCCGCTGGGCAGGATCCGGCCCACTTCGAAGCGCAGGATCAGTGCCAGCGCAAAGGCGGCGACAGCAAATAGCAGACCCAAGGTCTCGTTGGCGTGCAGCACGCCGCTGATAGAGCGCATCGCACCGTGACGCACGGGCAAAGCAACCGCCGCGCCGTTCTGCAGCTCCCTCACTCCGCGTCCTCCCTCAGCCCTGCAACCTGCAGCACCTGATCGTCGATCACCACGCCCTCGGCGCGCACCCGTTTTTCGACCAGGTCGACCGGGGTACGCGACAATTCGAGAGCCCAGCGCGCGCCGTCATCGGCCACCAGCAGGAAGCCGCCCGGTGCCCGCTTCAGCGTGCCGGTGAGGGTAAGCGCCCCGCTCAGGCCAGCGCCTTCTCGACCGGCACATATTCATAGCCGAGATCGCGTGCCACCGCCTCGTACGTCACCTTGCCGTCCCACACGTTGAGGCCTTCTGCCAGATGGGCGTTGCGGCGCAGCGCTTCCTTCCAGCCAAGCTCGGCAATTTTCATCGTGTGCGGCAGCGTCACGTTGTTCAGCGCATAGGTGCTGGTGCGTGCCACCGCGCCCGGCATGTTGGCGACGCAATAATGCACAACATCTTCGACCACATAAGTCGGATCGTCATGCGTCGTCGCCTTGGACGTTTCGAAACAACCGCCCTGATCGATCGCGACGTCGACCAGCACCGCGCCAGGCTGCATCGTCTTCAGCATGTCGCGCGTCACCAGCTTGGGCGCCGTTCCGCCGGGGATCAGCACCGCGCCGACCACCAGGTCCGCATTGGCAACGCATTCGGCCAGGTTCGCGCGGTTGGAGAAGCGGGTGACCGCGCGTGCCTCGAAATAATTGCCGAGCTTTTCCAGCACTTCGGGGTCGCGGTCCAGGATGGTCACCTGCGCGCCGAGCCCCGCAGCCATCTGCGCCGCGTTGAAGCCGACCACGCCGCCGCCGATAATGGTGACGTTGGCGGGCGCCACGCCGGGCACGCCGCCCAGCAGCACGCCGCGGCCGCCATGCGCTTTTTCCAGCGCGCTCGCACCGGCCTGCACGGACATGCGGCCCGCGACCTGGCTCATGGGCTTCAGCAGCGGCAGCTGGCCGCCCGGCCCGGTCACCGTCTCATAGGCGATGCAGGTCGCGCCGGATGCGACGAGATCCTTGGTCTGCTCCGGATCGGGCGCGAGGTGGAGATAGGTGAAGAGGATCTGCCCCTCGCGCAGCATGGCGCGCTCGCCCGCCTGCGGTTCCTTTACCTTCACCACCATCTCGGCCTCGGCGAAAACGGTCTTCGCGTCGCCGACGATGCGCGCGCCGGCGGCCTCATATTCGCGGTCATGCGAGCCGATGCCCTCGCCTGCCCCGGTCTCGACCATCACATCATGGCCGTGCGCGACGAGCTCCCGCGCGCTTTCGGGCGTCAGGCCGACGCGATATTCGTGATTCTTGATTTCGCGGACGGTCCCGACGAGCATGATGCATTCCTCGAACAGACTGAAAAGATGCCGTCACTTTAGCGCGGGCCGTGCCGGAATGCGACTCCGAAGCTGTAACTTTGTTTCAGGCCGCCGAAATTTTCATTGCGCAGGCGTTTCGCGGATCGCCACCGGGATATTGCAGATATCCGCCCCGCCAGCGGGCACATTGAAGAAGGGATCGCGCCGGTTCGCGCGCGCATCCGCATAGCGCGCAAAGGTGGCGCTTTCAGTGGAGAGATACTGAAAGTTGGGCCGCTCTGCTTCCGGCAGTTCGGAGGCCAGCCGGACCGAAACGATCGGCGTGCGCTCCTCCGGCGTCTTGTAAAAACCAAGATCGCCGGTGCCGCGCGGCAGACTGGAAAGATTTTCCATCCCCTCGATCACCCGCCCGACGAGCGCAATGTTGCGATCCAGATGCCGCGGCGCCTGCCCGATAACGGTGTAGAGCTCTGCGCCCGTGCCAGTGTCCGGCGAGAGGTTTCGGCCGACCCCCACCATGCCGTAGCAGTGGACGGGCCAAGCGCGGGTACCGTGCATGCTTGACCAACCGGAAATCGGGAATCCGTAGTAGTAAGTATCGGTAGCACCCGGCGAATAGCCACGTAGAACGGTTCTATCTAAAAGATGCTTTGGCGAATGAGTATCGCGATTGCCTTGATACGAAAAGAAAATTCCGGATTCTGCCAAACCCTGCGGCGGACGAATCATGTACTCGTCTTCCGGACCGTAACCATCCCCCCCGGCAGCGGCATAGTCAAGGTCGCCTCCC
>JBELIU010000303.1:0-2770 GCA_042090735.1 Novosphingopyxis sp. | reverse complement strand
GCGAGAACGGGCAGTACGCCAAGAACATCAATACCTACGTTCTTCTGCCGCTGTGCATCATCATTTCGCTGGTGGTGCTCGGCCTTCTGTTCTGGGTGATCGTGCGGTACCGCCGCGGCGCCAATCAGGAACCTTCGCGCACCACGCACAACACGCTGGTCGAAGTGATCTGGACGCTGGTTCCCGCGCTGATCCTGGTCGGCATCGCGATCCCCTCGATCGACCTTCTGGCCAAGCAATATGATCCCGCGCCCAAGGATGCGGTGACCATCAAGGCCACCGGCTATCAGTGGTACTGGGGTTACAGCTATCCGGACAATGGCGGCTTCGAGGTGATCTCGAATATGCTGCCCGAGGATCAGGCCAAGGCACGCGGTGAGCCCTATATGCTCGCGGTCGACAATCGCATGGTCGTTCCCGCCGGCGTTCCGCTGCGCATCCAGACCACGGGTGCCGACGTGATCCACAGCTTCGCGGTGCCTTCGCTCTGGTTCAAGCTCGATGCGGTTCCCGGCCGTCTGAACGAAAAGGAACTGACGATCACCAAGCCTGGCGTCTATTACGGCCAGTGCTCCGAGCTTTGCGGCGCCCGCCACGGCTTCATGCCGATCACGGTGGAGGCACTGCCCATGCCGCAGTTCGAAGCCTGGGTCCGTGCGCAGGGCGGCACCATGCCGGGCGACGCACCCGATCAGCCGACCACCGAGGCCGCCGATGCGCTGCCCGAGGAAGGCGGCGTTTCCACCAGCAATCCCGCGGCTCTCCAGCAGGAAGCCGGGCAGCCCGGCGCTGCCACGAACGTAGCCGAGTAAGGACCGCAAGCCATGACAACCATCGCTGCCACTCCGGGCGATCTCTCGCACGACCATGACCATCATGATGCGGACCACAAGCCGAGCTTCTTCGCGCGCTGGTTCATGTCCACCAACCACAAGGACATTGGAACGCTGTATCTGATCTTCGCGATTACCGCGGGACTGATCGGTGGCGCGATTTCCGGCCTGATGCGCGCCGAGCTTGCAGAACCCGGCATCCAGTATCTTCAGACCTGGGCGAGCTGGCACAATGGCATGATGGGCGGCGCGGCTGCCAGCCTCGACGAAGCGTACCACATGTGGAACGTCCTGATCACGGCGCACGGCCTGATCATGGTGTTCTTCATGGTGATGCCCGCCATGATCGGCGGCTTCGGCAACTGGTTCATCCCGCTGATGATCGGCGCGCCGGACATGGCGTTCCCGCGCATGAACAATGTCAGCTTCTGGCTGACCGCGGTGGCATTCGTGATGCTGCTGGGTTCCAGCTTCGTGCCGGGTGGCACGGGTCTGGGTGCCGGCACGGGCTGGACGGTCTATGCCCCGCTTTCCACCTCGGGCTCGATCGGCCCGGCGGTCGACATGGCGATCTTCTCGCTCCACCTTGCGGGTGCGGCCTCGATCCTGGGTGCCATCAACTTTATCGCCACCATCCTCAACATGCGTGCGCCGGGCATGACCCTGCACAAGATGCCGCTGTTCGTATGGTCGGTTCTGGTCACCGCATTCCTGCTGCTGCTCGCGCTTCCGGTACTGGCCGCGGCGATCACGATGCTGCTGGTCGATCGTAACTTCGGCGGTGCCTTCTTCGATGCCGCTGCCGGCGGCGATCCGATCCTTTATCAGCACCTCTTCTGGTTCTTCGGCCATCCGGAGGTCTACATCATGATCCTTCCCGGATTCGGCATGATCAGCCAGATCGTGGCCACCTTCAGCCGCAAGCCCGTCTTCGGTTATCTCGGCATGGCCTACGCCATGGTGATGATCGGCGTGATCGGCTTCGTGGTCTGGGCGCACCACATGTTCACCACTGGCCTCAGCGTGAACGTGAAGATGTACTTCACGGCGGCGACGATGGTGATCGCGGTGCCCACCGGCATCAAGATCTTCAGCTGGGTCGCAACCATGTGGGGCGGCTCCATCAGCTTCAAGACCCCGATGGTCTGGGCGCTGGGCTTCATCTTCATGTTCACCGTGGGCGGCGTGACGGGCGTCGTGCTCGCCAATGGCGGCATCGACGATGCGCTGCACGACACCTATTATGTGGTGGCGCACTTCCACTATGTGCTGTCGCTGGGTGCCGTCTTCTCGCTGTTCGCCGGGTTCTACTACTGGTTCCCGAAAATGAGCGGCAAGATGTACAGCGAGTTCCTCGGCCAGCTGCACTTCTGGGTGTTCTTCGTGGGCGTGAACATCATCTTCTTCCCGATGCACTTCCTTGGCCAGTCGGGCATGCCGCGCCGTATTCCGGACTATCCGGCGGCGTTCGCCTACTTCAACAACATCGCCTCGATCGGTTACATGATCATGGCGGTGGGCGTGCTGATCTTCCTGGTGAACATCATCTACTCGCTGGTCGCCGGCCGCCGCGCAGAGGGCAATCCCTGGGGCGAGGGCGCAACGACGCTGGAATGGACGCTGTCCAGCCCGCCGCCGTTCCACCAGTTCGAGACGCTGCCGCACGTCAAGTGAGGTCAGCTCTCGGACGCTAGTTAAAGCCGTTCGGGCCGGGTCCGTCGAAACCTGTTCGTTCCTCTTGAGGGAGCGAGGGGTTCGACAGGCCCGGCATCGGCGGTTACGGTACGACAGGTATGAACACAGGCGAGAAACCTTTTGCCATGACGGGCGTGTCGGCGCGTGACGCCGCGATGCCCTCTCACTGGCGGGATTTCTGGGCGCTCACCAAGCCCCGGGTGATGAGCCTTGTCGTGTTCACGGCGCTGTGTGGGCTTCTC
>JBELIU010000302.1:0-2772 GCA_042090735.1 Novosphingopyxis sp. | reverse complement strand
CTTGCGATCAAGAAGGGCGACTGGTTCAATGCCAAGCTGGTGGAAGACACGGTTGAGACCCTGACCGAGACCGCCGGCCTGTTCGGTTATGCCTTTGCCGACGTGCGGCCCAATTACGATCCCAACCGCACCGACCATGTGATGAACATCACCTTCCAGGTGGCCGACTCGGATCGGACCTATGTGGAAGAGGTGGAGATCAACGGCAATCGCATCACCGAAGACAAGGTGATCCGCCGCGAATTCCGTCTGGCCGAAGGCGATGCGTTCAACAGCTTCCAGGTTCAGCGTTCGGCCAACCGCATCAAGTCGCTCGGCTATTTCCAGGACGATCTGGAAATCAAGCAGCGCCAGGGCAGCGAGCCCGATCGGATCATCCTGTCCACGGACGTGCAGGAACGCTCGACCGGTGAGCTGACACTTTCGGCGGGCTTCTCCTCGATCGAGAACTTCATTTTCCAGGGCTCGATCCAGCAGCGCAACTTCCGCGGCAAGGGCCAGACGCTGCGCGCGTCGGCAAGCTATTCGCAGTTCAACAAATCGGTCCAGCTGGGCTTCACCGAGCCCTATCTGTTCGACAAGAACATCGCGATCAGCGGCGATATTTTCCGTAAGGATTACAGCAACTTCTTCTTCGGTGTGAACAACGACCGGCAGACCAACTTCAACCAGATCTCGACGGGCGCGCAGGTTGGCCTGGGCGTGCCGATCAACGAATATCTCTACGGCTCGCTGCGCTACAGCCTCGTCAATGACGATGTGACCGTGAACGACCGCTTCCGGTCCGACATCAATGGCGACGGCGTGCTCGAGTGCGATCCCAGCCTGATCAACCGCTATCTGTGCGATGCCGAGGGCAACCGGATCACCTCGCAGCTCAGCTACTCGCTGAACTACGACACGCGCGACAACCGCATCCGTCCGCGCCGCGGTCACTACGTTACGCTGACGCAGGATTTCGCGGGCCTCGGCGGCGATGTGAAGTTCATCCGCACCAAGGCCGAGGGCGGCAAGTGGTGGAACGTCTATAACGGCTTCATCTTCTCGGTCCGTGCCGAGGGTGGTTACATCCATCCGCTCGAGAACCGCGGGCTCGAGGCGCAAGGCGTCGACGACATTCGACTTACCGACCGCTTCTTCCTGGGCGAGCCGCAAATCCGCGGTTTCGACATTCGCGGCGTGGGCCCGCGTGTCCAGCGCGGTCCGGTGCTCTGCATGAACACCGCGGAGGGCGGCGGCGATCCCGTAGCCTGCAACTCGAATAGCAGCGCTGCCGATATCGTGCTCAACGATCAGGGCGAGCCGCTCTTCCCGACCGATCGTAACAGCATTCAGGACAGCGCCATTGGCGGCCGGGCCTATTATCTCGGCCGGTTCGAACTGGAAGTGCCGCTGGGTTCGAGCGTGCGCGAGCTGGGCCTGCGCCCGTCGGTCTTCGTCGACATCGGCTCGGTGTTCGATATCACCCGTCCGCTCGTGGACAGCTTCCTGCCGGGCGATCCGCGCCTGACCACCACCCAGCGCTTCCCGTCCGGCAATGTCGCCTGCGCGGTGCCTGCATCGGGCGGCAATCCGGGCAGCACGGTGGAAGGCATGGGCGACACCTGCCCGGCCGGTGCCACTGTGCTCACCACCACCGGCACGCCGTTCCAGGAACGGTTTGTCGGGGACAGCGCCAGCCCGCGCGTATCGATCGGCGCCGGCGTCAACTGGAACTCGCCCTTCGGCCCGCTTCGCATCGACGTCGCGACGGCGCTGCTGAAGCAGGAGGGCGATGACACCAAAACCTTCACGTTCAACGTAGGAACCCAATTCTGATGAAACATCTGATCAAAGCCGCGTCTCTGGCTCTTGCGGCAACCACGGCCACCGTTTCGCTTGCTGCCCCCGTGGCCGCGCAGCAGGTGAAGGGCATCGCCTTTGCCGATCTGGAGGCTGCGGCCCGCCAGTCCAGCGCTTACACGACCGCCGCACAGCAGCGTCAGACGACCTATGCCGCGCAGATCCAGCAGGCGCAGGCCGCTCGCCAGTCCGCCGCGCAGCGCCTCGAGCCGCTGGCGAACCAGTTCAACACCGCCCGCCAGTCGGCCACGCCGGATCAGAACCAACTGCAGACGCTCTACGGCCAGATCCAGCAGATCCAGAATGACAGCGAGCAGCAGCTTCAGCAGATCCTGCAGCCCGTCGCGCTGTCCGAAGCCTATGTGAACGAGCAGATCAGCGATCAGCTGAAGGCCGCCGTGGATGCGGCCCGCGCTCAGGCGAAGGTGAGCCTTCTGCTCGGTTCCGGTTCGGTGATCGATGGCGATGATGCGTACGACCTGACCGACGAGATCACCACGCAGCTCAACCGGCTGATCCCGGCCGCGCAGATCGTGCCGCCCGCCGGCTGGCTGCCGCGCGCGCAGCGCGAGCGTCTGGCCGCTCAGCAGCAGGCCCAGCCCGCCGCTGCCGCAGCGCAGCCCGAAAGCCGCTGAAGCGACTGACCATGGCTGACGCGCTGGATTATGATGTTCGAAAGGTGATGGCGGTGCTCCCGCACCGTTATCCCATGCTGCTGGTCGACCGCGTGGTCGAACTGGAAAAGGGTGAAAGCATCAAGGCGGTGAAGGCCGTCACGATGAACGAAGGCTTTTTCCAGGGACACTTCCCCGGCCGCCCGATCATGCCCGGCGTGATGATCGTCGAGGCGCTGGCGCAGGCCGCCGGCGTCCTGGCGATGGAAAGCTTCGATCTGGTCGGTTCGAACAAGCTCGTCTATTTCATGGCGAT
>JBELIU010000056.1:0-14427 GCA_042090735.1 Novosphingopyxis sp. | reverse complement strand
CGCGGCGGGCGGCGTCGGCATCTCGGGCGTTGAACTTGCCAAGGCCTATGGTGCTCGCGTCGTCGCGGGCGTGTCGAGCGAGGAAAAGGCGCAGATGGCGCGCGACGCCGGGGCAGACGCCGTCGTCATTTACGGCCGTGCTCCGTTCGACAAGGACGCCTCCAAGGCGTTGGCGAACGACTTCAAGGCGGCGTGCGAAAAGGACGGCTACGACATCGTCTACGACATCGTGGGCGGCGACTATTCGGAGCCCGCGGTCCGCGCGATCGGTTGGGAAGGGCGTTTCCTCGTCACCGGCTTTCCGGCTGGCATCGCAAAGCTGCCGTTGAACCTAACCCTTCTGAAAAGCTGCGACGTGTGCGGCGTGTTCTGGGGCGCCTTCGCCGCGCGCTTCCCGGACAAGAACCGTGCGAACATCGCGGAGCTGTTCGATCTGTGGGAGGCCGGCAAGATCGCACCGCCCGTGTCCGAAACCTACGCCTTCGAAAATGCGGCCGAAGCGATTCGCAAGGTCGGCGCGCGCGAGGCGGTGGGCAAGCTGGTTGTCGAGATCGGCTAGGGTTTCGGTCTTTTCCGCACCCCACGCGCTTGTCGAAGCGCCGCACTTGCGCCATGGGGCGGTGGAAAGGCCCGGCTTCTGTCAGCTGGGACCGAACCGATACAGCTGCTTCAAGGGAATAGATCGATGACCGGTTTCGATGATCGTGAAAAGGCGTTCGAAAACAAGTTCGCGCGCGATGAGGAAATGCAGTTCAAGGTGATGGCGCGGCGCAACCGGCTGCTGGGACAGTGGGCTGCGGGCAAGATGGGCCTGACCCCCGAAGAGACCGACAGCTATGCGCGCGAAGTCGTTCAGGCCGATTTCGAGGAAGCCGGCGACGACGACGTGTTGCGCAAGGTGCTGGGCGACCTTACCTCCGCCGGAGTAGAAAGCGACGCGGCGGCTGTGCGTCAGGCGATGGACGAAAAGCTCATCGAGGCACGCCGCCAGCTCATCGAAGGCAGCTGAAGGACAAGTCCACGATATGCCAATGGCAGCAGACGACATCGAAAAGCTGATCAAGGAGGCGATTCCGGGCGCAAGCGTGCGGATCGACGATCTTGCGGGCGATGGCGACCACTATGCCGCGCATGTCGAGGCCGAAAGCTTCCGGGGTATGAGCCGCGTCAAGCAGCATCAGGCGGTTTATGCCGCCCTCGGCGGCCGCATGGGCGGGGAGTTGCACGCTTTGCAGCTCACCACCGCGGTGCCCGAGGGCGCGCCCGCATCCCAAGGAGAATAGTTCATGGCCGACGACATTAATTCGCGTATCGACAGCATGGTGAAGGCCAAGGACGTGGTCCTCTTCATGAAGGGCACGCCGTTGTTCCCCCAATGTGGCTTCTCCAGCCGGGCAATCGCCATCCTCGATCATCTCGGCGTCGATTATGACAGCGTCGATGTGCTTCAGGACATGGAAGTGCGCCAGGGCATCAAGACCTATTCGGACTGGCCGACCATCCCGCAGCTATACGTCAAGGGTGAGTTCGTGGGCGGATCGGACATCATGATGGAAATGTACGAAGCGGGCGAACTGAAAAGCCTGATGGAAGAAAAATCGGTCGCGCGCGCCGAATAATTCTCCGATGGCGCGCCGAATAAGACGGCGCGCCATAATTGCACCACAAAATCGTCGTTCCCATACTGTTAGGGCTGGCGCCCTGACGGCGAAAAAGGTTCGCCCGAACGGAGGGGCGAACTTTTGCGATCCATCGATGGAATGCTGGTGTGCGATGTGACGCAGGGCTGGTCCGCCTCCGGTGGCGGCATCGGCAGTTATATCCGGCGCAAACAGGCTTGGATCGCCGATAACAGTGATGCGCGGCATCTGCTGGTGGTGCCGGGTGAGGAAGATCGGATCGTCGAAAACGGACGCTTCCTGCGCGCCGAGGTGAAAAGCCCCACGCTGCCGCACTCGCCCAATTACCGGTTCCTCCTGCGCAACGGGGCCGTGCGCGAGGTGTTCGAGCGCTTCCGCCCGGACCTGATCGAGACGTTCGATCCGTACAATCTGCCCTGGGCTGCGCTGAAACATCGCAAGCGGTACCCGGAAACCACGGTGATCGCTGGCTATCACACCGATTTTCCGCGCGCGCATATCGGCGAATTCTTCATTCACGATTTTCCGCTCGGCGGCCGCGCCTTTTCGCCGACATCTGCCCGGATCGCCGATGCCTATGCGGGCAAACTCTATCGGCAGTTCGACAATGTCTTCGGCCTCGGCACCGATAGCGTCGAGCGGCTGCGTTCGCTGGGCGTGGATAATGTGGAGCGCATGCCCTTGGGCGCGGATTTGTCGCAGTTCCAGCCGAGCCGCCGCAACATGGATTTCCGCCGCAAGCTAGGCGTGCCGGATGATGCGCCCTTGCTGGTCTATGCCGGTCGGCTGGACCGCGAGAAGCGGGTGGCCAAGGTGTGGGAAGCGTTCAAGCTTCTGCCGCCCGAACTGGGCGCGCACCTCCTGATCCTCGGGCAGGGCAAGTGGCGCGATGACCGCATTGCGGACGGCACCAATGGCGTGCTCCACATGCCCGGCTATCTCGACAATCGCGAGGCGCTGGGCGAGGCGCTGGCATCGTCCGATATGTATGTGTCGGCCCATCCTTATGAGACGTTCGGCATGTCGATCGTCGAGGCGCAGGCGGCAGGATTGCCGATCGTCGGCGTGCGTAGCGGTGCGATGATCGACCGCGTGCCGGAAGGTACCGGTTTGCTTGGTCCCGTCGATAACCCGTCCGCCATGGCGGCCAATATCCGCAAGGTCTGGCATGGCAACCGCGTCGCCATGGGTGAGGCTGGCCGCGCGTTGGTGAGCGAACGCTTCACCTGGCAAAAGACCTTCGATACGCTTTTCAACCGCATCTATCCGCACGCTTTTTCCGCGCGGGACGAGCGGTTGACCGAACAGCGTCGCGGCATGATAGACTGGTTTGCGAAGGGGGGCGTCGCGGGCACCGAGGGGCGCGAGACCAGAAAATAGCGGCCCGCCGGATACCCGCGACTGAAAGCACGTTTCACAATGCATGCAACGTGCCATTTTTCTGAAGCAAGCGTCGTCAGGTAGTTAGATGGTTAATTTTCGATAAATTCTGAAACGGTTGTCAAACTTTCCGACAGTTTCGTTTTTCAGCCGATTGAGCGCCGCCCTGCCGATTTCCGTGACGCGCCGGCCATGGCCGCTGCGCTTTTTGCCGGCCATCCCTTCCATCGCGCGGTCGCAACTGCCACATCTGTTTCATGAAATGGCCTGACAGCATCCACGCCGGCGAGACCGAGCAGCTTGAACCGCTGGTGCGCCGCGTGCTGGCGCCCAACCCGTCGCCTTACACTTATACCGGTACGCAGACCTGGCTGGTCGGCGCGGGCAGTGATCTGGCGGTGATCGATCCCGGCCTGGCGGATGTGGGGCATATCGACGCAATCCTGCGGGCAGCGGGCGATGCCCGGATTACCGCCATCCTCATCACCCACACCCACCGCGACCACAGCCCCGGCTCGCGGCCGTTGAAGGCGCGTACGGGCGCACCGATCATGGGATGCGCGCCGCTGGTGCTCGAAGATAGTGGGCCGCGCGCCGATGCCGCGTTCGACCGCGATTATGCGCCCGACCATGTGATGGAGGATGGCGAGGTCGTGACCGGCGACGGTTGGACATTGGAAGCGGTGGCGACGCCCGGCCACACGTCCAACCATCTGTGCTTTGCGCTGCGCGAGACGGCGGCGCTGTTTACCGGCGATCATGTGATGAAATGGTCCACCAGCGTGGTCAGCCCGCCCGATGGCGACATGGGCGATTACATGGCGAGCCTGCAAAAGCTCTATGAGCGCGATGATCGTATCTATTATCCCGCCCACGGGCCTGCGGCGGAAAAACCGCAACAGCTGGTGCGCGGCATGATGGGGCACCGCAAATCACGCGAAAAGCACATCTTGAAGCTGACCACCGAAGAGCCCCGCCCGATCCCGGCGCTGGTGGATATCATGTACAAGGGCCTGGATCCCCGGCTCCACGGCGCGGCCGAGCGTTCCGTGCTGGCCCATCTGGTCGATCTGGAGCGGCGCGGCCTGGTGATCCAGAAGGACGATGCGGCGTGGACGGCAAATTGAGCGCAGGTACCTTCCGCGGCATCGTGATCGCGTTCCTGGCGCTCAGCGCCGGTCTGCTGGCCTGGCTGGTCTGGAGCAATTATCAGGAGCGCTACACCGTTGCCGAGGAGGAGAACGGCACCTCCATTACGCGGCTCGTTTCCGCCAAGATGAGCGGGGTCAGCCAGCTCAAGGTCGCGACGCTGAACGGCACGGTGCAGGCCAATGCCGAGGATGTGCGCGGGTTCGGGCTGCTGCGATCCGAACAGGTGGTGAAAATGCCCTACAGCGTGGGCTATTATGTCGATCTGTCGAAGCTCTCCGAAGGCGATCTGGAATGGGTGCCGGAAACGCGCACGCTGATCGTGGATGCGCCGGATGTGGCGGTGGAAAAACCGAACATCGACGAAGCCGCCCGCTCGCTGGTTCGCACCGATGGCCTGATCGTGACGCGCGAGGCGGCAGAGGAGCTAAGCAAGCGCACATCGGCGGGTGCAGCCGGCAAGGTCGCGCGCGAGGCTCAGTCGCCCGAGCGCTTGGCGCAGGCCCGGGAGAAAGCGCGCAGCGTGGTGGCGCGCACCATGCGCCTGCCGCTCGATACGCTGGGTTACGGCGATGCCCGCGTGGTGGTTACCTTCCCGCAGGAACGCCGCGATCAACAGCGCGATGCGGTCGATCTCAGCCGGCGGCCGGAAGATGTCTATCGCGAGGCGAAGCAGCGCTGATTGCGTGCGGCGAGGGCGAAAAGGCGTAATTGCCAAGGCCCTTGATGGAACGCGCTTGCTCGCTCACATGTTCAGGAAGCGAAAGGGCAATTCATGAACGCACAGACCGGACACCGCGAAAGCTTTGCAGGCGTCGATATCCGCGCCGAGATCGAAAGGCTGCGCAAGGAGCGCAATGCCGTGATCCTGGCGCATTATTATCAAAAGCCGGAAATTCAGGACCTTGCGGACTTTGTCGGAGACTCGCTCGAGCTTAGCCGCAAGGCGGCTGAGACCGAGGCCGACGTGATCGCCTTTTGCGGCGTGAAGTTCATGGCCGAAACGGCCAAGATCCTGTCGCCGGAAAAGACGGTGATCCTGCCGGATATGAATGCCGGTTGCAGCCTGGAAGACAGCTGCCCGCCGGAAAAATTCGCCGAATTCCGCCGCCAGCATCCCGATCATATCGCGCTCACCTACATCAATTGCTCGGCAGCGGTGAAGGCCCTCAGCGACATCATCGTCACCTCCAGCTCGGCCGAGACGATCATCCAGCAGATTCCGGAGAGCCAGAAGATCATCTTCGGACCGGACCGGCATCTGGGCGGCTATCTGAACCGCAAGTTCGGGCGTGACATGCTGCTCTGGCCGGGTGTGTGCATCGTGCACGAGGCTTTCAGCGAGACCGAGCTTTTGAAGCTGAAGGCAGAGCATCCGGACGCGCCGATTGCCGCGCATCCCGAATGCCCGCCCTCGATCATCGACCATGCGGACCATGTCGGCTCGACCAGCTCGATCCTGCAGTTCAGCAAGGATACCGTCAGCGAGACCGTGATCGTCGCGACCGAACCGCACATCATCCATCAGATGGAAAAGGCGGTTCCGGAAAAGACGTTCATCGGCGCGCCCGGTGCGGACGGTAACTGCAATTGCAACATTTGCCCCTATATGGCGCTCAACACCCTGGAAAAGCTGTATATTTCCCTGCGCGATTTGCAGCCGCAGATCGAGCTGGACGAAGATATGCGGGTGAAGGCGAAGCGAAGCCTGGACCGGATGCTCGCGATGGCATCGGGCACGGTCGGGCAGGGTGATCTGGGTGAGATGGGCTTGGCGCCCGCACCGCACGCCTGACACCGGGCCAGTACAAGGTACAATTGCATGCGCGCCTGGTTGCGTCAGACGATCATCCAGCTGCGCGGCAGCTACTGGTTCCTGCCCGCGGTCCTGACGCTGGGCGCGCTGCTTCTGTCGATCGTCACCTATTATGTCGATACCAAGATGGGGTCGAGTTGGCTGGACAATGTCAGCTTCCTGCGCGCGACCAAACCCGAGGGCGCGCGCTCGCTGCTGTCGACCATCGCGGGATCGACAATCGGCGTTGCCGGCACCGTGTTCTCGATCACCATCGCGGCCGTCGTCTATGCTTCCGGTAGCTACGGCCCGCGCCTGCTGACCAATTTCATGAACGATCGCGGTAACCAGTTCACGCTGGGGATTTTCATCGCGACGTTCGTCTATGCGCTGATGATCCTGCGCGTGGTGCGGCTGGCAAACAGCAACGGCTTTTTCGCAGCGCCCAGCGGCCAATTCGTGCCACAGATATCCATGCTGGTGGCGTTGGCGCTATCGCTGCTCTCCGTCGGCGTACTCGTCTATTTTCTCCACCATGTGCCGCACAGCATTCAAATCAATAATGTCGTAGCCGATATCGGCCGTTCCGCGATCTCCCGAATCGAGAAGCGCTATCCCGATGAACATGACGGTGCCGACTGGTTGGATCACGATATCCGCGTCGGCGAAGCCGTGCGCAGCCATCGCACCGGCTATATCGAGGTGATCGATTACGAAACGCTCGGCCAGATTGCCGAGGCGCAGGGGGTTACCGTGCGGCTGTCGGTGCGGGCGGGCGATTTCGTCCATCCGGGCGTGGCGTTGCTGTGGGTTGAAGGCACGATGGGCGACGATTGCTCCGGGCGGCTGCGCGGCGCGTTTGCCGTCGGGACGAGCCGTACGCAGACGCAGGACATCGAGTTCGCGATCGACGAACTGGTGGAAATCGGTCTGCGCGCGCTTTCGCCCGGCATCAACGATCCGTTCACCGCGATCACCTGCATGCACTGGCTCTCCGCCGTACTGGTGTCGCTGGCCGATCGCGATCTGGACCGGGACGCGGACGGGCGGCCTTATGGCGAGGATGGCGTCTATTGCCTGCCGGACGATTTCGCGCATTTCGTGGAACGCAGCTTCGGCGCGATGCGCGCCAGCGCCGCCGCCAACGATCTGGCCTCCAAGCTCTATGTCGATGCGCTGGGATCGGTGATGCTGATAGCCGAGAAGAATGGGCGGGTTGAGCCGTGCCGGATGCAGGTGCGCAAACTCGTGGAACAGGCGCGCGACATCCTCACCGGCCCGGCGCTTTACGAACTGGAGAAGCGCGGGGCGGCGCTGCTCGAAAACGATCGCCGCCCGCCGTTCGGCAGCACGAGCGGCCATGACCTGCCATAGGCTCCCTCTCTTGAAAGATCCCATTTCATGAGGGGGTCTAGCCGCTCGCCGCTGCAATGGCTGATTGCGTTGGTGCTGGGCAGTTTCTCGTTCCTGCCTGCGCTCATGCTGCTTGCCGCGCTGATCGTGGCCGGGCTGCTGCTCTATGCAGATCATGCCGGCCTGTCCGCCTGGATGGGCGCGCAGGACTGGCCGTTCTCCATGGCCGGCAAGAGCGCGCAAGAGCTTGCGAGCACATTGGTGGGTGTCCACGCCGCGTTCCTGACGCTGTATTTCTCGATCACGCTTCTGGTGCTCACGTTGGCAGCCAGCAACCTCGGCATTCGCCTGATCGACCGGTGGATCGCGCGGCGGATGACACGCTTCACGCTGGGGCTGCTGCTCGGCGGGCTCGGCTGGGCGCTGGTGACCTTGTGGGCGGTCGATCCGGATGCGAGCGGTCCGCATGTGGCGCGCGGCACGTTGACGGCGCTGTTGATCTATACGATCCTGGTGATCGGCTGGCTCGCCGCCGCGCTTCACGATCTTGCGCGTGCAATCCATGTCGACACCGCCGTTGCCGAACTGGGCAAGGATGGCAGCGCGGACCGCGGGTTCTTTCAGGAGACCGAAGCAGGCGAGCGGCCCGACTTTACCGGCGCGCCGATCATAGCGGTGCGCGAGGGCTATATCGAGGGTATCGATTTCGATCGGATCGTCGAAATCGCGAGCGAGCATGGCCGCCGCCTCCGCCTCGACATCGGCGTCGGGCGCTATGTGATGACGGGCGAACATCTCGGCCGGTTCGAGGATCAGTGCGATCCCGAAAGCTGCATGCTGATCGCACGTCAATTCTCCTATGGCGACTTCCGGGCGGACGCGCAGGGCGTGGTGTTCCAGTTACGACTGCTCGTCGAGATCGGCGCGCGCGCGCTTTCCCCGGCGGTGAACGATTTCTTTACCGGCATCGCATGTTGCGACCGGCTGGGCGCGGTGCTGGCTACGCAGGCCCGCGCCGCCCGCCCGCCGGGCTGGATCGGCGGGCGGGTCTATCTGGCCGATCACAGCTTCGAAGGCTTGTTCGCCCACCCCATTGCCGCCTTTCGCCAGGCCGCGGCGGACTATCCGAGCGTGGCGGTGCGGCTGATACAGATGCTGGGGCGGGCGGCGACGATTGACGATCGGGACGAAGTACCGGCCGATATCCAGAAGCTTATGATCGAATGGGCGCGCCAGATGCGCGATCACGCCCGGATGCGCGCGGTGCTGGAGGTGGACCGCCGCGATCTCGAAGCTGCTTTTGCCGCAGCCGCCGCGGCGGTTGAAGAGAAGCCTTCGCGAGCCTAGGCCCTTGTCCATGATCGACCATTTCGACTGCGACGCCTTTGTCTCCTCCGTGCTGGAGGAAGACTTGCTCGGTAAAACCGACGTGACGTCGGAGGCCGTCATTCCAGCCGACACGCGATTTCGCGCGGTAATGGACAGCCGCGACGATGCGGTGATCGCCGGGCTCGCCATCGCAGAAGCGTTCTTCCGCCGCCTCGATCCCGATGTGGAGCTGGAACGGCTGCTGGAAGATGGCGCGCATGTGCCCGCCGGCACCGATCTGATGGTGCTTTCGGGCAAGGCGCGCGGCATGCTGACGGCGGAACGATCGGCGCTCAACACCGTGCAGCATCTCACCGGCATCGCCACCATGACGCGCAGCTATGTCGATGCGATCGATGGGACGGGCTGCATCCTGCTCGACACGCGCAAGACCATTCCAGGCCTGCGCGCACTGGAGAAATATGCCACGCGCATGGGCGGCGCGCAGAACCATCGCATGGGGCTGTGGGATGCAGCGATGATCAAGGATAATCATGTCGCCGTGGCGGGGGATGTCGCCACTGCTGTGAAGCGCGCCGCGGATGCGGGCATTGCGGACATCATCGTGGAGGTCGACCGGATCGATCAGATCGTCCCCGCACTGGACGCCGGGGCCACGCATCTTTTGCTGGATAATATGGATGTGCCGACGCTGCGGGAGGCGGTGGACAAGGTGGGTGGACGCGTGCCGACCGAAGCCTCCGGCGGCATCACGCTGGAGACGATCCGCGAAAAGGCCGCGACCGGCGTGACCTATGTCTCGGTGGGCCGCCTTACCCAGTCCGCGCCCGCTGCCGACATCGGGCTGGATTACGCCCCCGCTTGATCGAACGCGCATTTGCGGGCAGTCCCAAGTCTCTGCAGGGTTTGAAGAGGGGGGTGCCGATGCGTCCGGAATCAATCAAGAAATTCGATATTCTCTATCTGGCGAGCATTCTCGTCGGAATGATCGGCACTGTCATGAACTTCGGCAGCATCGAAGCTCAAGCGGCGGGCACGATGATGACGCCCACCGTCTTGTGGGTCATCACCGGCATCACTTACGCACTGACATTTCTGCTCTGGTATCTGATTTCGCGCCGGGCGAGCAACATCGCCAAGTGGATCCTCGTGGTGCTGACGCTGATCGGCCTGATCAGCCTGCCATCAATCTTCGTGGGCCCGTTCAGCCTCAACAAGTTCATCGGTCTGGCAAGCACCATCCTCAACGTTGCGGGCGTCATCTTCCTGTTCAAGCCCGACGCGCGGGCCTGGTTCGCAGGCGATCAACTGGACGATCCCGAGACGCTCGACCGGACGTTCGACTGAGCCATGGCGGCGCGTGCGATGCTTCGGCTGGCATCGCTTGGATTGATGGTGGCAGCTGCGCCCGTCGCGGCGCAAGGCTGGCAGTGCCGCGCGCCTCAATCTCTTCCACGAAGTGAAGCGGCACCGCGCCCGTCGGGGGAGCCGGTGCGGCGCGTGCCGACCGGCGGCTATGTGCTCAGCCTCAGCTGGTCGCCCGAATATTGCAGGACCCGCACCGCGAGCGCGCGGGACGCCCTGCAATGCTCCGCCCGGAGAATCGGCGATTTCGGCTTCGTCCTGCACGGCCTGTGGCCGCAGGGGAGGGGCAGGGCGCCCTGGCCGCAATATTGCCGCCCGGTGAAACCGGTAACTCCGGCCGATCTGCGCGCGCAGATATGCCGGACGCCGTCGGTCAGCCTGTTGAACCACGAATGGGCGAAGCACGGAAGCTGCATGACCGCGCGGCCGAGCGCTTATTTCCGCGCCGCCGCCGTGCTGTTCGATGCCCTGCAATTTCCCGACATGGACCGCCTTAGCCGAAGCGAGCCGACGGCAGAAACGGTACGCGCGGCTTTTGCGCAGGCCAATCCGGGCTTGCCGGAAAATGCGGTGCGACTGAAACTGAACCGGCGCGGATGGCTCACCGACGTGCGCCTGTGTCTGGGCCTGCGCTTTCGCCCAACCGCGTGCGCCGCGCTTGGCTTACCCGACAAAACCGCGGTTAAAATCTGGCGCGGCGGATAGGTCCTGGGACGTCAGGCCTCGATCACCACAGTCTGAGGATGGTGCTTGTCCAAATGCTTCTTGATGATCCGCAGGTTCTTGGTGTTCGAGCGGTAGAGGAAGTCGAACGCGTCACCCAGAATCGGCACCGCACCGACCAGCGTGTCGAACCCGATATGGCCAGCCATGCGGGCAAGCTGGAATTTCGACATCCCCAGATTGCGCGCTTCCCAGATAATATAGGCACCCATCGCGGCGGTGATGATGTCGCCCACCACGGGGATCAGGCCGATGATCGAATCCAGGCCCACGCGCCGCTTGGTGCCGGGCAGGGCGAACATGCCTTCCAACAGCAACTCCATCATCTCGATGCGCTGGCGAATGGCATGCGGATCGCGCGCCGCCGAGCCCATAAGCTCGCTGAAGCGGTCCATCTGAGCGCTGCTGACTTTCATGGCTTGGTCGTCCCTCCTGAAAAACCGGATGCCCACGCATCAGGAAATGGGTCCGCCCCCCAGATATTGCAACAGATGCCAGCCGCGCGGATTGGGCGCGTGCCCCTCGATCCCGGGCCGCACAAGCGAGAAGCGTAAGGGTGTGGCGATCGGGATGAAGCGGTTGGCGGACTCGATCCGCCCCGCGGCGTCGCGCAGCAGTCGCCGACGTTCGGCAAGCGACGGTGCGGCGAGCGCCTGTTGCACCAGCCCGTCCGCTTCCTCATCGCATAGCGGCGCCTCCGGGCAGGTGAGACGGGCGAGATACCAGATCGGCCCGTCATAATCCGCGACACGATCGATCAGCCGCAGGTCTGCCCCTGCTTCGGGCGCGACACGGCGGGTGGCAAGACCGATGGCGGCCAGATCCGCCGCGATCCGCGCGTACAAAATGCGTCCGCCCGCGCCTTCCGGCATCGCGATCCGCAGCGTCGGCAGTGCCTGGTTTTCGGCGGACCAGGCGGCGATGCGCCGCGCTGCCACCGCCGCGCGATCGGCAGCGCTCAACGCCGTCCATTCCGGCGCGGGCAGCGGGATGTTTCCGAACAGATCGTCCGGGAAGATCCGTTCGCGCGCGGTCCATTCGGGTCGTTCGAAATCGGCCAGCGCCGCGCTACGGTCTATCGCCATGGCGATGGCGGCGCGGTTGCCGCTATCGGCCAGAAAGGGGCTGTCCTCCACCACCATGAGGCCGAACAGCCCGTTGGTCGGATCGACACTGAGCGCGGCGTCGACGATCTGGCCAGCCGAGACCAGAGGCAATTCCTGAAAGCGTCCGCCCTCCACCACATCGGTGACGCCGGAAAGATAGGCGGCAACGGCGCGGGCCGCCTCGCGCCGCCGCAGCCGGATGCGCGGCGGTACCGCCTCCTCCCCGCCGTCTTCCAGATTGAAGCTGCGGTGGAGGAGCGTCATTCCCTTGCCCTCGCGCGCGGCGATCATCGGGCCGGAGCCATCGCTGCGGCGCACGATCCCGAATTCGGGCTGGGCCAGCAGTTCGAGCAGATTGGGGCGCGGACGATCGAGCTGAATTTCGAGGACATGGCCGGTGATCGCGTTGATGCTGCCGACCAGCGCCAGATCCTCCGCAAAGCCGCCGCGGCGCAGCTCGCCGAGCCGCTGCTGCAGGATATTCGCCACCTGACGCGCGGTCACCTCGCCGCCGCCTATCCACTGCGCATCGCCGATGCGGAAGATGTAGCTGAGGCCGTCTTCGCTCACGATCCAGCGTTCGGCCAGGCCCGGATTGATGCGCCCCTCCTTGTCGAAGGTCACCAGCCCCTGCGCCGTGGCCGCGCGCAGCAGGCCCGCCCCGGTTCTGAGGGGAAGCCGCCCGATATTGAGATCTTTTTCGCCCCGATCAATCGCGGTGACGGCTATGCTGTCATTGTCCACGCCCCCGCCACAGCCCGCCAGGAACAGAACGGTGCCGACGGCAAGGGAGGGGGCGAGACGGTTCATCCCATTGCTGTAGCGCAAGCCACCGCTCCTTGCATCAGGATGCGCGCCTGCCGCGTTCCTTCTGGTGCGGACGGCGGGACTCGAACCCGCACTGCACTGGGCAAGCGGATTTTAAGTCCGCAGCGTCTACCATTCCGCCACGTCCGCATATGTCGTGGGCTGGATGCCGAATGGCTGCACAAGGGCCGCGCGGTCAAGCCCGGATGATGTCAGCGCAGCTCGGCGGGATCGAGCGAGCCGGTCTCGAACGCTTTCCAGACGAAGGGGGCGAGCAACTTCATACTGATATGATGCTTGCCGTTGGGCAGCGGTAACAGCACCGCCGCGGGATAGGTCGCAGCGAGCTTTTCGACCTCCGTAAACGGAATGGTTTCATCGGCGGTGCCGTGAAACAGGAACACGGGCGCATCGATCCGCCCTAGCGCCGCGACATTGTCGAACCGATCCGGGAGGAAGCCGCGCGCGACCGCCGGGGAAACGGCGGAGAGCCGTGAAAAAGTGCCCAGCGTCGCGACGCCGCCGACGGGATGGCGTGCGGCCATCTCGAGCGCCACCGCGCCGCCCAGCGAGTGCCCGAAAACGAAAAGGCGCGATCCGGGCGCCAATGCGCGCGCGCTCTGCATCCACGCATCCCCATCCGCGAAAAGCCCCTCTTCGCTTGGCACGCCGGGATTGTCCCCATAGCCGCGATAGGAGGCGACCAGGACGCCATGGCCATCGGCGGTGAGCGGTTCGGCTCGCGCTGCGGCGACCAGCTGATTGAAACCGTTGCCGTGGAAATAGACCACCACATCGCCGTCCGGCTTGCTGGGTGCCCAGTAATATCCCTGCAAGGTCAGGCCGTCCCCGGTCCTAGCCGAGACCGAGCCCGGCTGCGACCCGGCGAAGGTGACCGGCGTTTCGGCAAGGGCGGAGGGCTGGTAGATGCGCTCCCGAATTGCCGAGGCACATCCGCCAACGCCAATCAGGACCGCCAAAATCAGGCACGCGGTCGACACTCTTTGTATGATCATAGTTCTTCCCCTTGCTGCCGAATGTCGTCTGACTGCCCGTTCCCCGTCAAGCACCTATCGCCGCGCGTATCGCTGCGATAGGAGAGCCGGTTATGGCCATTCTGGAAATCAGCGGACTTTCGAAAACCTATTCCGGCGGCACCACCGCGCTGGACAGCGTCGATCTTTCGATCGAGCGTGGCGAGATCTTTGCGCTGCTGGGCCCCAATGGCGCGGGCAAGACCACGATGATCGGCATCGTCTGCGGGCTGGTGACGCCCAGCTCGGGCACGGTCACGGTAGAGGGGCAGGATTGGCGGTCCGATTATCGCAAGGTGCGCCGCAAGATCGGGCTGGTGCCGCAGGAACTGCACACCGACGCATTCGAGAAGGTGATCGACACCGTCGTCTTCAGCCGCGCGCTGTTCGGCAAGGCGGCGAACCCCGATTATATCGAGCAGCTGCTGCGCGATCTTTCGCTGTGGGACAAACGCCGCGCGCAGGTGCAGGAGCTGTCCGGCGGGATGAAGCGCCGCCTGATGATCGCCAAGGCGCTGAGCCACGAGCCCGATATCCTGTTCCTGGACGAGCCGACCGCCGGGGTGGACGTGGAGCTGCGCCGCGACATGTGGCGCATGGTCGGCGGCCTGCGGGAGCGCGGTGTCACCATCATTCTCACCACCCATTATATCGAAGAGGCCGAGGAAATGGCCGACCGAGTGGGCGTGATCACCGGCGGGCGTCTGATCCTGGTGGAGGAGAAGCATGCGCTGATGCAAAAGCTC
>JBELIU010000055.1:0-4678 GCA_042090735.1 Novosphingopyxis sp. | reverse complement strand
GGGCCGTTGTCCCCGGTCAGCGAGCGCACAAAGGCTTCGGCGGGGCCGTCGGGGACGGGTGCGAGCGGCGGGGTGTGCGACAGCCGCTCCACGCTTACGCCGCATTCGGGAAAGCGCGCCTTCACCCCGGCATCCACCGCCGCGATCCGCTGCAGGAACGGAGCCAGGATCTCCAGCGGATCCTGCCCCGGCGGGCAACGCAGATCGAAGACGAAGCGGGCATCGCGGGCCAGGATGTTGCTCGCCGTGCCGCCGTTCATCATGCCCACCGTCAGCGTCGCGTGCGGCGGCGTGAACGGGCTGTCCGGATCGGCTTGGCGCTTCAGCGCCTCGGCCAGCGCCGCCAGCTCGCCCATCAAGCCAATGGCCACCATGTTCGCCGACACGCCCAGATGGGTGAGGCTGGAATGCGCCTCATGCCCGCGCACGCGCACCTCGTGCAGCGCGATGCCCTTGTGCCCCGTCACCACCGCCATCGAGGTCGGCTCGCCGACGATGGCGAGCGCTGGCGCGGGCACATGATCCGCGATGCTCGCGATCAGGTCCGGCGCGCCCTTGCAGCCCACCTCCTCGTCATAGCTGAGCGCGATGTGCACCGGCCGTTTGCCGCCCTGAAAACGCGGCACGGCGGCCAGCGCCAACGCGATGAACGCCTTCATATCGCTCGTCCCGCGACCGTGCAGCTTGCCGCCGCGCTCGGTCACAACCCAAGGATCGCTCGACCAGTCCTGCCCGTCGATCGGCACGACATCGCTGTGGCCGGACAGGATCACCCCGCCCTCTACATCCGGGCCAATGGTGGCGTAGAAGTTTGCCTTGGTGCCGTCCGCATTGGGCACGCGGCGGCCGGTGACGCCGAAGCCGGCGAGGTACTCCTCCACCCACTCGATCAGCGCCAGATTGCTGAGCCGCGAGGTGGTGTCGAAGCCCATCAGCGTCTCCAGGATTGCCCGGCCCTTGGCTGCCAGATCGGCGCTCATGCCGCGGCTCCCGCCATGCGCAGCACCGCGACGTAACCAGGCGCGATGGTCATGCGGCTCGTGAGGCCCTTTTCGGCAAGCAGACGGTGCGCGACGGGCAGACGGTAACAGGGGACGGCCATGAACAGATGGTGCTCCGAATGGTAATTGACCCAATAAGGCGCGACGGTGGCCCGCTCCGCCCAATTGGCACGGGTGGTGCGCGCGTGGGTGAAGGGATCGTCCGAGCCCGTGGCGGTGCAGGCATGTTCGGCGATGTTGCGCACGCGCAGGAACAGCTGAAAGGTAGTGGCGAGCGCGGCAATCCAGATGAGGAATGGCCACGGCCCGGCGCCAAGCATCCATGGCAGGACGAGCAGCAGAGCGTTGACGGCGAGGAAGCGCAGCATGGCGACACCGGCGAAGGACCTCACCTCGCCGTCGCCAGTGCCCTTTTCGTTCGCGCTGCCTCGATCCCAATCGGTAGTCCTGTGTCTTTCGAAGGACTCCTCTCCCCCGCCGGCCTCGCGAACGTCCGAGACACGCCCTTCGACAGGCTCAGGGCTTACGGGTTGGGTGCGACGGGATCGAAGCGCCGCCCAGCCCGCCGCGAGCTGGCTTCCTCGCGTGCGCAGGAAGGTGCGGCCGGTCAGATCGCGCCACACCTTGCGCCGCAGGCTCGCCCCGCTGGTCGGAAAGGGTTGGGAGAGGATGAGGTCCGGGTCCTCGTCCTGCTGTGTGTAGCGGTGATGAGTGAGGTGATAGGCGCGGTAGGCCTTGAGATGGCTGCCGACGGCTGCGCCGGTTAGCCACTCCCCCAGCCGGTTGTTCCAGCGGCGATTGGGGTGGAGGAGACCGTGCGCCGCATCGTGCATCAGGATGGCCAGCCCCAGCTGCCGCCCGCCGACGATCACGATGGCGATCAGCACCGCGGGCACCCCCGCCAGCGGCCCCAGCGCGTCCCAGGTCCAGAGCGCCCCGCCGATGGCAAGCGCGATCACCGCCCAGCAATGCAGCACGAGCCACGGGCCCCGCCAGCGCGACACGCGGGTGAGCGCGCTCCACTCGGCGCGGCTGAACAGCTCCAGCGGCCGCGCGGCCTTCACCTGTGGCATAGCGCCCCTTCCCGCACCAACGCTCCCGTCTCGCGGGCGCCAGCTTCACACACTTCACACTGTCCAGAGCAGCAAATTCCCGCCGCCCGCAGCGGCAAGCGATTCAAGCGGATCGAGAGGCGCGAAGGGCAGAACATTTGCGCACCATAACCCATTGGACCCGCTGTAGGACAGGGCCTTGTCGCGCCGCGCCCCCGTCTCTCACTTCCTGCGGATGGTCTCGTCGAGTTTGGCGACGGTGATGCCGAGTTTGCTGACTTTCATGGGGTTTAGCTCCACTTTGCCGCCCGGCTGCAGATAGAGCCACTGGTCTACGCCCAGGCCGCCTTTCATTCGATAGGCCAGTTGGAGGCAGTTGCCTTCGCTCGTGCCCATGAGGGAGCCTTCGGCATCGGTCAGCGTGCCAGTGTAGCGGCCCGGCGCGGTCCGGCGGACATCCAGCTGCGTTTGCGCTCCGCCTCGTCGCGCTGTTCGATATACCGGAGCGGAAGAAGCGCAGATTCCGCAATAAGCTGCGGGCCGCGCCGCCCTCTATTGGCCGTTTGCGTCCGCATAGGCCAGTTTCAGCCAGTTGTTCTGCCTAAACCATTTGGTGATGATGTATTTCGTGCCCAGTCGCGGCGGCGTTCCGGCGTGCAGCGTCTTCATATTGGGTGTGCCGTCGGGCCGCATATTGTTCCACATCAGCATCATGCCGCGCCGGGGCGTCACCCCGATGCCGAGCTGCGGGAATTCGGTTTCGCCGCCGTCGGGAACGTCGTTCAGGAAAATCATCGCGGTCCAGCTGCGCTGTCCGCCCTGATGACGCTCCTGCTGCCAATAGCCCTCACCGACATGGAAGAAATCGTGATGCGGCTTGAATTCCTGGCCGATGTGATAGCGCTGCCCCTGCATCGTTTCCGAAAATTCATTGGGCAGGCCCAGCACTTCGGCGATGCGGTTCTCGATCCGCGACACGTCCGCATCGCGGCCGTTCAGGTGGCAGCTGTAGCTGGTGCGAAAATTCTCCTGCTTGGTGCCTTCGTACAGCGTGCTGGGCACGGCCTCGGCATCGATCCGCGCGATCAGCAGATCGCAATCCGCATCGGGCAGGAAGTTCTGGTACACATAGACCTGAGCACCTTCCACATCGACATGCTGGACATAGGGGTTGGCGTTCAACCTGCGCGTGGCGGTCTGCCCGATCTTCTTCAGCTTGGCGGGGTTGGCCGCCGGATCGAGCTTCTTCTTGCGGCGCACCGGCGCGGCTCCCGCAGTCCCACTTGCACTCATGTCCCGTCCCCGGCCAGCGCCGTCGAATCCCTATGGTAAATCCTTGTACCAGCGATGTTCGCGGGTCCGCGCGCCTTTTTCAAGGGTGCTTCACCCACGCCCGATCGTTCGGGTGCGGGAACGATCCGGCGCGGCCACACGTTCGAAGGGGCAAACGCAAAGGAGAAAGCCCATGGAAAGCAAGGAAATCATCAATCAGTTCTGGAAGGCGCTGGACAAGAGCCCGTTCGTCATGATCGGCATTCCTGCCCAGAACGCGCATTCCGAGCCGATGACCGCGCAGTTCGACGACGATATCCCGAACGCGCTGTTCTTTTACGCTCGCAAGGACAACCGCCTGGCCACCGGCCTCACCTCGCACCCCGAAGCGATGGTGCAGTTTGCCGGGAAAGGTCACGATTTCTTCGCCTGCATCTCCGGCACCCTGTCGGTGAGCGACGACCGCGGCCTGATCGACAAATTTTGGTCGAACGCAATCGAGGCATGGTTCGATGGCGGCAAGGACGATCCCAACCTTACCCTTCTGCGCTTCGACATGAAGAATGCCGAAATGTGGGAAGCGGATCTGTCGGCCGGCAACAAGCTCAAGATGCTGTTCGGCGGCGACATCAACTATGGCGACCCGAAGGAAAAGCACATCGAAACGACGATGTAATTTACGTCGAAACTTATTCACGAAAAAGGCCTCATCACGAGGCCTTTTTTATTTACGAAAAGATAGATTTTAGCTTTCAACAGGCTATCTTCGTCGCATCCGGCGCTCTCTTTTTCGCTTCTTAAGCACGAGCCCGATGCAAATAGCAAAAGCTACTACCAAAAGAGCGATCAGCGCATATGCTATAGTCAATCGCTCTGTCATGGTTTCTTCTTTTTTTCAGCGAAGAACATTCCATGGATGATTACGATGCGTAAAGCGAATCATCATTTTTTCGGAGGGAATTATCTTGGAGGTCCCACTATTCGGGAACGAGATGATTGCTCAGCCAGTCGAACCAACGGGTGCGGGCCTCTCCAGCACCACCGTCTCGCTGCCATGATAGTCGGCGCGGCGCGTTTCGGCGAAGCCGTAGCGCGCGGCGAGCCGCAGGGACGGTTCGTTCTGCGGCGCAATGATGCAGCACAGCGCGCTGTTCAGTTCGGCATCGGCCCAGCGTAGCGCTGCCGCCAAAGCTTCGCCGCCATAACCTTTGCCGTGAAAGTCGGGGCCGAACACCCAGGCGCCTTCCGGAATGTCGGGCAGCGGCGGGTCCATCTCCCGCTCGAACCGGCCGAAACCGATCTGGCCGACATAGGCACCGCTCGCGCGCTCTTCGATCGTCCAGAGGCCGTACC
>JBELIU010000301.1:0-2796 GCA_042090735.1 Novosphingopyxis sp. | reverse complement strand
CGCGTGGAGAAGCCGCGGATGATCAGATCCGAACTGATCAAGAAACTGGAAGACGAAAACCCCGAGCTGAAGGCTCAGGAGGTGGAGAAAATCGTCGACCTGTTTTTCAACCAGATCGTCCAGCGCCTCGCCGATGGAGGCCGCGTGGAACTGCGCGGTTTCGGCGCGTTCTCGACGCGCCAGCGCGATCCCCGCAAGGGCCGCAACCCGCGCACCGGTGAGACGGTGGAGGTACCGGCCAAGCGCGTGCCCTATTTCAAGCCGGGCAAGGAAATTCGCGAGAAGCTGAACGAGGATTGAGAGTGAAGCGGGCCGGTCGATCGGCCAGCTCTTCCTCTCCAATCTCGCCCACCCCGCGCACCGGCCCGGAGCTTGCTAGGCGCGCGGTAAAGGGGCTGTTTGGCGACACCGTCCATTGAAAAGCCGCCAAGTGGAACACGGCTCAAGTTCGCGGCGACGAACCTTGCAGGCTTACGGGCTTTGCCTAATCCTCTGACATTTTTGCGTGAGCTCCCTTTCCTGCTCCGGCGAGCGCTACCTCCGCGCGGTCGGACAGATAGACACGCTCCGGCTGCCTGCTAACGCAGCACCGCGGTGGTATCGACAAGCTTCACGTCGCGCATCAGTCCCAGATAGGCCTCATAATAGCCTTTGTGAGACGCACCGACGATGGCCAGCATGCGCGTGCCGGGCTGCCGTCCCAGCACTTCGCGAATGTTCGCGGCCATGCGCAGATTGCGCGTTTCCCAGTAGGAAACGTAGCGACGACCATAGCCTTGTGGCGACGGTTCCGCGAGGGCTGCGCCCCAATCCGAACGGTAGGCCTGCTGCATATAGGACGGGTCGTTATAGGCGCGGTAGATCGCAAGCAGTCCGTCCGGCTGGCCCAGCCCAGCGTACAGCGTTTCGCTCGCCTCCTGCCGCGCTTTGGTGGCAGGATTGTCCCACGCCGCCATGATGGCCTTTCCATAGGCCTCCTCATCATCGAGCTTGCCCATGTCCGTTGCCTGATTGTCGACGCTCCACAGGCGTTCGAGACCCGATAAAGCCGCCACGCGGGCGCCCACCAGATCGGTTTCATTCCTCCGCATCGCCCGCTTTTCGAGCTGCTCGACAAGTTCGTCGTTCAAATCCCCCTCGGCGTGGCGCTCGTCCTCCGGCAGGCGGAGCCATTGGACGAGAGCCGAGCCGGGTTCGCCGGCCGCCAGGAAGATCGCAGCGAGTCGGCGACGCATCGACGGGCCGGGCTCGGCCGACCAGTCCGCCAGCATCCGCTCCGCCTGCGCATTGGCCGAGGCCACGTCGAGCCCCGTGCTCCGGCCCGCCACGCTGGGATCGTAGCAATAGGTTTCGATATCGGCCGGGTCGTAGCGGGGTGCCTGCCGCCGCATGCTGTCGCACAACAGACCGGAAAGCTGCTCAACCGCGATTGCCGTCGGCTTCCACGCGACGAGACGTTCGATCAGCGGGTCGGCCATGTCCGGCCGGAAGCTATCGGGCAGGCCTGAGAGATGGGGCGTGGCCAGTACCATCACCGCATTCGGCAGGCCGGCGGGCGTATCGTCCATTTCGGCGGGCCTGAAGCTGGGTCGATACTCCTGCCCGGACAGCGCCGTAGCGCCGCCAAGACCCAGCAGCGACACCATGGTCGCAATCACCCACCGTCTACCCATCGCTTCGCCCTCCGCCTTGGGCCGAGGCTACGCGCGTGCCGGGGCCTGCGCAATCGTAGAAGAAGGCATGCTCGCGTCAGCTTTTGAGGCGGTATCCGGTGCGGAACATCCAGTAGATGACGCCGAGGCAAACCAACAGGAACAGCGCCAGCGCGCCCATGCTGACGCCGATCGAAACGTCGCCCGATCCGAAGAAGGTCCAGCGAAAGCCGCTGATGAGGTACACCACGGGATTGAACAGCGTCAGCGTCTGCCAGAAGGGCGGCAACATGTTGATGCTGTAGAACGCGCCGCCGAGGAAGGTGAGCGGATAGACGACGAGCAGCGGGATCACCTGCAGCTGCTCGAAATTCTTCGCCCAGATGCCGACGATGAAACCGAACAGGCAAAAGGCGATGGCGATCAGGATCATCATGCCCAGCATCAGCACCGGATGGTCGATCCGGGGCTCCACGAAGGCGGTGCTGGTAGCCAGGATGATGAGGCCGATGATGACGGATTTGGTCGCCGCCGCGCCGACATAGGCCAGCACCGTCTCGAACGCGCTAAGCGGCGAGGAAAGCAGCTCATAAATCGTGCCCGTCCATTTGGGCATGTAGATGCCGAAGCTGGAATTGCTGATGCTCTCGGTAAACATCGACAGCATGATGAGGCCGGGCACGATGAACGCACCGTAGCTGGTGCCACCCACATCGCCCATGCGCCCGCCGATGGCCGATCCGAACACGATGAAATAGAGCGCGGTGGTCAGCACCGGCAGAACCAGCGATGTCCAGAAGGTGCGCCGGAAACGCGCCAGCTCGAACTTGTAGATCGCCCAGACGCCGCGCAGATTATTGTCGCTCATGCCGCGTCCTCTTTCCGGTGGACCAGTTCGACGAAAATGTCCTCGAGCGAGCTTTGGCGCGTCCCGAGATCGGAAAAGCCGATGCCCAGATCGCTGACTCGGCGCAGCAGGGAGGGCACGCCGGTATGGTCCGCCTTCGCATCGAATTCATACACCAGCTCGCGCCCCTCGCCTGCCAGTTCGAGGTTCCAGTCCTCGAGCCCGGGCGGAATCGTCGTCAGCGGCTCATCCAGATTGAGCGTCAGGCGCTTGCGGCCGAGCTTTTGCATCAGCGCA
>JBELIU010000054.1:0-14473 GCA_042090735.1 Novosphingopyxis sp. | reverse complement strand
GGTCAGGTCCTTGCCCCCGGGCAGATGGTTCGCGGTCATCAAGTCCAGCGTCTTGCGGCCGATCACCCGCGCGCCCTCATATTCGCCTTGGCCGAGCAGCATGCGGCAGAAGCGCTCATAATCGCCCATGGTGGAGGCAAGGCCGCCACCGCCCGACGGCATGGCGCGCGGTTTGGCCCAGCGGCTGGTCGGGCCGCCGGGGTCGAACAGTTTCTTCGTCTCGGCGGAGTGGAAATAATAAGCGTCGGCCAGCCGGTCCGCCTTGTCCGGCGGCACCTGGAAGAAGGTGTCTTCCATGCCCAGCGGATCGAGAATGTTTTCCTTCAGATACTCGTCGAAGGGCTGGTCCGCGATGCGCTGGATCAGGCCGCCGAGCACGTCGGTGGAGACGGAGTAATTCCAAGCCTCGCCCGGATCGAACAGCAGCGGATAATCGGCGAGCTTCTTGAGGAAGGTTTCCAGATCATATTGCGCATTGAAGCTGTCGAGCTGCTCGCGTCGATACGCGGCGTCGACGGGCGTGCGCTCCTGAAAGCCATAAGTGAGGCCGGAGGTATGGCGCAGCAGATCGAGCATCTGCATGGGCCGCTTGGGGCGACGCTTCTGGAACGGTGCCTCGCCCCCGCCCGCCACGAACACGCCCATATCCTTCCACTCGGGAATGACATCGTGAACGTAATTGCTCAGCGCGACCTTGCCTTGCTCCACCAGTTGCATGAACGCGATCGAGGTGAGGGGCTTGGTCATCGACGCGATGCGGTAGATCGTATCCTCGGCCAGCGGTTGGCCTTCGCGCGCATTGCCTTGCAGCGACCGGTAGGACGGCCCGTCCTTCAGCCCGACGAGCACGCCTGCATGCGGCAGTTTGCCGGTGTCGAGATATTTTTGTTTCAGGAACGGGGCGATGCGCTCCAGACGGCTCTGATCGAACCGATCGCTCATGCCTTGGCTCCGGCGCGCTGGGCGAACATCCACGCCGCCTGTGCCAGGAAAGGCATCCTCTCTGCGGTCTGCTTGGCATGCGCGCTCGACGCGGTGCCATCGATGATACGCTTCTTGATGCCCTGTACGATCCCGGCGAGCCGAAACATGTTGAAGGCGAAGTACCAGTTCAGATCCTCGATCCGCCCGCGCCCGGTGCGCTCGGCATAGCGATCCAGCATCGCGCGCATGTCCGGAATGCCCAGCGCTTCGAGGTCCAGTCCGGCCAGGCCTGCACGACCTTCCGTCGGCGTCTCCCAGTTCATGAGCAAATAGGCGACGTCCGCCATCGGATCGCCCAGCGTCGACAGTTCCCAGTCCAGCACCGCGGCGATGCGCGGTTCGTTGGCGGCGTAGATCACATTGTCGATCCGGTAATCGCCATGGACGATGCTGGTGCGTTCCTGGCTTGGCAGGGTGGCGGGCAGCCACTCGATAAGCCGCTCGATCTCCGGAATTTCTTCGGTTTCGCTCGCCTTGTATTGCTTGGTCCAGCGGCCGACCTGACGTTCGAAATAATTGCCGGGCTTGCCGTATTCGCCAAGGCCCGCCGCCTCGTGATCGGTCTCGTGCAGATCGGCGAGGGTATCGATCAGCGCGTGATAGATTTCGGTGCGCTGCGCCGGTTCCATATCGGGCAGGCTGCCGTCCCAGAGCGAGCGGCCTTTCACCATTTCCATGATGTAGAACATCGATCCGATGACGCTGTCATCCTCGCACAGGCCATAGGGCTTGGCCACGGGAAAGCCGGTGGGGTGCAGCCCGCTGATCACGCGATATTCGCGGTCCACCGCATGCGCGCTCGGCAGCAGCTCACCAAAGGGTTTGCGGCGCAGGACGTAAGAGCGGCCGGGCGTGTCGATGCGATAGGTCGGGTTGGACTGGCCGCCCTTGAACTTGGACAGTTCGATCGGGCCCTGAAAGCCTTCCACATGGCTTTCCATCCACTGGGCAAGGGCTGCCTGGTCAAGCCTGTCCTTCTCCGGCACGGCCATGGTGCCGATATTGTCCGCTGCGGGTGCTTCGCTCATTCGCTTGTCTCCGACGCCATCAATCGAACCGGATGACCGAGCGCACGGCATCGCCCTTGCGCAGCGCGTCCAGCGCGTCGTTCACGCCTTCGAGCCGGATTTCCTCGGCGACCATCAGGTCGAGCTCCAACTGGCCGTTCAGATAGAATTGCACAAGCCGGGGCAGGTCGATCGGCGGGACGCAGCCGCCCAGCAGCGATCCTTGCAGCTTCTTGCCGGAAAGGAAGGTGGGGCCGGGGATCGAGACAGATTTGCCCGGCGCAATCATGCCGAGGATGGTGGCCGTGCCACCGCGCTTTACGATATTCCACGCCATTTCCGCCGTAGCCGGCTGGCCGACGCATTCGATGGCGTAATCGAAGCCGCCGCCGCTCATCTTCATCAGCGACTTGGTGGCGTTGTCTTCCATCGGATCGAACGCATCGGTTGCGCCCGATTTCAGCGCCAGATCGCGCTTAGAGGCGACCGGATCGATCGCGACGATACGGCCCGCGCCGGCAATTTTTGCGGCATTGATGGCACTGAGGCCGATACCGCCGCAGCCGATGACGGCCACCGTCTCGCCCGGCTTCACCTGGCTGTCGTTGAACACCGCACCCGCACCGGTCAGCACCGCGCAGCCGAGCAGCGCGGCTTTCTCCAGCGGCATCGCCTTGTCGATGGCAACGCAGGCATTTTCATGTACCAGCATCTGTTCGGCATAGGCCGAGAGATTGATGAACTGCGCCAGCGGCTCGCCGTCCAGCGAAAGCCGGGGCGGTGCGTCGTCGGGACGGCGGATCGTGGGGCTGGTGCACAAAGTATAGTGGCCGGTGAGACACAGATCGCACTGCCCGCAGAACACCGTGAAGAACGTGACGACATGATCGCCCGGCTTCACCGTTGTGACTTCGCTGCCGACCTTTTCGACCACGCCGGCCGCCTCATGGCCGAGCACGGTGGGCAAGGGATGCGGGAATGCGCCGTCGGCGAAATGCAGGTCGGACCGGCAGACGCCGCAGGCGACGGTGCGGATCAACACTTCATGCGGCATCGGATCGTCGACGGTCACGTCCACGATTTCCAGCGGCGCATTGGGCTTGGTGAGGAGGGCTGCTTTCATGAATGTCCTTGAAGTTCTGACGTCATTGTGAAGAGGGCGACACGGCAATCCGGAGTCCGATGGCGCCGGCTTTCCAATTGCCTGCGCTATGACCGCCCTGGATTGCTTCGTCGCTGCGGTCCCCGCAATGACGGTGATGCTAGATTGCGCGGATCAGCTTGAATGCCCCATCATGCCGGCGGCGGGCTGGGCGCGTGCGGCCTTGGCGGCCTGCACCGCTTCCTTGCCGCCATATTTGCCGAGCTCGATCCGGGCGATCGCGCGGTTGTGGACCTCGTCCGGACCATCGGCGAGGCGCAGGGTGCGCTGGCCGGCATAAGCCTTGGCAAGGCCGAAATCCTCGGACACGCCGCCGCCGCCATGGGCCTGGATCGCATCGTCGATGATGCGCAGCGCCATGTTGGGCCCCTGCACCTTGATCATGGCGATCTCGGCCTGCGCCGCCTTGTTGCCGGCCTTGTCCATCATGTCGGCCGCCTTGAGGCAGAGGAGGCGGCTCATGTCGATATCGATCCGCGCGCGTGCCACGCGCTCTTCCCACACGCTATGTTCGGCGATCAGCTTGCCGAAGGCGGTACGGTTCAGCAGGCGCTTGCACATCTTCTCCAGCGCTTCTTCGGCCACGCCGATGGTGCGCATGCAGTGGTGGATACGGCCCGGCCCGAGGCGCCCCTGCGCAATCTCGAACCCGCGGCCTTCACCCAGGATAATGTTGGAGGCGGGCACGCGCACGTCCTTAAGCGCGATTTCCATATGGCCATGCGGCGCGTCGTCATAACCGAAGACCGGTAAGAAGCGCTCGATATCCACGCCCTCAGCATCGAGTGGCACGAGAATCTGGGATTGCTGCGAATGGCGGCTGGCGTCGGGATCGGTCTTGCCCATCAGGATCGCGACCTTGCAACGCGGATCGCCTGCGCCGGAGCTCCACCATTTGCGGCCATTGATGACATAGTCGTCGCCGTCCCGCTCGATCCGGCATTCGATATTGGTGGCATCCGAGCTGGCGACGTCCGGCTCGGTCATCAGAAAGGCGGAGCGGATTTCGCCGTTCATCAGCGGCGCCAGCCAGCGGTCCTTCTGCTCGCGCGTGCCGTACCGATGAAACACTTCCATGTTGCCGGTATCGGGGGCGGAGCAATTGAACACTTCCGATGCAAAGCCGATGCGGCCCATCTCCTCGGCGCACAGAGCGTATTCGAGGTTGCTGAGGCCGGGTCCGTCGAACTCGAAGCTGTCGTCGACATGGCTCTGGCCGGAATTGGGTGGCATGAAGAGGTTCCACAGGCCTTGGGCCTTGGCCTTTTCCTTCAGCTTCTCAATGGTCTGGATCACCTTCCAACGGTCGCCCTCGGCCATTTCCGCCTGAACATCGGGCACCGCCGGGCGGACATTGTCCTCGATGAAGTTGCGGATGCGGTCGCGCCAGTGGCTCTGGCGTTCGGTCAGGTCAAAATCCATGGAAGATCATCCTCTCGTGATTCGGGGAATGTGCGTTGTTTGCGCGCAAAATGGCAGATGGCGCCGAGCTTTTCCAGCTTTGAGTATGGCGAAGGGTTCATGGCGCCGCCTGTGCGACGGCAGCCAGTCCGTCTTCGTCCGGTTCCTCGCGGCCGGAGAGCGGGTAGCGCAGATAGGCAAGTGCGGAGAGCGTCCCCAAGATCGCGACCGACAGGCCGTAAACCAGGATCAGCCGTCCCAGAACCTCGTCCGGGACCGTGCCCGGCGCGGCCTTTTCGGGAAAACCGACCGCGCCCAGGATCATGCCCGACAGGAAGATGCCGAGGCCGGTGACCGACTTCTGCACGAAGAAGAAGCCGGCGTAGAACAATCCCTCGGTCTGCTTCCCGGTGGCGCGCGCGGCATGATCGGTCACGTCGGCGACCATCGATGCGGTGAGGATCAGCGAGGAGATGAAGGCGGCATTGCCGATACCGATCAGGCTGAGGATGACCGGCAGCAGCAGCGGCGAACCATTCTCCGGTGCGATGCCGAAATAGCGCAGCCAGTAAGCCCCGCTGCCGAAGATGACGGCGATTATCGCGGTGGCCGCAGCGCCGCGCTGTTTGGAGGTACGCTTGGCAATCGGCGCGATCACGGCGAAAGCAACGCAGGCGCTCAGGAACAGCACGAGCGCATAGACCAGGAACTGAGCGGCCGAGAAATTCCAGATGAATTCCAGCAGGTAATTGCTCAGCGCAAAGGTGATCCCCTGCGCCGCATAGCCGAAAAGGGCGGCAACCATTACCACCATGAACGGCTTGTAGCGCAGCGTCGCCACGATATCGCGCACGCTCTCCGCCGTCGGCGGACGGCCGGGGACGGGGCGGGCGAGGCGCTTGTGCGTGCCCAGCGCCGAAACGAGCACGGAGATGAACATGATCAGAGCGCCGACGAGCGCGTATCTTGGATAACCGGCGGGGTTCAGCGTCCCGTCCGGATAGTCCGATGAGGGGACCAGAATCACGCCATAGGCCAGCGCCAGCATCAGCAGGCCGCCCACCCAGCCGAACAGGAAGCGATAGCGCACCACCAGGGTGCGCTCCGTATAATCGCTCGTCAGCTCCGGCGTCAGCGCCAGCGACGGCACTTCGTTGGCCGATAGCGAGGCGCGTACCAGAAGCCCGAAGGCGAACAGATAGCCCAGCGTGGCGCCGGTGCTGGCTTCGGGCGGATTCCACAGCATCAGCCAGCTGATCGCGATCGGGAGCGCCGAACCGTAGAGCCAGGGATGGCGGCGCCCCCATTTGGTGCGGGTGCGGTCCGAAAGATTGCCGATGACGGGATCAATAAATGCATCTGCGATCAGCGCCAGGCCGATCACCAATCCCACGGCCTGCGCGGGCAATCCGACGATCTGGTTATAGAACAGCAGCAGGAAGACGGAGAAGCCGTTGTCCTTGATCCCATAGGCGACCGCGCCGAACCCGTAAGCAAGTTTGGTGCCCATCGGCACCTTGGCCTTGGGCGCGATATGAACCGCTTGCGCGATGATGGCCTCTCCTCCCGTGGCGTGTCGCCTTCAAGCCCACCTTAGGCGCGGGCGAGCGTGCGTCAACGCCCATCGGCCATACCCTTTTTTCGAAAAGACGAAACGAGCCCTTGCGCAGACGGGCCGAATTTGGTGCAATTGCGGCCAAGCCGCCCGCGGCGCATAGGATGCCGCATGCAGGAGAAAGTAAGACGATGACCGATCTGGAAACATTCCGTGCCGAAACGCGTACCTGGCTGGAGGAAAACTGCCCGCCGGAAATGCGCGAGCCCATGAAGGACGAAAAGGACGCTTGCTGGGGCGGGCGAAACTGGACCTTCAAGAACGAAGCGCAAAAGCAATGGCTTGAGGCGATGGCGGGGCGCGGCTGGACCGTGCCGGACTGGCCCAAGGAATATGGCGGCGGCGGACTCTCTGCAGCCGAGACCAAGATCCTGCGGCAGGAAATGGCGCGGATCAACGCGCGCAACCCGCTGAACAGCTTCGGCATCTCCATGCTCGGGCCCGCCATGCTGCATTTCGGAACGGAGGAGCAGAAGCGCCATTATCTGCCGCCGATCGCGCGCGGCGAGATTCGCTGGTGCCAAGGCTATTCGGAGCCCGGCAGCGGATCGGATCTCGTGTCCCTGCAGACCTATGGCGAGGACAAGGGCGATCATTGGGTGGTGAACGGCCAGAAGATCTGGACCAGCTATGCCGACAAGGCGGACTGGATTTTCTGCTTGGTGCGCACCGACAAAGAGAACAAATATCAGGGCATCAGCTTCCTGCTGTTCGACATGGAGTCGGAAGGCGTCTCGACGAAGCCGATCAAGTTGATCAGCGGTAACAGCCCGTTCTGCGAGACCTTCTTCGACGATGTGAAGGTGCCCAAGGACCAGATCGTCGGCGAGGAAAATCGCGGCTGGGATGTCGCCAAATATCTGCTCGGCCATGAGCGCGAGATGATTTCGGGAACCGGCGGCGGAGACCGTGCCGGTTCGCTCGGCGCGTCGCTGGTCGAGGCGGTGGGTAAGGACGATTCCGGACGGCTGGACGACCCGATCCTGCGTGCCGAATTGGCGCGCTTCGACGTCGATGCGCTGGCTTTTACCGCGATGTCCGAGCGGTTCGTCGATGAGATGAAGGCAGGCAAGGGCCATCCCGCGCAGCCCAATATGCTGAAATATGCGGGCACGGAGCTCAACAAGCGCCGCCATGCGCTGATTATGGAAGCGGGCGGATCGGACGCGCTGGAATGGGAAAGCGAGCGTTCGAACGAAGGCGTGCGTCCGCGCGCCTGGCTGCGCACCAAGGCCAACAGCATCGAAGGCGGCACCAGCGAAATCATGCTGAACGTGGTCGCCAAGCGCATCCTGGAGCTGCCCGGGGCGTAGACGCTTTCCTTTCGGCTCCACGTCATTGCGAGGAGCCGAAGGCGACGCGGCAATCCAGGGCGAGTGCAGCACGGCAACTGCCCTGGATTGCTGCGCCTCGCTCGCAATGACGACTTTCTAGAAGGATACCCAATGCCACTTTATCTGAACGAAGATCAGGCAATGCTGCAGGACAGCGCGCGCCCGTTCATGGCCGAACAGGCCCCCGTCGCGCATCTGCGCAAGTTCCGCGACATGGATTGCAAGGACGGTTTCAGCCACGATCTGTGGAAACAGTTCGGTGAAATGGGCTTCACCGGCATCCTGGCGAGCGAGGATGACGGCGGGCTCGGCATGGGCCATGTCGAGGCAGGTGTCGTGCTGGAGGAAATCGGCCGCAATCTGACGCCGTCTCCTTTCCTCACGACTTCGGTGGCGGGTGTCACTGCGCTGAACGAAGCGGCTGCCGATCTGCGCGCAAAATATTTGCCCGGCATCATCGCGGGCGAAACCGTGCTGGCACTGGCGATCGATGAAAGCGCGAAGCACCGGCCGGAACGGACTGCGATGACGGCGGAGCGATCGGGCAATGGTTTCAAGCTCTCGGGAAAGAAGCAGTTCGTGGTGCAGGGCGCCAGCGCGGACGCGCTGATCGTTGCCGCGCGCACCGGCGGATCGGCGGGAGAGACCGATGGTCTGACGCTGTTCGCCGTCGACAAGAATGCTGCGAACATGAGCATGGAGAGCGCCCGGCTGGTCGACAGCGCCATGGCCGCGCATGTCGAATTCGACGGTGTCGAAGTGACCGCGGACGCGGTGGTGGGCGAAGTCGATCAGGGTTGGAGCGTCCTCAAAAAGGTTCTCGCCGCAACGCGCGTGGGATCTGCTTCGGAGATGATCGGCGTTGCCTCCGGCGCGATGGATATGACGGTGGATTACCTGAAGGAGCGCAAGCAGTTCGGCCGGTTGATCGGCGAATTCCAGGCGCTTCAGCACCGCGCGGCGCATCTCTACAGCGAGATGGAAATTGCGCGTGCTGCAGTGTTGAAAGCGCAGCAATTGCTCGACGAAGGAGCTGACGATGCGGAGCTCTGGGTCTCGATCGCCAAGGCCAAGGCAGGTGCTACAAGCGATCTTGCGGTGCGCGAGGGCGTGCAGATGCATGGCGGCATGGGCATGACCGACGAATATGACATCGGCCTGTATATGAAGCGGGACCGCGCACTGGCCGAGTTTCTGGGCGATGCGAATTACCACGCCAACCGCGTGGCGCAACTCAGCGGTTATTGAGCCTCAAATTCACAAACCGTTCGGGCTGAGCTTGTCGAAGCCCTTTTCTTCTTTGCGATCAGGAAAAACGGCCCTTCGACGAGTTCAGGGCGAACGGAAATCGGAGATGAACATGGCACTCGACCAAGACACGTACGATCAGCTTATCGACACGATCACCCGGTTCGTGACCGAGCGGCTGCGCCCGCTGGAAGGTCAGGTTTCCGAGACCGACGAGATCCCGGACGATCTGATAGAGGAGATGAAGGAGCTAGGCCTGTTCGGTCTTTCGATCCCGGAAGAGTTCGGCGGCCTTGGTCTCAACATGACCGAAGAGATCGGCATCGCCATCGCAATGGGGCACACCTCGCCGGCCATGCGCTCCACCTTCGGCACCAATATCGGCATCGGCAGCCAGGGCCTCGTCATGGCCGGCACCGATGAGCAGAAGGCGAAGTGGCTGCCCAAGATCGCGAGCGGGGAGATCATCACCAGCTTCGCGCTCACCGAGCCCAGCGCAGGATCGGACGCCGCTTCGGTCAAGACCAAGGCGGATTATGACGAGGCGAAGGGTGTATACCGCCTGAACGGATCGAAACGCTACATCACCAATGCCGACAAGGCGGACCTGTTCACGGTCATGGCCCGCACGGGCGGGGAGGGCGCGCGCGGCGTCACCGCGTTCCTGGTGCCGCGCGATTTGCCGGGCCTCAGCGTCGGCCAGCCCGAGCGCAAGATGGGCCAGCAGGGCGCGCATGTCTGCGACGTCAATTTCGACGATGTCGAAGTGCCGGCGGAAAACCGCCTCGGCGAGGAAGGCGAAGGTTTCAAGGTGGCAATGCGCGTGCTCGATCGCGGGCGGCTGCACATTAGCGGCGTGTGCGTCGGTGCGGCCGAACGGCTGATCGAGGACATGGTCGGCTATGCCGGCGAGCGCGAACAGTTCGGCAAGCCGCTCAGCGATTTCCAGATGATCCAAGCCCAGATCGCGGACAGCAAGGCAGAATGCATGGCGGCGCGCGCGCTGGTGATGCAGACCGCGAGCAAACGCGACGCGGGCGAGAATATCACCATGGATTGCGCGGCGACCAAGCTGATCGCGTCCGAAATGGTGGGCCGCGTCGCCGACCGCGCGGTGCAGGTCTATGGCGGCGCAGGTTATATCGCCGACTATGGCGTGGAGCGCTTCTATCGCGACGTGCGCTTGTTCCGCATCTACGAGGGCACGAGTGAAATCCAGCGCACCATCATTGCGCGCGAAGTGATGAAAGCGGGGGGCTAAGCCTGCCGCCGTATAAAAGTCATCGTCGTTGCGATTAGCGCAGCGACGCAGCAATTCAGAGCGTTTGCAGTTCTGCGACTGCCCTGGATCGCCACATCGCCCTTCGGCTCATCGCGATGACGTAACCCAATAGGAGAGACCCAATGGATACACCCAAACTATTCTCGCTTGAAGGGCGCACGGCGCTCGTCACCGGCGGATCGCGCGGCATTGGCCGCATGATCGTGGAAGGCCTGCTCGGCGCGGGCTGCGCGAAGGTGTACATCAGCGCGCGCAAGGCCGATCAGCTTGCCGAGGCGTCCGAAGCGCTGGGCGACAAGGTGGTCGCGATTCAAGGCGACGTCAGCACCGTCGATGGCTGCCGTGCGCTGGCGAAGGAGCTGGCAGGGCAAGAGGCCAAGCTCGACATTCTGGTGAACAATGCCGGGGCCGCCTGGGGCGCGCCGTTCGAGGAGTTCCCCGAAGGGGGCTGGGACAAGGCGATGGACGTGAACGTGAAGGGCCCGTTCTACCTCACACAGGCGCTTTACGAGCTACTGAAAGCCGCAGGGTCCGCGGACCAGCCCGCCAAAGTGATCAACATCGGATCGATCGACGGGCGCAAGCTGAACCCGTGGGAAACCTACAGCTATCATGCTTCCAAGGCGGCGATCCTGCATCTGACCAAGCGCATGGCCGCGCGTCTGATCCGCGACAATATTGTGGTGACGGCGATCGCCCCCGGTGCTTTCCAGTCGGACATGAATAAGGCCGCGCGCGATCATGGCGATGCGGTGGCAAAGAACATCCCGTCCAAGCGCATCGGGTCGTCCGAGGACATGGCGGGCGCCGCGGTATTTCTCGCGAGCCGGGCGGGCGATTATGTGGTGGGCTCCACACTCACCGTGGACGGCGGCATCGTCGATGCGGGGCTTCCCGGAAACAGCATCGACGCAGGCTGAGCGACAAAGCGGGGCGGGCCACGGAACGGCTTTGCCCCGCCTTCCGTTGATGGGCGGAAGAAAGGAAATCCATCATGGCAGACGAAGATCCCAATATGACCGAGGAGCTGGAAGGCTTCGACGAGAGCCAGCGGGCCGAAATCCTCGAGACCGAGGGCCGTAATCCCAAGCGCGGCGCGATCGTCGATGATCTCACGCCCGATCGCGGGCAGTCGATCACCGAGGATGAAGCGCGCGAGGAAGAACTGCACGAAATCGCGGATACTCCCGATCAGCGGATCGTCGATGCGCTCGACGATGACGATTCTGCGGAGGCGCGGTCATGAGCGGCGGCGGCTATGGCAATCACGACAAGGACGGCAAGCCGTCCGCGCCCGATGGGCCTGTTCACGGCAATAAACCCAACAAGCCGCAAGGCAATGACGGTGCCAGCGACACGCAGTCGCAAACGACGCCCGATGCTTATCCGGACAGTGATGGCGGAAAGCCCGATTATGGCAGCCCGAAACGTGATAAGGACGACTGAGGACGTCACTGATTGCAGTTTTGGCAAGCAATGAGCGCATGACTGCAATTGCATATATTGCGCGCTGGCGTAATTAAGCATCAACGCCAGCCATGGTGCTGGTGATCCTTCGTGCGGGGGCTTTCCTCTCCTCCTCCTCCCCCGTTCCCGCCGAAGTGATTTGGAGACGGTCCCTGAGCTTGCCGCTCGGGGGCCGTTTCTTTTTGCCTGCTGGAAAAATTGCGCCACAACAATGCGATCGAACAGCTGGCCGAGTGGGAATTGCTTTTGCCTGTTTTGTCCACCGCAAACATGGCATGCTGTGGATAACTCGCGCTCTTTTTGTTGCGATAGGCCCCGCGCGGTGGCAACTTTAGAACATCGAGAGGCCGATCACCGGATCGTCAAAGACGCCGAAAGGCGGCGAAACGAAACGGAAATCGAGCGGATCGACCGATGAAGCCGCAGCATCGATCTTCGGATCGGATGGCAGCTTGATCGGGGGCCCATCATCGGGACGCGAGCCACCGCCCCTCGGGGCAGGATCGCGAACGACGGGACCGGTCGAACTTGCTCCTTCGGGAGCTAGATCGACCTTACGCTAGACGGACGCCCACGCCGATCCTTCAGGACCGGTGGAGGCGAAGATCAGGCGAGTGGGGACCGGCAGCAATGCCGGCCCCCATTTTTTTAGCTGACAAGCGCTCTTCGGCACGCGCAGCGCGCTGGACTGCTTTGCAAGATCCGGCAATCCGGGCCGTTAGATAAACCCGCAACCGCGTAAGCGTATCGGCGCGACCTTTGTTCGTCGGCTGGCGCTCGATCCAATTTCAAGTCCTCCGCTTACAAAAAAGGGCGCCCCCATGCGGGAGCGCCCTTTTCATACTCAAAAGAGACTTCGATCAGCCGACGGCGAATTCGCTGTTGAGCGTGTGCTCGAGCGTGATTTCGCAATCGAGCAGCTTGGACAGCGGGCAATTTTCCTTGGCACCCTTCGCGATCTTCGCGAATTCTTCTTCCTCGATGTCGGCGACCTGGGCGGTGAGCGTCAGTTCGGACTTGGAGACCTTGAAGCCGTCGCCATCTTTTTCCAGCGTCACCACCGACTTGGTGTCGAGCACGCCGTCCTTGTAGCCGGCGTCGTTGAGCGCAAACGACAGGGCCATGGTGAAGCAGCTGGCGTGCGCGCCGGCGATCAACTCCTCGGGATTGGTGCCGGGTGCGTCTTCGAAGCGGGTATTGAACCCATAGGGCTGGTTTTCAAGCGCGCCGGACTGCGTGGACACGTGGCCCTTGCCGTCCTTGCCGAGACCTTCGTAACGGGCGGTGCCCCAATTGGTGTTTGCCATGATTTTGATTCCTTTTTGCAAAAATGCGTGACGGAAGCAGTTCGCAAAAGGATCGGATCAGCCGTAGCTGAACCAAGCGATGAGCAATGCCAAAGCCGAGGGTGGGGCGCTGAGCGTCAGAAAGCGGGTGGTCATCCGACCGATCGTCATCGCGCCAATCCTGTCCGAGCGAAATGCTGGGTTCGGAGGGCAAACCGACGATGGTGCGATGCGGTTCCATTCGCCGCGTCCTAAAGATCGCAGCCAAGATGTGCCCGCTACCCTCCGTCGGGCGAATTCGCGCTGTCGTTGTTCGACGCTGTCGCGGAAGTATCGGGGGCGGAAGCTTTCTTGCGTGCCGCGATGTCCATGATGCGTCGCTCGGTCTCGGCAACGGGGTCTGGCTGCGTTCTTACCGGTGCCGGCGCTGCGACCGGATCGGCATATCGGGGACGCTCGGTCCGAATATACCCCGGCAGCAGATTTTTCGGCCCTTCTTCGCGAGCCCCGGTCGATGCAGGCTTCGCACGCGGCCGTGGCCTCGGCTGTTCCGGCGGATCGATGAACGCATAATCGTTGGTGTTCCCGCCGGGCGAATCCATGAAATCGTCGATCGAATCGAACCGGATGCGATGATCGGGCCGGGCAGCCTCATAGGGTTCGATCTTGCGCGCACCGTTCACCGTGGGGCTGGCGATGGGTTTTTCGCCGGGCCGGTAGGGCGCATAGCGCGTATCGACCGCATAATCTTCCTGCCGGTAGACGTCGCGGCCGAGGGCGTAACGCTCCGCCGCAGAACGGTCATCGCGGTAACTGCGCGACGTGAACGGCCCTCCGAGGAGCTCCGCGCCCAGCAGGCCCGCCAACATGGCGAAGACCAGAAGGCCGCTGACTATGGCGATACGTTTTGCCATTGAGAGGGCATCCTATCCGCGATTGCTTAACGGATAAAGACCTGCGCGACCGAACGGTTTCCAGACTCGTTCAGGCTTTGCCGATGTCTTTGACGGTGCCCGCAAATTCCTCGAAATCGCGCGCTTCGGTGAAATCTTTGTAGACCGAGGCGAAGCGGATATAGGCCACGCTGTCGAGCTGGCGAAGTCCGTCCATCACCATCTGGCCAATCTTCTGCGAGGCGACTTCGCTGTCGCCGCTGGTTTCCAGCTGGCGCTGGATGCCGGAGACGAGCTGATCGATCCGCTCCTGCGCCACGCTGCGTTTACGGCAGGCAAGGGCGATGGATTTCTCCAGCTTGGAACGGTCGAAGTTTTCGCGTCGCCCTTCGCTCTTCACGATGGTGACTTCGCGCAAGTGAATGCGCTCGAAGGTGGTGAAGCGCGCGCCGCAGCTTTCGCACTGCCGCCGCCGCCGGATCGCCGCCCCGTCTTCGCTGGGGCGGCTGTCCTTTACCTGGCTGTTGTCATGGGCGCAGAACGGGCAGCGCATAATCCGAAAGCTTTCTTCTCAGCGCGAACGGAGTTCTTAAGATTATTGCTCGCCGTAGATCGGAAAACGATCGCACAGCGCCTCGACGCGGCGCTTCACGTCCGCCTCGACCGCCGGATCGCCTTCCTCGCCCTTGGCCTTCAAGCCATCGAGCACGTCCGCGACCATGTCGCCGATCTCCTGAAATTCGGCCTTGCCGAAGCCGCGGGTGGTGCCGGCGGGAGAGCCCACGCGGATGCCG
>JBELIU010000053.1:0-14553 GCA_042090735.1 Novosphingopyxis sp. | reverse complement strand
CCGCCGAAGCCGATGAGCGCATCCGCACCGTCCAGAAGGACGCGGCGCGCGAGGCGGGCATCTTCCACCACCTCATCACCCTGCCGACCTATCACACCGCGGCGCTCTCCACGGACAATCTGTCCAAGCGCTATTTCGGTGAGGAAGCGATGCTGGGCTACGTCCTCAACGTCCAGCGCGAGGAAATCCGCCAGGGCATCGCCTGCGTGAAGCATCAGAACATGTCCGGTTCGGACATCGGCGATGATCACAAGGAATATTTCGCCGGCGAAGCGGCCCTGAAGGCGGGCGGCAAGGACAACACCATGAACCAGTTCGCCGCCTGACGCGAACGGTACGATCTTCTGGAGAGGAGAGCCCGTCCCCGCTACGCGCGGGGGCGGGTTTTTTGCGTCCCGTTGGTTGGACGTGAAAATGGCGACGGTCATCTTGCACAGTCATGCTGCGCGCCGCCCCAATTCGCGAATGTCGGCTTGCTCCTACCACCCCGATGGCGCGGCGGACGTCATGCGAGGTGACAGCGCCGCGCCCAGGCCTGACCCTGCGGGATATGGCAGGGATACTCGTGTGCGGGAGGACTCAGCCGCCGATTTCCCCGCCCGCATGTTCAAGGTCCGCGTCTTATTTCCATCTACAAAGTCCTGACCGGAACCAATTTTTGCAAACGCACCTTCTTAGCTGCGCGATCCAGCGAGCAGGGGCTCAACTTTCGGCAGCCGCATCGCCATCAGTAAGGTTCTGACAGGGAAGGTCTTCTATGAGTTTAGGTTCGGGCTTAGACGCCGCTGCGCGTCAGTTGGGCAGTATTGAAAATCTCGTGCCGCTGACGAGCGGCCAATATACGGCGGGATCGCTGATCCTGATGGTCAGTTACGGTGCGCATTTCGCGTTCATTATCTACTTCGTTCTTTCCAGCTTCCAAATGGCGCCCCGTTACCGGGTAGTGCCTATCTTGTCCGCGGTCGTGATGGCGTCGGCCGGGCTCAGCCTGTTGCGCGAATTCAATTTGTGGGAGACCACTTACGCGTTCGACGGCGCGCTCTATCAGCCGTTGTCGGGGGAAAGTACGTTTACCAACGCATTTCGTTACGGCAATTGGACCATCACGGTGCCGCTGCTGCTTACGCAGCTCGGGCTTGCCTTCGGTTTGCGTCGCCCCGATCTTCACAGGCGCTCGCTGCGCATGATCGTCCCCGCCCTGCTGATGATCTGGACGGGCCTTTACGGCCAATTCGGTGAAGAGGGCGATTGGTCGCGGCTGAATATTTGGGGCGTCATCTCCACTCTTTTCTTTGTCTGGCTGATTGTGGAAGTTCGCGGCGTCATCACCCTGGGCATCGCGTCCAGCCCGAACGAAATCAGTGCGTGGCCGAAGAACATCTGGTGGTACTTCCTGGTAACGTGGGGCATTTACCCGATCGCCTATGCGTTGCCGCAGCTCGGTTTCACCGGCGATGTGGTGGTCGTGCGCCAGCTTCTCTTCTCCGTCGCCGATATCTCGACCAAGCTGATCTACGGCATCATCCTATCGCGTTATGTGCTGCGTCGCTCCGCGATCGAAGGCTTTGTCCCTGCGATCGAGGCAATGGCATACACGCCTGGTGCCGCTTCGGCCTCTTCTCGCAGCGAAGATTGACGCATCGAATGGCGCTCTCAGTCCCTGCGATTTTTTGGTCCACTGCTGTGGGCCGGATCGCCGGGGCGGGAGCGGTGGCCCTCTCGGTCATCGCACAAATATCGGGCGAGGCCGGGGCAATTGCCATCGGCCTCGCTTTTTTCATGTTGGGCTTTGCGCATGGCGCGGCCGACGAAGAAAACGGCACCATCGCCCCCTTCGGATGGGCTTCAGCGGCGGCTTATATCATGGTCGGTTTTGCAGTTGTCGGACTGTTTCTCACGCTCCCGCTGGCCGGTCTCGCGCTGTTTTTGGCGCTATCGGCTTGGCATTTTTATCACTCGGATGGCGGCGCCGGTTCCGCGGCCCGGCTCGCCATATCGCTTCTCGCCATCGGCGGCAGCGCGCTTTACCGGGACGATCTGGCGAACGTCTTCGGAAGCATTCTAGGCTATGCCCCGCCGCCTGTGTTTCTAGGCGCGCTCGTCTTGAGCGGCGTGGTCGGCACGGCCGCGACCCTCCTTGCTCTGCTACGCCGCGAACAGGGGGCGCTCCTCGCACTCCTTGCTGTGATGGCCACTATGCTGCTGCATCCCGTGCTGGCGGTTGGCCTGATCTTTCTCACCGGTCATGCCTTGCCGATGCAGGTGCGCCAGATCGAGGAGCACGGCTCTCGGACGGTGATGGGCGCGGCGCTCTGGACCTGCGCGCTCGCCACAATCGGTGCCGTGGCGCTCATCGCCCTCGTAATTGCGGGCGTCGTTGCGATACCGGTCGCCGCCGCCTTGGCCCTCGGCATGGCTACGCCGCATATGTTGACGGAGCGGCTCGCGCCTCTCTGACAAAGCTGCCATGTGCGCGTGACGCGCTGCACCATGGCTCCGAAGGACTGCAATGACCGACCTCGACTGCTTGATGTTCCGGCAAACAGAAATGGCCGATCTGGAAGCGGTGCACGCGCTGATCGAGCGGGCCTATCGCGGCGACGGGGCCCGCATGGGCTGGACGCATGAAGCGGATCTGGTCGACACGCCGCGGACCAGCCAGGGCGAATTGGCCGAAATCATCGCGAAGCCGGACAACCGGCTGATCACCGCCTGGGACGGTGCGGTCCCGGTCGGCACGGTCCTGATCTCCCGCCGCGGCGCAGACGGCGCCTATCTGGGCATGCTGACGGTCGATCCACAGCTGCAGTCCGGCGGCATAGGCCAGCGTATCCTGGCGCATGCGGAAGACGAAGCGGCGCGCATCTTCGGCGCGCGCACCATGATCATGTGGGTCATCACCCGGCGGCCCGAGCTGATCGCCTGGTACGAACGGTGCGGCTATCGCCTGACCGGCGCGCACGAGCCTTTTCCCGAAGAAACCGATCCGCCGCTGGAATTTGCCGTGCTGGAAAAGCCTCTTCCCGAAGCCTGACGCCTCAACGCATCAGGCCGAGATGCTCGATCAGGATGATCGATCCGATCGCGACCAACACGACGCCCCCCAGGATTTCGGCGTATCGGCCGAAGCGGGCGCCCACCTTCGCGCCGATCAGCATGCCGATCGTGGTGAAGACGAATGTACTGAACCCGATCGCCGGGGCGATGATCCAGATGTTCGCCCCGATAAAGGCCAACCCCACGCCCACGGCAGCGGCATCGATGCTCGTGCCGATCGCGGTGGCGATGAGCGTCAGTGGACCGGCCTTGACCGGCAGAGCATCGGCCTCTTCGCCGTCGCCGCCGCGCACCGCCTGGACAATCATCATGCCGCCCACCCCGGCAAGCAGCACAAAGGCGATCCAGTGATCGATCGATGCGACGAAGCCTGCCGCGACCAGCCCCAGGGCCCAGCCGATGACGGGTGTGATCGCCTCGATCACCCCGAATACCGCACCCGATTTCAGGGCGGAGAGGAGCGGCGGACGGTGCGCCGCGCCGCGGCCAACGGCGGCGGCAAAGGCGTCGGTCGACATGCTGACGGATAGGAACGCGATTGCGGCGGGTGTCATCGAAAATCTCCACCGCACGAATAGCGTGCGGGCGCGGCGGGCCTAGGAAAAGCCGCCGCCGCTGACAAGCACCGCGCCTTTTGCCGCGCTAGCTTCCGAGCGGGCCTGTCAGTGCTTCGCGCAGCGCCTTCACCTCGGCATTCAACTCGGCCAGCCGCTCCATCGACATGCCGGCACGATCCACGATCATCGGGGCAAGACAGCCTGTCTCTGCCCAGCGTTCGCGGCCCATATCGGTCAGCCTCACCCGCACCTGCCGCTCGTCTTGCGGGTCGCGAATCCGGCTCACCAGCCCGGCCGCTTCCAGCCGCTTGGTAAGAGGGGTGATCGTGCTAGGCTCAAGCGCCAGCCGCTCGGCGATCGCACCGACGGTGCGGCCGTCCTCCGCCTCTTGCAGCGCCTGCAGCACCAGGAACTGCGGATAGGTGATGCCCAGCTTGTCGAGCATCGGCTTGTAGATGCGGTTGATGGCCATCGACGTGGCATAGAGCGAAAAACAGAGCTGCTGATCGAGCGGTAACGGTGCGGACATGATGGCTCCTTCTCCGCAGCCTTAGCGCGGCACCCTTATCGCGACAAATATTTCTGGACAAAGCATGGTTCGCACCCCATTGTTTATCGCGATAAACAAAAGGAGTCTCCCATGATCATCGATGTCAAATATCGCACCAAGGCCACTGCTTTCGGCGGACGCGACGGTAAAGCCGAATCGCAGGACGGCAAGCTGGCGGTAAACCTCTCCACGCCCAAGGAGCTCGGCGGCCCCGGTGGCGAGGGCAGCAATCCAGAGCAGCTCTTCGCCGCGGGCTATTCCGCCTGCTTCATCGGCGCGTTGAAGGTGGCCGGACAGCAGCTGAAGCTGAAGGTGCCCGATGACGTCGCGGTTACCGCGGACGTCGGCATCGGCCCGCGCGCGGAAGGCGGCTTCGGCATCACCGCCGATCTGGAAGTCTCGCTTCCCGGGCTGGCCCGTGAGGACGCACAAAAGCTGGTCGACGCTGCGCACCAGATTTGTCCCTATTCGAATGCCACCCGCAACAATGTCGACGTCGGCCTCACCTTGGCCTGACGTATCATGAGCCCGGCAAACTCCCCCCTGCCGGGCTCATCGACACCGGGGCGTTCCTTCCGCATCGAGCAGCGCTCGCGTGCGGGGGAATGCCTCGGGCATTTCGTCGCGGATAAAGGCTAGCATCTTTTCGCGGATCGCGCAGCGCAGATCGAAGGTGCGCGGCGAAGAACTTGCCGTGGCAAGGATGCGCAGTTCGATCGCATCCGCCTTCATGTCGGTCACCTGCAGCACGTGGCCGCGCCCGTCATACAACGGCTCGTCCTCGATAAAGCTCTCGAAATGAGCGCGCAGCCGATCGACGTCGGTGGTCGGATCGAGATAGAGGAAAACCGATCCGAACAGCCCTGCGCCGGTGCGCGTCCAGTTCTGGAACGGCTCCTCCAGGAATTTCGACACCGGCACGATCAGCCGCCGGTCGTCCCACACCTTCACCACGATGTAGGTGAGCCGGATTTCCTCGATCCAGCCCCATTCGCCGGCCACGACCACCGCATCCTCGATCCGGATCGGCTCCGTAAACGCCATCTGGATGCCAGCGATCAGGTTCTTGAGCGCGGGTTGCGCGGCAGCGCCCACCGCAAGACCGGCAAGCCCCGCCGATGCCAGCAGACTGACGCCGATGCTGCGCACGCTCGGCAAACTCAGCAACATCATCGCCACCGTGACGAGGATGATGAGGAAGATGCCGATGCGGACCAGGATGCCGGTGCGCGTGCGGCGGCGGCGCGCGTTCAGATTGTTCTCGACCGTGATGTCCGCATGCAGCTCCACGATCTCGCGCAAGGCGCGCAGGATCGCGACGAGGAGCCAGCCGATCAGAAGCGGCAGCGCCATCCCCTCGATCAGGTGCCACAAATCGACAGTGGGATCGCTTAGGCCCCAGCCGCGCCGTGCCACGCCCACCGCAATGGCAACGAACACCCAACGGGTCGGCAGCCGCAGGTAGCGCAGTACGATATTGTCCGACCGGTTTTCGGACTTGTGTGTGAGCCGGCGCAGAAGCGCGAAGGCGGCGGCATGGATGGCAAGCGCCAGCAGCGCGGCAATCGCAACGTCGATCAGGTGCCGCCAGAACAACGGCACGCCATCGAAAAATTCGGGAAGCGGAATATCGAGCATGGCGGCCCTAGCTAATGGCTCGGGCACGATGCTGCAATGCAGCAGGGGCAGATCGGAGGGAACGGTGCCGCGGCCGGAGTTGGCTCCGGTCCGCGGCGGTCCTCTCCAAACTTGTCAGGCGGCGGTGGGTGCCGCCTCCTTCACGCCCTGATCGACATGGCGCTCGAACGGCGCGAAATTGTCGATGAACAGCTTCACCAGCTTGGCCGCCTGATCATCATAGGCGGCCTTGTCGTTCCAGGTTGCACGCGGATCGAGGATCGCGTCGTCCACATTGGGCACGGACACCGGCACTTCGAACCCGAAATTGGGATCGGTGCGGAATTCGGCATCGTTCAGCGATCCATCGAGCGCGGCGTTCAGCAGCGCGCGGGTTTCCTTGATCGGCATGCGCTTGCCCACGCCATATTTGCCGCCGGTCCAGCCGGTGTTGAGCAGCCAGCACTGCACCCCGCCCTTGGCGATCCGCTCCTTCAAGAGATTGCCGTAGATGCTGGGATGGCGTGGCATGAAGGGCGCGCCGAAACAGGTGGAAAAGGTCGCTTCGGGCTCGGTCACGCCGATTTCCGTCCCCGCCACCTTGGCGGTGTAGCCGGAGAGGAAATGGTACATCGCCTGATCGGGCGTCAGCCGCGCGATCGGCGGCAGCACGCCGAAGGCATCGGCGGTGAGCATGATGACCGTGGCCGGCACGGGGCCGAGATTGTTCTCGCTGGTATTCGGGATGAAATCGATCGGATAGGCGCCGCGGCTGTTCTCGGCGAGGCTCGCATCGTCGAGGTCCAGCGTGCGGGTTTCGTCGTCCATCACGACATTTTCGAGCACGGTGCCGAAGCGGCGCGTGGTCGAATAAATCTCCGGCTCCGCTTCTTCGCTCAGGCGGATCATCTTGGCATAGCAGCCGCCTTCGAAATTGAAGACCGCGCTGTCGGACCAACCATGCTCGTCGTCGCCGATCAGCGTGCGGCTGGCGTCGGCGGACAGCGTGGTCTTGCCGGTGCCGGACAGACCGAAGAACACCGCGCTGTGGCCGTCCGGGCCGATATTGGCGCTGCAATGCATCGGCATCACACCCTTCACCGGCAGCAGATAGTTGAGAAGGCCGAAAACGCCCTTCTTCATCTCGCCCGCATAGCGCGTGCCGCCGATAAGGATCAACTTTTCGGAGAAATTGACCGCAATCACGGTCTCGCTGCGCGTACCGTGACGCTCCGAATCGGCCTTGAAGCTCGGCAGGTCGATCACGGTATATTCCGGGGTGAAGCCTGCCAACTCCTCCGCGTTCGGGCGGCAGAGCATCGTGCGGATGAACAGGTTGTGCCAGGCCAGTTCGTTGATGACACGCACGGCCACGCGATGCTCGGGCTGCGATCCGCCGAACAGGTCCTGACAATAGAGCCGGTCCTTTTCGCCCAGCGCCTTCAGAAAATCTTCCTTGAGGGCGGCGAAATGCTCCGGGCTCATCGCTGCATTATTGTCCCACCAGATCGTATCCTCGGTCTCGGCGTCGCGGACGATGAACTTGTCCTTGGCCGAGCGACCGGTGTGCTTGCCGGTCTCGACAACCAGCGGTCCGTCCTTGGCAAGTCGCCCTTCCCCGTTCGCAACCGCTGCTTCGACCAGCGCGGCGCGCTGCAGATTCCAGTGGCAGTCGGCGGACACGGAAAAGCCCTGTTCGGAAAGGCTGACGTTCGGCTGTTGGCTTGGGGACTGGGACATGGGGCACGCACTCTTTCAAAACGGATGAAACGGGCAAAGTCCGCCCGCACCCGACTTGCCTTCTACTTGCGAGGCGTCGACGAATGCGGCGATGATGTTCTCAGATGCCACGCCGGTAGATCAGCCGATTGGGCGCGTCAATCGCCGCTTTGCATTCGTATGCATTGCTGCACCGCACCCTTTGAGGCACTCAGTGAAGGAAACGCAGGCACAGGACGCGGAGCGGCTGGACTTGCGGGCCGCGCCGCCCTGTTTTAACGCGCGAAGATCAACGATCGGCAGGCACAAAGGACCAGCGCATATATGGCCGGCACCATCGCCCTAGTCGATGACGACAAGAACATCCTTACCTCCGTATCGATTGCGATGCAGGCGGAAGGCTACACCACCAGGCTCTATTCCGATTCGCAGGCTGCGCTCGGGGCGCTGACCGACAATCCGCCCGATCTGGCCGTGCTGGATGTCAAGATGCCGGGGATGGACGGTCTGGAGCTGCTCCGCCGCATCCGCGAGAAACATGAGTTTCCGGTAATCTTCCTCACCAGCAAGGACGATGAGCTGGACGAGGCCCTGGGCCTCGCGATGGGCGCGGACGATTACATCACCAAGCCGTTCAGCCAGAGACTCCTTCTCGCCCGGATCAAGGCGATCCTGCGCCGGGTGGATTATATGAAGCGCGCTTCCGAAGCGCCCGACGACGATCAGGCCGCCGCGCCGATGGAGCGCGGGCCGCTATCGATGGACGAGGCACGGCATGAGGTGCGCTGGAACGGCAAGGCCGTCAGCCTGACCGTCACCGAATTCCTGATCCTTCAGGCGCTCGCGCAGCGGCCGGGGCTAGTGAAGACGCGCAGCCAGCTGATGGATGCCGCCTATCAGGACGATGTCTATGTCGACGATCGCACGATCGACAGCCACATCAAGCGCCTGCGCCGCAAGTTCCGCGAAATCGATCCCTCTTTCGAGGCGATCGATACCCTGTACGGAGCGGGTTATCGCTTCTCAACCGAATGAGCCACAGGGCCTTGCGCTCGGCTGGTCGCGAGGGATGTCGCTCACCCAGCGCATCCTCGCGGTCAATATCTTTGCCGTCGTGTTGCTCGCGGCCGGACTGTTTTTTCTGGACAGCTACCGCTCGCAGCTTGTCGAGATCCGGACCGAGGCGTTACAGCGGGAGGCGAACGCCATCGCCCTCGCCTTGCCGCTGCTGGGCGCGGGGGAGCGAGATGCGTTTTTGGTCGACAGCGCCCTGGCGCTCGACGGCCGCATCCGGCTTTACGGACCGGACGGCATCAAGACGGCGGACAGTTTCGCGCTCGCGCCGCCCAATTACGACGTGCAGCAGATCGATTCGATCCCCTTCCGCCGCGCCTTTGCGCGCGAAGTCGACCGGATCACCGACGCGCTCGTCGGCACCGCCGCGCCGCCCGATTATGCCGATCCGCAGCCCGATGTCGCCTCCAGCTGGCCCGAACTGAAGGACGGCGACGGCGTCCACAGCGTTGCGCGCCAAGGCCCGGACGGCGCGTATGTGCTGAGCGCCGGGGGCGCATATCGCGGTGGCAAGCTCTTGCTGACCAGCCGCGCCGCCAATATTCGCGGCATCATCCGCGAGGAGCGCCTGACGATCGCGATCTTCTCCGTCCTCGTGCTCCTCATTTCGGTCTGGCTTTCGCTGTTCCTTGCCCGCACCATCGTAAAGCCGCTGCGCCTCTTGGCACGCAATGCGGTGAAGGTGCGTCTCGGCTTCGCGCGCGAAGTATCGATTCCGCGCCTGCCCTCCCGCCGCGACGAGATCGGCATGCTGGCGCGCGCCGTTTCGGACATGTCGAACGCCCTGAGGGAGCGGATCGACGCCACCGAAGCATTTGCAGCGGACGTGGCCCATGAGGTGAAAAACCCCCTCGCCTCGCTCCGCAGCGCGCTGGAATCGTTGCAGATGGTCGAGGAACCGGAACTGCGTGCCAAGCTGTTCGACATCGCCTCCAGCGATGTGCGCCGGCTCGACCGGCTGATCAGCGATATCAGCGAGGCGAGCCGCGTCGATTCCCAGCTTTCGCGCGCCAAGTTCGAACGGGTGGACATTGCCGCCATGATCGAACAGCTGCTCGCCGCCCGGCGCGAGCGGGCGAATGGCGGCGACACCGTTTATCTGCGCTTCGTGCCGCCGGCGGGCGACGGAGCCTGCGTGATGGGCGAGGATGTGCGGCTGGAGCGCGTGTTCGAAAATTTGATCGACAATGCGATCTCCTTCTCCCCCGATGGCGGCGAAGTCGAGATTCTGGTCAGCAAGACCGCGCAGGAAATCCTGGTGCGCGTGATGGACGAAGGCCCCGGCGTACCACCCGACCAGCGCGAGGCGGTGTTCGAACGCTTTCACAGCCGCCGCCCGGCAAGCGAAACCTTCGGCAAGCATAGCGGCCTCGGGCTCGCCATCGCGCGAACCATCATCGACGGCCATCAGGGCAGCATCCGTGCGGTGGACCGGATCGATGACCGTGAAGGCGCTTGCTTCGAAATCCGCCTGCCCCGCGCGGGAACGGCCGAATGACGCTGAGCCCGCCCTCGCAGGAGGTGCTGCATGGCACCGCGGTAGCGATTGGCGGGCTTGGCGTACTGTTGCTGGGCCGTCCGGGGTGCGGAAAATCCGATCTGGCGCTGCGGCTGATCGATCGCGGCGCGCTGCTGGTGGCGGACGATCAGGTGCGGCTGCAGCGCCAGAGCGATGCGATCGCCTTGTCGGGCGCTGCTGAATTTGCCGGACGCATGGAAATTCGCGGGCTCGGCATCATGCCCGCCCCGCATATCGCCAGCGCGCCCTTCGCGCTCGCCTTGCTTTGCGATGCGCCGCCGGAACGCCTTCCGGATCAGGAACATCGCACCTGGCTAGGCCTGCCGATCCCGGCGCTGCGCATCGCCCCGATGGAGTCGAGCGCGCCGATCAAGGCCGAGTGGGCGCTGCGGGCTATGGTTGACGGCGGGTTTGCCGGGTCTAAAGAAAACAGTCTCCCATGAGCGAACCCGCTGCCCCCAAGACGATCCTGCTAGTCACCGGCCTGTCCGGCGCGGGCAAATCGACCGCTTTGAACCAGCTTGAGGATCTCGGCTGGGAGACGATCGACAACCTTCCCATCCGCCTGGTCGGCCAACTTCTGAAGCTGCCAAACGGCGATGCACCGCTCGCGCTGGGCTTCGACAGCCGGACGCGCGGCTTCACGCCGGAAGACCTGATCCACCAGGTCAAGAAGCTTCAGTCCAGCCGTGGCGCCACTATCTCCACCCTGTTTCTCGATTGTCAGGGACGGGAGCTGGAGCGCCGTTTTTCCGAAACGCGTCGCCCGCATCCGCTGGCGCAGGATCGTCCCGCCGCAGACGGCATCGCGCAGGAACGCTCCATCATGGCACCGCTACGGCGCTGGGCGGATATGGTAATCGATACCACCAAATTGTCGGTTAGCGATCTGAAAGCGCAGGTACGCGAACGGTTCGACAACGGCCATTCGCGCGGCACCACCATCACCGTCAGCAGCTTCGGTTTTTCGCGCGGTGTGCCGCACAATGCCGATCTGATCTTCGATCTGCGCTTCCTGCGCAATCCGCACTGGGTGGAAGAACTGCGGCCGCTCACCGGGCTGGACGATGCGGTGTGCGACTATGTCCGCGCCGATGCGGATTTCGACGCCGCGTTCAGCAAGATCCGCGATCTGGTGCTGTTCCTGCTGCCGCGCTATCAGGCGGAGGCGAAGGCCTATGTAACCATTGGCTTCGGCTGCACGGGTGGGCGGCACCGTTCGGTCTGCTTCACGCGCAGCTTTGCGGAGATGCTGCGCGATGAGGGCTATTCGCCCCACATCGAACATCGCGATCTTGCCTCGCGCCCGGTGGACAGTCTGGAGAATTTGAGGGATGGCCCCGGCATGAGTCGCACAGCGCAAAAAAAAGGCACCATCGCATGATCGGCATGGTTCTGGTCACGCACGGCAATCTGGCGACCGAGTTTCTCATCGCCATGCAGCATGTCGTCGGCCGGCAGGAACAGATCGCGACGATCTGCATCGGTCCGAATGACGATATGGAGGTGCGCCGCCGGGAAATCGGCGATGCAATCGCCGATGTCGACAGCGGCAAAGGCGCGATCATCCTGACCGATCTGTTCGGCGGCACACCGTCCAACCTCGCCATCTCGCTGCTCGAAAAAGGCCGGGTCGAGGTGATCGCGGGCGTCAACCTGCCAATGCTGATCCGGCTCGACAGCGCGCGTCGCAATCTCGACATCGTCGAGGCGGTGGGCGCGGCGCGCGAGGCGGGCCGCAAATATATCTCCGTCGCCTCCGAGTTGCTGGATTCCGACAAATGACCGAAACCGCCAGCCGCACCGTCACCATCGTCAACGACAAAGGGCTGCATGCCCGGGCGAGCGCGAAGTTCGTGGGACTGGTCGCCCGGCTGCCGGACGATGTTTCGGCAGAAGTGGTAAAAGACGGCCACAGCGTGCCCGGGGGCTCCATCATGGGCCTGATGATGCTGGGCGCCGGCAAGGGCAGCGAGATCACGATCAACGTCGAAGGGCCGGATGCGGCGCTCTATTGCGACAAGCTGACCGGGCTGGTGATGGACGGCTTCGGCGAATAGCGTTGCCCGAACGCCAGATCATCACGGGGTTTTCGAACCCGCGCGTCAAGTTCATCCGCTCGCTTCGCGACAAGAAGCATCGGCGGCGCGAAGGGCGCTTCCTGGCCGAGGGGCTGCGCATCCTTACCGAGGCGCGCGAGGCGGGGCATCTGCCCGAAACGCTGGTCCTTTCTGACAGGGCCGATCCGCATCCGCTGATCGCCGTATTGGAGCGCGAGGTGTTCGCACGCGGCGGAGACGTAATCGAGACCTCGGTCGATATTTTGGAAAAGCTGTCCGGCAAATCCAATCCGCAGACCGTGCTCGGCGTGTTCGCCGATCTGCCGACGGCGCTGGACGCAATCGATCGCACCGCCGCGCCGATCTGGCTGGTGGCGCAGGAAATGCGCGATCCGGGCAATCTGGGCACGATGCTCCGCACCGGCGACGCGGTGGGCGCGGGCGGGCTGATCCTGCTCGACGATTGCACCGATCCCTTTTCGGTGGAGGCGGTGCGCGCCAGCATGGGCGCGCTGTTCACGCAGAAAATCGCGCGGGCCAATGGCGGGGATTTCCTGGAATGGCTGCGCGCGGGGCGGGGTCAGCTGATCGGCACCAGCCTGCGCACCGAAACCGACTATCAGGCCCCGGCCTACGCCCCGCCCGTCTTCATCCTGACGGGTAATGAGGCGCGTGGATTGCCGGAAAGCTATGAAGACGCCTGCGATCTGCTCGTGCGCATGCCGATGATGGGCAAGGCGGACAGCCTCAACGCCGCGGTGGCAACGGCGGTGATGGCCTATGAGGTGCTGAACCAGCTGCGGCGCGGCTGAACGCCCACCATGCTCCGGAACGGTTCCGGTAGCGGAACGTTTTGGCGGCATGACCCGATCCCTTGCCTTTATCCCGCTCGCCGCCCTGGCGCTCTCCGGCTGCCAGATGCTCGATCCCTACGGAGACCGTTATTCGGACGGATACGGCCCTTATCCGCAAAATCCGGCAGGCAACTTGCCGCCCGGTCAATATGGCAATGCGGGCTATGATGACGGCATGCAGGCGCGCGGCATGGGCGTGAGCTTCCCCTATAGCGCGACCGGTACGGAGCCCTTCTGGAGCCTCGATATGGACGCGCAGTCGATGCGATATGAAGGCGCGGACGGGGAGCGGATCAGCGTTCCCACCCCGCCGGGGCGGCCCAGCTTCAACGGCATGCGCTATGTTGCCGACGGCATGACGGTGGACATCACCTACAGCCGCTGTTCCGATGGGATGAGCGACCGGCGCTATGCCCACACGGTGATGGTGGATCTTCTAGGCGGCCGAACCGTGCGCGGCTGCGGCGGTGATTTTGCGGGCCGCCCGGAAATGGCGGTCGATCAGCCCTCCGGCCAGGACCGCAGTCTGGCGGGCACGCGCTGGCAATTGCTCAGCGTCAACGGCCTACCGGTCCAGAGCCGTGACGCCGTGATCAGTTTCGATGGGCAACAGTTCAGCGGCAGCGTCGGATGCAATCGCATCAATGCGGACTACACCATCGACGGCATGGCGGTCAGCTTCGGCCCTGCCCGCACCACGCGCATGGCCTGCGATCCGGCAATCATGGGGCAGGAACGCGCATTCCTCGATCTGCTGGACGCCGCGCAGGCCCAGTCGGTCGGCCAGCTTACCCGCCGCCTTGGTGCGGTCCGATACGCCCCCAATGGCAATATGATCATGAGCGCGCCGGACGGACGCGTGGCCGTATTGAGCCCGTTATATTGAGCGAACCGGCGGGTGTGGCTTCGTTCGAGCCGACCACCGCCCTCGCCCGCTTGGGGGGAACCTCCGCCGCGGCTCAGCTCAAGTCCAATTTGTCCGGATTAAACCAAGTCCGTTCGACCTGAGCTTGTCGAAGCCCCGTTCTTTCAAACCGTAAACATCTACGAAGCAAATCACTCCGCCGCTTCCGCCCTTTCCTCCTGCACGTCCTCGACATCGCCATAGCGCGGCAGAGCGTCGAGTTCGGGTACGTCCTCCAGCTCCTTCTTGCCGGTCTCGATATTGAGTTCCTTGAAGCGCCGCCCGGTGGTCAGCACGTTCTTCTCGAAGCTGCCGACGAACTTGTTGTAATTGCCCACCGCGCTGTTGAGACCGGAACCGACGCGTTTCAGATGCTCCGCCGCAGTGGCCAGCCGATCGTACATCTCCTTGCCGAGCGCACCGATCAGCTTCGCCTCGCGCGCCAGGCCTTCCTGACGCCACACGCTGGCCACCGTCCGCGCAATCGCAACTAGATTTGTAGGTGTCGCCAGCAGCACCCTCTTTTCAAAAGCATAATCCCAAAGGTCCGGCTGATGCTCCAGCGCGGCGGCGAGAAAATGTTCGCCCGGCACGAACATGATGACATAGTCCGGGGCCTCCTCGAACTGGTCCCAATAGGCT
>JBELIU010000300.1:0-2812 GCA_042090735.1 Novosphingopyxis sp. | reverse complement strand
ATGTTCTTCTATCCTTCCTCCGGCGCTCTGTTCGGTCTTGGCGGCGCGCTCGCTCTGCAGCGTCTTGATGCGCGCAATCGAACGGCGCACCTCGCGAACGCGGGCGGGCTTTTCCATCTGACCGGTCGCGTTCTGGAAGCGCAGGTTGAACTGCTCCTTCTTCAGCTGACCGAGCTCGGTCTGGAGCTCGTCGTCGCTCTTGGCGCGAAAATCTTCCACTTGCTTGCTCATGTTCAGCCTTTCAGGTGCGATTCGTCGCCCAGACGGGCCACGACCTTGGTCTTGATCGGCAGCTTCATCGCGGCACGCTCGAACGCCTCGGCGGCGAGCGGACCGGCAACGCCGTCCAGTTCGAACAGGATACGGCCGGGCTTAACGCGAGCCGCCCAATATTCCACCGAACCCTTGCCCTTACCCTGACGGACTTCGGCAGGCTTCTTGGAAACCGGCACGTCCGGGAAGACGCGGATCCAGAGGCGACCCTGACGCTTGATGTGACGCGTGATCGCACGGCGAGCCGCCTCGATCTGGCGCGCGGTAATCCGCTCGGGCTCCATCGCCTTCAGACCATAAGAGCCGAAATTCAAGGTGGTGCCACCAGGCGCCTTACCCTTGATCCGGCCCTTGAAGGCCTTGCGATACTTCATCTTCTTCGGTTGCAGCATTTCGCTCTACCTTATCCTTATATCGCCGGCGATCAGCGGGCCGGACGGACGCCGGAGGTCTGTGCCTCCATCATCAGCCGGTCGGTCGCCATCGGATCGTGGGCCATGATCTCGCCCTTGAAGATCCAAACCTTGATGCCGATGATGCCATAGGCGGTCAGCGCCTCGGCTTCGGCATAATCCACGTTCGCGCGCAGCGTGTGCAGCGGCACGCGGCCCTCGCGGTACCACTCGGTACGCGCGATTTCGGCACCGCCCAGACGGCCTGCGCAAACGATCTTGATACCCTCGGCACCCAGACGCAGCGCGGACTGAACGGCGCGCTTCATGGCGCGGCGGAAGGCGATACGGCGGATCAGCTGATCGGCCACGCCCTGCGCAACAAGCTTGGAGTCAACCTCGGGCTTGCGGATTTCGACGATGTTGAGCGACACGTCGCTCTCGGTCATCGCGCTGAGCGCACGGCGCAGCTTCTCGATATCCGCACCCTTTTTGCCGATGATCACGCCAGGGCGTGCGGCATAGACGGACACGCGGCACAGCTTGGCCGGACGCTCGATCACAACCTTGCTGATCGCGGCCTGCGGCACGGTGGCCATGATGTGCTGGCGGATCTTGAGATCTTCCATCAGCAGGCGACCATAGTCATGGCCTTCTGCGAACCAGCGGCTGTCCCAGGTGCGGTTGATCTGGAGGCGAAGGCCGATCGGATTACTCTTGTGACCCATGGCTTAGGCCTCCTCTTCCTGCTCACGCACCACGATGCGGATGCGGCTGAACGGCTTGATGATCTGGCTGGCGCGGCCACGAGCACGGGCACGGAAGCGCTTCATGCGGATCGACTTGCCGACGCTGGCTTCCGATACGACCAGCGCATCGACGTCCAGATTGTGGTTGTTCTCCGCGTTCGCAATAGCGGAAGCGAGCACCTTGCGCACGTCTTCGGCCATCGCCTTCTTGGAGAACTGCAGCACGTTCATCGCGTCCTCGACCTTGCGGCCACGGATCAGACCCGCAACCAGGTTGAGCTTCTGCGCGGAGCCCTTGACCATCGTGCCGACGGCCAGTGCTTCGTTCTCTTCTACGCGGCGAGGGTTCTTTGCCTGTCCCATCAGCGCTTACCCTTCTTGTCGGCGCCGTGACCGTGGAAGGTCCGCGTCGGCGCGAATTCGCCCAGCTTGTGGCCGACCATGTCCTCATTGACGGACACGGGGATGAACTTCTGGCCGTTATAAACGGTGAAGGTCAGGCCGACGAACTGCGGCAAGATGGTGGAGCGGCGCGACCACGTCTTGATCGGTGCGCGGCTGGATTTTTCCTGCGCGTCTTCCGCCTTCTTCAGAAGGTAGAGATCGACGAACGGGCCTTTCCATACGGAGCGTGCCATGGATTACCTCTTCTTCTTCGCGTGACGCGAACGGATGATCATCTTGTTCGACGCCTTCTTGCGGTCACGCGTACGCATGCCCTTGGTCGGCTTGCCCCACGGAGTGACCGGATGACGGCCACCCGAGGTCCGGCCTTCACCACCGCCATGCGGGTGATCTACCGGGTTCTTGGCGACACCGCGGGTCAGCGGGCGCTTGCCGCGCCAGCGATTGCGACCGGCCTTCGCCAACGTCGTGTTGGAGTTGTCGGGGTTCGAAACCGCGCCGACCGTGCCCATGCAATTGCCGTGCAGGTAACGCTGCTCGCCCGAGTTCAGCCGCATGATGACCATACCGCGATCGCGGCCGACCAGCTGAGCATAGGTGCCCGCGCTGCGAGCGATCTGACCGCCCTTACCCGGCTTCATCTCGATATTGTGGCAGATCGTGCCGACCGGCATCTGGCTGAGCAGCATCGCGTTGCCCGGCTTGGTGTCGGTCTTCTCACCGGCGACAATCTTGTCACCGACGTTCAGACGCTGCGGCGCGATGATGTAAGCCAGTTCGCCATCGGTGTACTTCACCAAAGCGATGAAGGCCGAACGGTTGGGGTCATATTCCAGACGCTCAACGGTCGCTTCCACGTCCCATTTGCGACGCTTGAAGTCGATAACGCGATACTTCTGCTTGTGACCGCCGCCGATGCCGCGCGAGGTGACATGGCCCTTGTTGTTGCGGCCGCCGGTCTTGCGCTTGCCTTCGGTCAGTGCCTTGACCGGA
>JBELIU010000052.1:0-14645 GCA_042090735.1 Novosphingopyxis sp. | reverse complement strand
ATCAGGCGATTGGCAAAACCCTGCAGATCGGCTCGACACCATTCTTCTCGCGATGCTCATCGATGAACCGCGTCATCTCCTGAACGGGCGCCAGAAATTTTCGGCTCGCTGCACCGGTGCAAAATTTGCGGATGCCTTTCGCAGGACCTCATTCGCCTGACGCAACTCGCGGTTCTCGCCGCAGCGCCTTGAGTTTCTTGGCTACCTCACTGGGCCCACCGGCGCGACTGCCGCTATCGACTTCGGCCTTCTTGAGCCACTCGTTCAGCGTCTGTGCCGAGCAGCCGATCTTCGCAGCGATCAACACCACCGCTGCCCATCGCGAACCATGCCCGCCCTGGTTCTCCAGCACCATCCGAACCACGCGCTTGCGGACTTCCGGTGCATACTTGTTCGTTTTTTTGCTCATCGTGCCCCCTTCCGTTCAGAAGCCGGGGCCCCGGCAAAGCCCGGGGCGATTCAAGCCGCCGCCGCAAACTCGCTGCAGCGATAAAATCTGAGCCGCGACGAGATCTGTTTTTGCTTAGCCGGTCGAACAGACCGCTTTGCAAGGCATCAAGACAGGTAGCACAAACCCACTTGACGTGTATCGTATTTCAACGCACGTTTGATATACAAACCATAAGAGGGGTATCACGGTGAAAACTCAGTTGCTACTTACCACTGCGCTTATGATCGGTTGGGCGCTGCCCGCGCATGCACAAGACGCTACACCAATTGATGCACAGGCTTCGGCGACCACCGATCCAGAACTCGACAGTGAGCAAGGTCCCGTCGTTACCAATCCTGGCGCGGATATCGTTGTCACCGGATCTTATATTCGTTCGCAGTCAAGCCGCGTTTCACCTGTAACTTTGGTCGATTCGGAGGCATTGAATGCGCAGGCGGCGTTCAGCCCTGCAAATCTTGTCAGCAACCTACCGGTAAATTCCGGCGCCCAGAACAATACCGACGGTGGCGGGCTGCCGTTCTCGATTGGTACGAGCAATGTCAATCTGCGCGGCTTGGGAGTGAGCTCGACACTTACTTTGCTAAATGGCAGGCGTCAGGTGCTGAGCGGGGCGGCCGATCCCTTCGGCAACCAGTTTGTCGACCTCAACTCTCTAGTGCCCACCGTGGCGATTCAAAGGGTCGAGGTGCTGAAGGACGGTGCATCTTCGACCTACGGGTCCGATGCGGTCGCTGGCGTGGTGAACTTCATCACTTATAAGCGCTTCGACGGATTGCGGGTTGCCGGTAACGTTTCTCTTACGGGGCGCGATGGTCAAACGGATACGACTATCGGCGCGCTGGCCGGCACATCGCTTGGCAATCTCGACATCGTGGTATCAGCCAGCTTTTTCGATCGCACACCGCTGTCGGCTGCCAAGCGTGACTTTCCGCTTCGCTCATCGCTGAGCAATTTCGGTAATCCCCCGACTTTTCTGGTGGGCGGCGTTCCGCGTCCCGACCCTAGCTGTGCCGGCGTTGCCGCGACCAACCCAAATGTCGTGGCACCGCCCGGTCCCGTTGGCTTTTGCCAGTTCGACTTTGGCGATTTCTTCAGCCTTGTCGCCAAGGAACGGCGTTATCTCGGTAATGTCGATCTGACCTATAATATCGGTTCTGCGACAAAGGCCTATGCGACGATCGGTTTTGCAGACAACGATATTCGCAGCCAAGCGGCTGCTTCCCAACCTGTGTTAACTCCTCCGCTCGTCCCAGCCAACAATCCTGGGAATCTTTACGGCCGGCCGATTGTCTATTTTGGGAGGCCGCTGGGCGACAACTTCAGCCCTTCGGAAGTGATCAACACATCAAAGACATGGCGAGCCACCGGCGGTCTTCGCGGCGATGTCGGCAATCTAAGCTATGATGTCAGCTATACCCACGCTGAAAACCGCTACACGCTGGCTTATCCCGATACGCTGCGCGACCGTTTTCAAGCTGCGCTCAACGGGCGCGGCGGACCTAATAACAATCAGTTTTTCAACCCGCTATATGGTGCCAGCAACGATCTTGCGGTCATCGATGACTTCATAGGGGCCTATTCTTTCGTCGCGCGATCGAAACTTGATGTAATCGACGCGGTCGTTTCAACAGAATTGGCGGAGCTTCCCGGAGGGTCACTTGGCATCGCAGTGGGCGGACAGTATCGCAGCGACTCGCTTGCGATTAATTACGACGCCAACGCGAACAGAAACAATTACTATTTCTTCATAGGGAATACGGATTTCTCAGGCGCTCAAGACGTTTATGCTGCCTTCACCGAAGTATCGGCACCAATTCTTGACACCCTTACTTTGACCGGTGCTCTTCGTTACGAGGACTTTGGTGACGGGGTCGACACGCTCGATCCGAAAATCGGCGTGCTTTTCCGCCCGACCGATTTCCTTAGCTTCCGCGGTACGTACGGGACGTCATTCCGTGCGCCTTCGGTATTCCAGCGTTTTGGCAGCCTGGTAGTACCAGCGCGGGTATTCGATCCACTTGCAAACACGCAGGCTTCGATTTCGCAGCGTACGCTAGCCGACCCCAACCTGCCGCTTGCTCCCCAATCTGCGGATACATACAATGCGGGTGTAACGCTGCGTATTCCCGGTTTGAACCTCAATGTGGATTACTGGCGCTTCGAATATCGAAATTTCATCACGCCAGAAAACGCATCTGCACTTGTTGCCTCAAATCCTAATGGGCCACAGATAGTTCGTGCTGGAAACACCCTTACCAATGTCACGACCTTCTTCCGCAATGCGGGTGAACTGACCACCGACGGCCTTGATTTCCAGGGCACTTACAATCTGTCGACGTCTGCCGGTGATTTCACGCTGGATGGCAATGCGACACGAGTGTTAACCTATGAACTGGAAGATCCGGTTCTCGGGAGGATCGACGGTCTCGGCAATCGCAACTATACCAATTTCGGATCGCCTGCCCCCAAATGGCGCGGGAACATCGGCTTACTATGGTCCCTCGATCCGTTTTCCGCCAATGTATATGTTCGTTACATCGATGGCTATGACGACGACAACAACAACGGCCAGCGGATTGACAACTTCACCACTGTAGATCTTCAGTTCGGCGTCGAAATTCCGCCCTTCATGACAGGCGGGCCTACCAGCAGGCTTTCCTTCGGCGCTAAAAATTTGTTCGACGTCGACGCGCCCGACGCGCTCGATCGGTCCGGCTTCGATCCGCTCGTTTCCAATCCGCTCGGCCGCATTTTCTATACCGCGCTAGAGGCCAATTTCTGACCTGAAGATCACCGGCAGCGCTCAATCTCAAGAAAGAAGCATTGTTACATGACCGCCAGTCAAATCCTCCACCGGCCGAAGATCGCCGCCTCCGGGTCCAAAGTTACGGCCGGGGAGGGCATTGCTATGTTGCTACACCATTGGGGCATCCATACGGTTTTTGGTGTCATCAGCATCCACAATATGCCGATTCTGGACCCGCTGGGGCGGCGCGGAGAGGTTCGCTATATAGCCGCGCGAGGGGAAGCGGGCGCGGCAAATATGGCGGATGCCTACGCCCGTGTGTCCGGTCAGTTGGGCGTTGTCTTTACCAGCACCGGAACTGCGGCAGGCAATGCTGCTGGCGCGATGGTGGAAGCTCTGACGGCAGGTTCACCAGTGCTGCATATTACGGGCCAGGTACCGTCGGACCATCTCGGTCAAGACAGGGCCTATATTCATGAAGCACCTGATCAAGCCTCTATGCTTGCCGCAATCAGCAAGGAGGCATTCACGGTTTCAAGGCCGGAAGACGTTCTCCCGACCATCGCGAAGGCTGCTAAGGTTGCGTTGTCCGCCCCAACCGGACCCGTGAGTGTCGAGATCACCATCAATGCGCAGGCCGGCGAAATCGATCTTCCCGAGGAGTTACCGGCTCTCGACCTGCCGGAGCCAGAAATTGACGCGGCGGTCGTCGAAGAAATTGCACAGCGCCTCCGCGGTGCAAGGCGTCCGGTGATTCTGCTCGGCGGCGGAGCTCGCGGTGCAAACGATGCAGCGCAGCGACTTGCCGATCGTGGTATTGCTATCGTGACCAGCACAAATGGTAGGGGAATTGTCGACGAGCAGCATCCGATGTCGCTCGGCGCGTTCAACTGCACTCGGGAACTGCAAGCCTTTTACGAAGACTGCGATTTGATGGTGATTTGCGGTTCCCGGCTTCGCGGCAATGAGACGTGGACTTATCGCCTCGATTTGCCAAGTCCCCGGATCGTGATTGATCTGGATACCGGTGCCGATGGGCGCACCTATGACAATGACGGCTTTTACGCGGTAGATTGTCGCCCACTTCTAGAAGGTCTCGCCGAAGCGCTATCCGACTACGAACCGGCTTCGGACTATCGCGATGCGGTAGCTGTGCTGAAAGAAACGATGCGAAATGGTCTTGCTGAGGACATGCAACCTTACACCCCCATGGTAGAAGCGCTGCAGAACGCCATGCCGGACAGCGCGGCCTGGGTGCGCGATGTGACTATTTCGAACAGCATGTGGGGCAACCGCTATCTTATGTTGCAGCATGACCGCGCTGGCGTTCATGCCGTGGGCGGCGGGATAGGCCAGGGATTGCCGATGGCGATTGGTGCGGCCTTCGGTAATGAAGCGGCTGGACGTAGCGGCGGAGCGATTGCGCTGTCAGGTGACGGAGGCCTCAACCTGTGTCTTGGCGAACTTGTGACCGCGGTGGACGAGAAGGCGGACCTCAAGCTGATCCTGATGAACGATAGCGGCTATGGCGTCATTCGAAACATTCAGGACGCGCAATATGGCGGCCGCAAATATTTTTCGAATATCAAAGTTCCCGATTTTGCGTTGGTCGCCCAGTCGATCGATCTGCCGCATATGCGCGTCGCCAAGATAGATGATTTTGATGGCGTCCTTCGGCAGGCTCTCGCTACCCCCGGACCGGTAATGATCGAAGTGGATATGACCAGCATCGGTCATTACTCGGCTCGCTTTGCCGGGCCACCCGTCCGTACCAGCTGAAACAAATTTACGGAAAGACGCTCCGGGCGTGCCCCGGGGCGTCAATTTATTCTAAAATTTGAATGCCTCAGGCTGTCAGGCGTGCGTAAAGCCGCCGTTGACGGGCAGAACCTGACCGGTCAAGAAACCTGCCGCATCGGACAGCAGGAACAACGCTGCGCCCACCACGTCTTCCGGTAGCCCTGGCCGTTTTAAGGCGCTGCCGTCAACATAAAGGTCCTTGCGCTCATCCGGCACATATTCGGTAGACGGCGTACGGATCAGCCCCGGCGCGATCGCGTTTACGGTGACCCCGTCTTCTCCAAGCTCTCGAGACAACGCATAGGTCATCGACATGACCGCTCCCTTGCTGGCTACATAATGTAACAGCCGCGGCGCCCCCCAGATAGCGGTGTCGGAAGCAAGGTTCACGATCCGGCCGCCTATCTTCGATGCCTTGAGCATAGGGGCCAGTGCGCGCGTCATCAGCCACGTCCCCCGCACGTTGACCGTCATCACTCGGTCCCACGTCTCAAGATCGATCTCGTCATAGGTATTGCCACCGATCCCGGTGGCGACCGCCGCATTATTGATCAGACCATGGACACTAGGCATGTGCTCGGGAAGCTGAGCGGCGAACGCGTCAATCGCTCCCGGCTGGGCAAGGTCAACTTCGGCGAACGAGGCGGAATAACCCGCTTCAAGCAGTTCTATGACCCGCAGCTGCCCCGCTTCACGATCGCGATCGGCCAGCAGAACATGCTGGGCGCCTGCTGCGGCTACACCCTTGGCAAAAGCTGCACCAAGACCAGCTGCCGCGCCGGTGACCACGATGCAACGACCCTCCAGCATCACAGGTCCAGCACCAGGCGATCGCCGCGACACCGCGAAACGCAGACCATCATCGTCTTGTTCGCCGCCCGCTCGGCCTTGCTCAGCACGCTGTCGCGGTGGTCGGGCTCGCCTTCAAGTACGCGCGTTTCGCAAGTCCCGCATATACCTTCCTGGCAGGACAGTTCGACGGCGACGCCGGCCTCGGCAAGTGCCTCCGCTATTGTGCGGTCTTCGGTCACATGCACTTCTATTCCGGAGGTTCGGCATTCGACATCGAATGCATTGCTTGATGCGCTATCGTCCTGAGCCTTTGGCGCGAAATATTCCAGATGCACGCGGTCTTCCGGAAGAGCCTCGGTTGCCTCCTCGAACGCGGCGAGCATCGGCCCAGGGCCGCAACAATAAAAGTCTGCGTCTGGATGGCTTGCGATAATCTCAACCAAATCCATCGGACAGCCTCTTTCTGCATCAATATGCTGCGTGAAGCCGCCTCTCAGCGCGACGATGTCCTCCACGAACGCAGCGCGCGCGGCCTCCCGCACCCCATAATAGAGGTGAAAGCTTTGATCTGCTGCGGCGAGACGACGCATCATTGCGAGCATCGGCGTGATTCCAATCCCGCCAGCAATCAGAACATGGCTTTGGGCATTTTCGTTCAGCGGGAAATTGTTGCGGGGGCCGGCAATCTTCACTGTGGCACCAACCCGCAAGCGATCGTGGACGAAACGCGAACCACCCCGGCTGTTCGCATCGAGCCCAACCGCTACGACATAGCGATGGCGTTCCGCTGGATCGTTGACCAGTGAATAGCTGCGCGTCATCCCGTTGGGCAAGATCAGATCAATGTGACTGCCCGCGCTGAAAGGTTGCAACTCGGCTCCGAGCGGGTCTCGCAGTTCCACCGAAAGCACGCCCTCTGCCTCGCGGCGCATCGCTTCGACACGCAGTTCTTTCGTCTCAGTCATTTAACCTCACATCCAACCGGGCGACGGCATCTATCTCAACTTCGATTTGCGGAAAGGCGAATGCTGAAACCGCCATCAGTGTGGAGCAGGGATAGACCGGTCCGAACCTTTTGGTGCGCACCCTGTTTACGGCATCCTTGTCAGCGATATCCGTCAGGTAGATGGTCAATTTAACAATATTGTCCGCACTGCCGCCGCACGCCTCCAGTAGCGCATCCAGCTTATTGAGCAGCGCGTGCATCTGAGCCTCAACGCCCTCCGGAACACTGCCGCCGGAATGGCGCGCATGTAGGCCGGAGACGATCAACTCATCGCCGAACTTCAGCGCTTCGGACCAGCTTGCACCGGGGGGAGCGTTGCCGACCGGTTCGGCCAGAAGGGTCATTCGGCAGCGATCGCGACCGGTTTAGCGTTCGCTTCCAATTGCGCTTTCGCCTTTTGCCGGAAGTAGCGGCGCAAACGAACAAGCCCCATGTCGTGCTGATAAAGAATTTCGCGCTTATTGGCTTCTGGATCCATGTCTTCCAGCAGAACACGGTCCTGTTCCAGCACATGCCAGTGGCGCTTTTCCAGTCGGTTCTTGTAGAGAAAGCGCCATGCGTCGCGGTGCCAGCCCGAAACTTTGCGGAGCCGCCAGTGAAACACCGCGCTCCATCCTGGCTGCATGGGTGAGTAAATGCCGACGATGCGGAAGTTACCTCCCGGCCCCCCGGTTGGCGGGTAGGGAATTTCCAGGCTCAGCCAGTGCGCGCCGCGATCTTCAAACTCCGTCCAGTCGAAATTGATATCGCGCTGACCTTCCTTCTCGAAGCAAAAGCCATAATCGGTTTCGCGAACCTGAAAGTTGGCGCTAGTCTCACCGAACGACATCGAATGCGACTGCCGGTGAAGGAACGCGCCGTGCATCGGGTCCATCACATTGTCATAGACGTAGCGATAGTCACCGCCCCATTCGGTATAGCACAGGAAGCTGCTCCACTCGTCCGACTCCAGTTCGGCCGGCAGCTCGAGCTGTGTGGCGGGGGTATCTTTGGTTACCCCGAAGAACAGGAAAATTGCATCGCAGCGCTCTTCAATCGGGAAAGATCGGGTCGCAGCCATTCCTTCCAGCCTGCACCCTGGGCTGCCTGGCACAGAAACCGCAACGCCAGCTCCGCTGACTTGCACGCCGTGATAGCCGCACGCGATCCGGTCTCCCATTGGGATACCATGCGAGAGCGGGGCACCGCGATGAGGGCAAAAATCCTCCAACGCATAAAGCTTTCCACCCTGGTCGCGCCACAGCACGATCCGGAAACCGCAGCGATAAATGGAAATCGGCTTGGTCGTCACAAATTTGGACGGCAGCACGGGATGCCAGGTGTTGCGCAAACCTTCGGACAGCCGCTGTTCGATTGCTTCGTTTGATACGCTCACTTTCAATCTCCCTTCGACGGTTCAGGCGCCAAGGCGCGCAAGTTCGGATTTCAGCAATTCGGGTGACCAGCTGTCGCCGGCAGGTGCGGGGACGGCGCGCGCACGCAAGATGTCGACTACGCCCTCGATATCGTGGATATGCTGTCCGAACGCGTCTTCCAGCGCGTCTCCAAGCAAATCCTCATACGCATCGGGCGCTCGCTCGCGGCTCTGATGGGGTTCGTTGTAGGGGGCGAAGTTCTTGACCATCATTGGCCTCCATTCTTGACGCGTTCACGGATCCGCTCGCGCACCGGGACAAAATCATAGGCGGGAAAAATTTCGGTGGTGAAGACGCCCCAGGCAGAGCGTTCCAATTCGACATTCACCGCGGCTAAGCGGCTCGCAGGCAGGCTGAGCGTTACTATCTGGCCCAAACCCATGGCCACGACCCAAGATACGATTTCGCAGCCTTCGGGCGGAAATCTTTCCCACCAATCTGCCGCCTTCAGCCTGGCTTGGACAGCGTCCAGATTGTTCGACTGATCATGCTTCAGCAGGATCGTAAGCAGCATCTGGTTTGCATCCTTGCCCATCGCGTCACTCGGTTAGAAATGCGCGATTGACGTCGCCAGCCTGGCGCTGCCGGCGGCTGTTGCCGTCTAGGCCGCCGCTGATCGCCCATTCGGCGAACTTGGTAGGCCCCGGCTCGATAGCGCGCGGCGTCCAATTTTCAGTTAGATAGTCCTCGTCCGAATAATATTCGATCAGCCCACCAGCTGGATTATGAAAATACCAGAAATAGGCAGACGAGATTGGGTGGCGTCCAGGGCCAAGCTGGGTGTCCCAACCGCAACGCGACATGTGCAGGCCGCCGCCGAAAATCTCGTGAATGTCGCGAACGGTGAATGCCAAGTGGTTCAACCCGTGGCGACCCTGTGGCGTTTCCAGCAAAAATAAATCATGATGACCGCCGCGCTCGGCGCACCGCAGAAATTGGCCACGCCCGGGATATTCGTCGGACAGGTGGAAACCGATGTTGCGATAAAACGCCCCGGCCGTCTCCAGATTATTTGTGAAAAGAACTGCGTGACCGATTTCGATCGGCTGCGCGCGCTCATAAACAGTAGAGGGGGTATCGACGCGGCGTACCCGGCCCCAGCTGTTCGTTTCCGAAGGCTCGATATCAACGTCCCGCGTGCGGGTGACGCGAAAGGCGACGCTCAGACCGTTTGGATCGGTCCCACGCAACGTACCATCCTGCTCGTCAAAACCCGGTGTCTCGGAAAGCACAGGACGCAGACGGTCGAGATCAGCCTCGCTCTCGACGCCCCAGATGATCTCGCGGATTGTATTACCGTCCTCGAACGCGGCGGGCAGCGCCGGGTCATCGATTGGACGTAAAGAAACGATGCTCCCGTTCAGCGTCGCCCAGTCATCTCCCGTTTCCCCATCCGAAACGCTCTCGAGACCCCAATCGCGGAAAAAGTCGCGACAGCGCGGGAGATCGTCGACGCCGAAGCAGACTTGATCGATACCGGTGATAGCCATGACCATCCTCGTTTTGCATATAAAACTTTTGTTCAGATCGCAACTGTATGTACAGTAGCGGGACGGTAATGTAAATGTGGCAAAAGAAGATTGTATGATATGAACCGTATCGCCGCACCCCGTTCTGCGACAGATGAGTTAAGCGTTGTCGGGCGCGAAACGCCGATCGACCCCACTATGCGGACCCGTCTGCGGGCATGGCTACGTCACCATTGCGACGAGTGGCGGTACAATCCGGACCTCGGCGGGGATCTGGACCGTGTGCAGCTTCTGATAGATGGCGGAGCGGCGGTGCTTCCGGAAGACGCCGGCGCGGCGGCGAGAATTCGCGAAGCGCTGGACCATGTATTTGATGAGGGTGGTGATCCGGTATCAATCTATCGATCGGAATGTCCGGGGAAAAGCGAGCCGTTCCATGCCATCGACACATCACGTTCGCCCGAGCTCGACGAATATGTCGGCCGTCTGGAACGCGAAAACGCGTTCGAACTTGCCGAAACATTTGATCATAGACTCGATGAGTTGAGCGGCCATATTGAGCGGAGGATCGCGGCCGAAAGCCTATTCTATCGCGCGCGGCTTGGTATCGTTCAGCGCTACGCCCGGCCCGGTGAAACCTGGGAGAGGAAGGTTCGGTATCAGCCATTCGGCGGGCGTAAAATGACCGCGCCGCCGCCTCCTTTCGCGCCCGCGGGCCGCGCGAACAGGCAAGGCATAGCGGTACTCTATCTGGCCTCCGACGTTCCCACCGCGGTGGCGGAGATACGTCCGCACCCTTCTCACCTCATCTCGGTTGCAGAATTCGTTGCCACCCGCACCTTACGTATCGCTGACTTTGGCACGCTGGATTTCGCGGACTGGTGGGGTGACGACAACAGCATCTCGTTGTATCATTTCGCGATGTCGTTGGACGCAGCTCTGTCGGAAGCGGTCGTGCCCGAACACCGCCACCGCTATACCGTGACCCAACTCCTGGCCGAATTGCTGAGGCAGCGCGGCTTCGATGGCATTCGGTTTAGAAGTGCTGTCGGGACGGGGACGAACCTATGCATCTTCCGCCCTAGTTTGTTCGCGGAGCGCGATGCTGCTGCACAGGTCTTGAGGGTTCAGTCACTACGCTATGATTTTGAGAAATTGCCGACTGTGGTCATGCCCGACGCAGACGATCGCCCACTGGACCACGAGGACTAGAGCCCGCGCCGCACGCCGCCGCCAACATCCAAGGCGGCGCCCGTGATGAAGCCTGCATTGGGTGAAGCCAAGAATGTGATGGCGTGCGCCGCTTCGACTGCCTTTCCAAACCGGCCACGCGGAATGTGACGCTTACGTGCCTCCTCCGCCACCCATGCCGCATAATCCTGCGATCGGTCCTCACGTGCTTCGAAACGGCGCTGCCACTGGCCCGACTCCACCGTTCCGATCAGGATCGAATTCACGCGGATATCGCGGTCCGCGAACTCGTTCGCCAGGGATTTGCTGAGATTTAGTAGTGCGGCACGGGCCGCCGATGTTGCAACCATATGGGGTTCCGGCTGCAGGGCGAGCGCCGAATTGACGTTTACGATCGCAGCATCCTGCTGGCTTTCCAACTGCGGGAGGAAGGCGCGAACCGGATAGGTGACGCCAAAAATCTTCAGCCGCAGTTCGTCGTGCCATGCTTCATCCGTAGTGCTGTCGAATGTCGATAGTCGTCCTTGACCAGCATTGTTGACCAGCACTGCTGCCGGACCCAGCGCGGCTACACTGGCGTCGGCGAAGTCGGTGACCGCCTGCGGGTCTAATACATCGCAAGGCTGCGCATGGATCGCGGCGGCTGGAAACTCATCCCGCAACGCTTTGCTGGCGGCCTCTACCTTGTCGCTTGAGCGCGAACAGATTGCAACGCGTGCGCCTTCGCCCGCCATCAGGCGCGCGACAGCGAAACCGATACCGGATGTTGCGCCGGTAACGACGACCGTGCGGTCACGAAAACCCATGTCCATGCCGTTAGCCCTCCAGCTGACTGAGGTGATTACCCAAGAGTTGCGCAAAGCGTTCGGGCTGTTCGACGTAGCAGGCATGGCCCGCACGTTCGATTAGCGTGAACGGAGCGTCCAAGCGCCTTGCCAGCGCAGCCGCTGGTTCCGGCGGTGTTATGGAATCCAGTTCGCCCGAAACGAAAGCAAGCGGGCCGTTCCAATCGTGAAGATCGTCTTCCAGCTGTCCGCTAGCCAACATCGCAACGGCGGCGGCGTATCCGGTTTCGGTAAGCGAAGCCATTGCGTTGCGGACGGTTTCCCGGGCGGCCGGCCCTGCATAATCGGACAGCAGCCGCGGCGAGCGTTTGGCCGCATGATCGGCTGCCCCCAGTTGCTTCAGGCGTTCTACGCGTTCGCTGATCATGGCAGCACGTTCTGATGCTGGCTGGTTACGATATCCCATCGCGGGATCGGCGAGAAATAGGCTGCTGACACGGTGGGGGGCTTCTCGCGCCAGCGCGGCGGCAACCAGCGCGCCCAGCGAATGGCCGACCACATGTGCTCGCTCGATCTCCGCTTCATCGAGCACTGCCAGTACGCGCGCGGCGTAGTCTGCAGCCTCCGGCTCCCCAGCGGCCAATGGTATCGATTCGCCATAGCCGGGTGCATCCCAAGCGAGGCAATGGACGTCGTTCAGCTGCTGTACCATCGCCTGCCAGCCTCGCGCCCGCGATCCAATGCCGTGAAGGAGCAGCACCGGGCCGCGCCCGCCGACCGTCTCTTCCACTACGGTCCCGGCAAGGGTCCGAACCGCGGACATGCTCACGGCCGTTTAATCTTCGACAGCGGATGATCGTCCGGATAGGTCGGTTTGACCGGCTTCGGATTGCCGATCATCACGCACATCAGCGCCTCTTCCTGACCTTCATTTACCAATCCGCGATAAACACCAGGGGGAATTGAGATGAGGTCTCGTTCCTTCAGCACGGTTTCAGCGGTGTCGTCGCCGTCCTGCAGGGTCAGGCGGATCGAGCCCTTCAACATAAAGAATACCTCTTCGGCATCTGTATGCACATGCGGCGGCCCCTCGCAGCCGGCGGGAAGGCACATGGTCGAAAAAGTGAAATGTTCGGCGGGAACGACATTTTCGTCATGGGCCACGCCGGTGGCGCCGGTGCCCATATAACGAATTTGGGCCCGGCGGTATTTTGGATCGTAATCGGCCTGAAATTTCAGGGCGTTCCAATCATAGCGGCGCGTCTCGAAACGGGCGACGCGCTCCTTCAATATCTGTTCGAGCGGCTTGTTGTGATCATGCGGAGCCGTGGTTTGATCGGTCATCGGATATCGCTTTCGTTGGCGGCGGGAACAAGGCCGGGCGTGCGGACCGGCACGAGGTCATGCAATTCTTCGGCAGTTGGAAAACGCGGCAGCAACAGCATTAATCCGCTGGCCGTTGTCCCGAGTAGCGCGCACAGGATGAACACCGGTCCATAGCTTTGCGCGATATCGCGCATCGTGCCGTACAATAGCGGCCCGGTCGCAGCGCCCAGGATGAAGATGGATAGCAGACTGCCATAGATCGCGCCGAAATGGCGGTAACCCCAGTAGCGGCTGGCTAGATAACCGATCAAATCGCTTTCAGCACCGAAGCCAAGGCCCATCAAGATGCCAGCGATAAGCAGGCCGGTCCATCCGAGCCCTCCGAACACCGTCCATGCGGCAAGAGCATAACCTAGAGCGGCTGCGAAGAAGATGATGCTCGTTACTCGCGGCGCAAAGAAGCGGTCGAAAAGCCAGCCCACGACCAGGCGGCCGATGAGCGTTGCGATCCCGAACACGGACGCGATCGTTGCTGCCTGGGCCGTGGTGAAAGAAAGGTCTTTCGAAACATTGGCGAACTGGGGAACGATGCCGGTCGCGATGATCGAAACGAGAAAGATGGCAATGGCCAAAAGCCAGAAATAGCGCGTTGTAACCGCCTGCCGCAATGTTCGGCCCACCGGATCGCTCCGGGCTTCATCCCCATTGGTTTCGCGGTCTGGACGCGGGTGCGCAACGAACAGGTTCAGCACGAGAGGCAGTAGAAGAATGATCGCCGCTAGCAGCAGTGCGGTTCCGCCAGGTCCATAGGCCGCCATGCCGAACCCGATGATCAGCGGGAGAATGGAATAACCAAGGCCAAGGCCTGAGGAGGCAATTCCCAGTACGAGCCCCCGATTGGCGTCAAACCAGCCGGTCAGCAATTTGTTGTAGGTGAGGCTTTGCGCACCGACGGTGGAGAAGCCAAAAAGGGCACACACCGCGTACAACGCCGGAAGACTCGTAACGCCGTATCCAATTGCCAGCAGACAAAGCGCCATCGCTATCAGCGAGGGAAATAACAATGTCCGCGCTCCGAACCGGTCGATAAGCCGTCCTGCAAACGGCGCCGCGACGATGGTGGCCAGATTGAGAATAGTGAGGCTGAACATGATCGCCCCAAACGACCATCCGTATCGCTGTGCGTATACCGGAGCGTAAGCTCCGATGAGCAAGAGCGAAACCGGCCCGGGACTGAAGGCAAGGCCTACCGCAGCTCCCAAGAGTACACGCCAGCCGAAATAGCCAGGTGTCGCTTCAGGGTTGCGTGTGGGGGCGACATCGATGTTCATATATCAACCGCTAGTTGATATCAGAACTTTTGCGATGTCAACTACTCATCGGGTGCGTTGTAGCCCAATGCACGCGATATATCCGATGCCGCTTGCTCAACCCGCTCGCGTATTGCGTTCTCGAAACGCTCCTGCGGGTAGGTATCGATCGGACAGGTCGCGATTACCGCAGCTTCAACGACCGATGCGCGATTCATGACAGGTGATGCCAAGCTGGAGATGCCGGGATCGAAATAACCCCAACTCACCAAGCTTGGTTTGCGGCGGTCCTCTTCCAGCTGAGAAATGAGCTGACCCAGACTGGAGATCGTCGATTGGGTGTACTGCTTGAAC
>JBELIU010000051.1:0-14651 GCA_042090735.1 Novosphingopyxis sp. | reverse complement strand
GAGCGGCAGCACGCCCCAGCCGCGCAAGGACGAAACGAAATTTACGCCGCCGCCGCCGCCCTCGCCGGGTGGGGAGCAGTTCCCGCCGCTCGATTCCCTGGACATCGGCACCTCGCCGCCAACCGCGTCCATGGATGCGATGAACCGGCTGACCGAGCGCGCCACGTCGGTTACGGACAGCGGCAACCAGAGCGAGGGCTTCGAGGCTTCGGTCCACCGCATCAAGGAACAGGTGCTGCCGCGCCTTCTTGAACGCGTCGATCCGGAAGCGGCCTCCACGCTGAACAAGGAAGAACTGACCGAAGAATTCCGGCCGATCATCCTGGAGGTCCTGGCGGAGCTCAAACTGACGCTCAACCGGCGCGAGCAGTTCGCGCTGGAAAAGGTGCTCGTCGACGAGCTGCTGGGCTTCGGCCCGCTGGAAGAGCTTCTGTCCGATCCGGACGTCTCGGACATCATGGTGAACGGGCCGTTCCAGACCTATATCGAAAAGAAGGGCAAACTCACGCTCGCGCCCACCCAGTTCCGCGACGAGGAACATCTCTTCCAGATCGCGCAGCGCATCGTGAACCAGGTCGGCCGCCGCGTCGATCAGACGACGCCGCTGGCCGATGCCCGCCTCAAGGACGGAAGCCGTGTCAACGTCATCGTGCCGCCCCTCAGCCTGCGCGGCACGGCCATCTCGATTCGTAAATTCTCCGAAAAGCCGATCACGCTTGATATGCTGAAGGGCTACGGGTCGATGAGCGAGAATATGTGTACGACGCTCAAAATTGCAGGCGCAAGCCGCATGAACGTCGTGATTTCGGGCGGTACCGGCTCCGGTAAGACGACGATGCTGAATGCGCTGTCCAAGATGATCGATCCGGGCGAGCGTGTGCTGACGATCGAGGACGCGGCCGAACTTCGTCTGCAGCAGCCGCACTGGCTGCCGCTGGAAACGCGTCCGCCGAACCTGGAAGGCGACGGCGCGATCACCATCGGCGATCTCGTCAAGAACGCCCTGCGTATGCGCCCCGATCGCATCATCCTGGGTGAGATTCGTGGCAGCGAATGTTTCGATCTCCTCGCCGCGATGAACACCGGCCACGACGGATCGATGTGTACGCTCCACGCCAACTCCCCGCGCGAATGCCTGGCGCGTATGGAGAACATGATTCTGATGGGGGACATCAAGATCCCCAAGGAAGCGATCAGCCGTCAGATCGCCGAGTCGGTCGATCTTATCGTGCAGGTGAAGCGCCTGCGCGACGGCAGCCGTCGCACCACGCAGATTACCGAGGTGATCGGCATGGAAGGCGACGTCATCGTCACGCAGGACCTGTTCAAGTTCAACTATCTGGATGAGGATTCCGAGGGCATGATCGTGGGCGAATATGCCAGCTCCGGCCTTCGCCCCTATACGCTGGAAAAAGCCAAGCAGTTCGGCTTCGATCAGCCCTATCTGGAAGCCTGCCTGTAAGGCGGCGCTCAGCCGAGCTGGATTGCCAGCGCGGTGCCGAACAGGAACAGGATGCCGCTCATCACCGTGATGAACGGCCATGGCATGAAACCGGGCCGATTGAAGTCGCGCCGTTTCCTGCGCCGGTGATCCCCCAGGATCGAGACCAGCATCAGGACGAGCGCGATGACGGCGACCAGCGCCCAGGGGTTCCAGCTGAATAGCTCCATCGGCGGTACAGATGCGGATGTCGCAGCCGGTTTCAAGGCTTGATCGCCTTGAGCGCTGCTCTACGGCAGCCCGGTGAACGCCGCCCCGCCCCGCCCGGACCAGCAGCCCGAACAGCGCGCGCTGGCAGGGGCGATGCTGCGGCTCGTCTCCATGGCGGCGATATCGGCCATGCTCGCGCTGGTGAAGCTCGCCCAGACGCGCGGGGTCAACATCTTCGAAAGCGTGTTCTACCGGCAGCTGTTCGCGGTGCCGGCGATCCTTCTGCTGCTTGCGCGCAGCGGGCATTGGGAAAGCCTGCGCACCGCCCGCCCGATGGGGCACGGCGTGCGCATGCTGCTGGGCATTGCCGCCATGAGCCTGAATTTCTGGACGATGACGCTGCTGCCGCTGGCCGAAGCGACGACCATCTTCTTCGCGGTGCCGATCCTCACCACCGTGCTTGCCGCTCTGGTGCTCAAGGAACCGACGGGCCGCCACCGCTGGAGCGCGGTCGTCGTCGGCTTCATCGGCGTCTTGATCGTGGTCCAGCCAGGCGGCGGCGCGCTGCCTGCGCTGGGCGTCGCAGCCGGCGTGTTCGGCGCACTGATGACCGCCGCGGTGACGATCCAGATCCGCCAGTTGGGGCGGACCGAGCCGACGCTGACCATCGTCTTCTGGTTCAGCCTGACCTCCCTGCTTCCGCTCGGCATCATGATGCTGTTCGTTGGGCAATGGCACGATGCGCTCACCTGGGCGATCATTGCCGGCATCGGCCTCACCGGCGCGATCGGGCAGCTGTGCCTCACCGGTGCCCTGCGCCTTGCGCCCGTCGCGATCGTCCTGCCGATGGATTATACCGGCCTCATATGGTCCGCGCTTTACGGCTACTGGCTGTTCGCCGAAATTCCGGCGACGGCAACATGGCTCGGCGCGCCGCTGATCATCGCCAGCGGTATCTATATCGTCTGGCGGGAGCACCGGCTGGCCCGCCGCGCCGCCGCGATTCGCCCGCCCCTGCGCTGAAGGCGAACGCTGGAAAGTCGCACGAGTCACGATACGGGGGGCCCCCTTTTCCCCGATCCCGATTGCAGCCTCGCAGGGAAGACGATCTGCCGGCAGGGGAACGAAACGGGGCATGCGCGCAGATTACCGGGCCTTAGCCCTGTAGGACAGGCGGGGCGGTGCCTACCGATTTTTCAAGCGTTGCGAATAAAGCGAAGCATCAGATTATTGGCGGGCATCGCGCGCCGATCCGCCATCCGGAACCCGCATCGCTCGGCCAGCGCAGTGACTTCGCTCAGATCGCGCAGACCCCAGCGCGGGTCGCGCGTCTTGAGCGAGGCGTCGAACGACAGATTGCTTGGCGCCGTCTCGACATCCGCTTCCAGAAACGGGCCGTAGAGGATCAACGGTGCGTCGGCTTGCAGCAGCCGCCCGGCTCCGGCGAACAGGCCCTCTGAGGCCTCCCACGGGCTGATATGGACCATGTTGATACACAGGATCGCGGCGATGCCTGCCACGTCCCAGTTTGCCGCCGCCGCGTCGAGCGCGATCGGGGGCTCGACATTGCCGAGCCGAGCTTCGCCCGTCCAGGCGGCGATCGAGTGTTGCGCGGCAGGCTCGGGATCGCTCGGCTGCCAGCGCAGATGCGGGAACCGGCTCGCGAAATAGACCGCATGTTCGCCCGATCCGCTGGCCACCTCCAGCACGCGGCCTGCGTCGGGAAGCCAGTCGGCCAGCACATCGGCAATGGCGGCACGGTTGCGCAGCGTGGCAGGCGCGTGCTGCTTGCCCTGCGCCTCGCCCGGCTCCGGCATCCAAGGCTGCGAACCGCTCACGCCTTCTGGCGCGGCTGGGCGCGGCGGGCCGCCGGCTCCCGCAGCACCAGCCAGATCAGCAGGCCCAGCGGCCCCGCCATGAAGGTGAGCAGCAGGATCGGCGCCTGCCAGAGCCGGCCGAAAGCTTTTGCATCGGCGTCGCGCGCAATCCACATGCCGACGAACAGGTCGAGCGCCAGATAATGCGTCCACCCGATCACGGTGCCGCCGGGGTTCTTGAACATCGCTGCCTGAAGGCCGGCAACGCTGTACTCGGTCAGCGGCACATTCGAACCGCCCGGATCGAACAACCCTGCGAGCAGTCCGCCGAAACCCACGACGTAGATCAGGCAGAGCAGCCCCACGCCCAGATAGGTGATCGCCGAAAAGGTGAGCGGCTTGCGCGGCGCCAGTATCAGCAGCGCCCAGCCGCCCAGCGCCAGGATGTTGGTGAGCGAGAAGAGCGTTTCCCAGCTCATGTCATTCCGCCGCGATGGCCTCTTCCGGTTGCGTATAGGTGAGGACGGGCTTGCGAGCCGCTGCCGTCTCGTCGAGGCGGCGGCGCGGCGCGTGGTAGGGTGCCCCGTGCAGGCTCTCATCGCCCGCCTTGGCGCGTTCCACCACCGAGCGGAAGGCATGCAGGAACTCGTCCAGCCCCGCCTTGCTCTCGGTCTCGGTCGGCTCGACCAGCATCGCCCCATGGACCACCAGCGGGAAATACATGGTCATCGGATGGAAGCCCTCGTCGATCAGCGCCTTGGCGATATCGACGGTAGAGAATCCATCCGCCACGCCCTTGTCGCTGAACAGCGCCTCATGCATGCACGGGCCGCTCTTGGCGAACGGTGCCTCCAGCAGGTCCTCCATCGAGCGGAGCACATAATTGGCGTTGAGCACGGCGTCCTCGGACACCTGCCGCAGACCGTCCGCGCCGTGGCTCATGATATAGGCCAGCGCGCGCGTGAACATGCCCATCTGGCCGTGAAACGCGGTCATCCGCCCGAAGCTGTCGGCATGATGGTCCTCGGCGGTCTCTTCCTCCACCAGTCGGAAGCTGCCGTCGCCGGTTATTTCCACGAAAGGAAGGGGCGCGAACGGCGCCAGCGCTTCGGAAAACACCACTGGGCCGGAGCCGGGGCCACCGCCGCCATGGGGGGTGGAGAAGGTCTTGTGCAGGTTGATGTGCATCGCATCGATGCCGAGATCGCCCGGCCGCACGCGCCCGACGATGGCATTGAAGTTCGCGCCGTCGCAATAGACGAAGCCGCCCGCCGCGTGGACCGCATCCGAGATGCGCTTCATGTCGCGCTCGAACAGCCCGCAGGTGTTGGGATTGGTGATCATCACACCCGCGACGTCCGGACCGAGCCGTTCGACCAACGCATCGAAATCGACGCGGCCGTCCTCGGTCGCCGGAATATCCTCCACGGCATAGCCGGCGAAGGCGGCGGTGGCGGGATTGGTGCCGTGCGCGCTTTCGGGCACCAGGATCACTTCGCGCGCATCGCCGCGCTTTTCCAGCGCCGCGCGGATGGCGAGGATGCCGCACAGCTCACCATGCGCGCCCGCCTTGGGGCTCATCGCAACCGCGGGCATGCCGGTCAGCTTCTTCAGCCAGTCGGCCAGCTCGTGGATCACGGCGAGCGCGCCCTGCACGCTGGCCACCGGCTGGAGCGGATGGATGTCCGCAAAGCCCGGGAGCCGCGCCATCTTTTCGTTCAGACGCGGATTGTGCTTCATCGTGCAGCTGCCGAGCGGAAACACGCCGAGGTCGATGCCGTAATTCTGGCGGCTGAGGCGCGTATAGTGACGAACCGTCTCCGGCTCCGACAGACCCGGAAGATCGAACGGCTCCTTGCGCGCCAGATCGCCCAGGCGCGATTCACCCCAGCAATCGGCGGGCCAGTCGACACCGGTGCGATCGCTATCGCCGATCTCGAAAATCAGCGGCTCTTCCAGCATCAGCGCGCGATTGCCGGTGGCGGTGGGATGCGGATCGGCCGCAGCGCCTTCACGCGGCTGCGTCTGGCGGCCCTGATTGTTCATGCTCATGCCAGTGCTCCTTCCAGCGCAGACGCCAGCGCTTCGATATCCTCTTCGTCCACCGTCTCGGTAACCGCGACGAGCAGACCCTTCGAAAGACCCGGTTCGTCCGCGTAGAGGCGGCTCAACGATACACCCGCCAGAACGCCCTGATCGGCGAGATCGCGAACGATTTCACGCGAATCTTTGGGAAGTTCCACGGTGAACTCATTGAAAAACATGTCATTCACCACGCGGACACCCGGAATTTTCGCAAGTCGGTTCGCGCAGATCACCGCTTTCTCGTGGTTGATCGCAGCCACCTGACGGATGCCCTTTTCACCGAGCAAGGTCATGTGGATCGAGAAGGCTAGCGCGCAAAGCCCTGAATTCGTGCAGATATTGCTCGTCGCCTTCTCGCGGCGGATGTGCTGTTCGCGCGTGGAGAGTGTCAGCACGAAGCCGCGCTTGCCGTCAGCGTCCACCGTCTCACCGCACAGACGGCCCGGCATCTGGCGCACATATTTCTGCTTGCACGCAAATAGGCCGACATAGGGTCCGCCGAATTGCAATCCGACGCCGATCGACTGGCCTTCGCCCACCACGATGTCCGCGCGCATCTCGCCCGGAGACATTACCGCACCCATCGCGACCGGCTCGGTGACAACCGCGATCAGCAGCGCCTTGTGCTCGGCGCATTTCTGCGCGAGCGCGCGCATGTCGTCGATGCGGCCCAGAATGTCCGGATATTGCACGACCACGCAGTTGGTGTCGCCGTCCACCTGGTCCGCTAGTTCGGCCCAATCGGTACCCGCTTCCAGTTCGGGTGCGCGGTGGACGATCTTGTCCTTGGTGAAGCGCGCCATCGTCTTGGCGACCGAGACATAATGCGGATGGACGCCGCTGCTCACCAGCGCGGTGGCGCGCTTGGTGACGCGCCGCGCCATGGTGATCGCTTCCCAGCAGGCGGTCGAACCGTCGTACATCGAGGCATTGGCGACATCCATGCCGAACAGCCGCGCAACCTGCGTCTGAAATTCGAACAACACCTGCAACGTGCCCTGGGCGATTTCCGGCTGATAGGGCGTGTACGCCGTCAGAAACTCGCCGCGCTGGATCAGATGATCGACGCTCGCCGGCACATGGTGGCGATAGGCGCCTGCACCCAGGAAGAAAGGACCGCTACCGGCCGCAAGATTTTGCGCTGCGAGCCGCGACATGTGCCGCTCCACCGCCATCTCGCTGGCGTGCATCGGCAGATCGCGGATCGGCCCGTCGAGCCGGGCCTCCTCCGGTACATCGACGAACAGATCGTCGATCGAGCTGGCCCCGATCCGCGCGAGCATCGCTTCGCGGTCATGGTCGGTTTGCGGAAGATAGCGCATGAATACTCCCAAAGCCCGTGAGCCCTGAACCTGTCGAAGGGCGTCTCTCGTATGTGAAAAACGTCCTTCGACAAGCTCGGGACTTCGGTAATCGTTAGATTCTAAAGGCCTGCGACATATTCCTTGTACGCAGCCTCATCCATAAGATCGTCCAGCTCGTCCTTGTTCTCCAGCCGCAGCTTGAAGAACCAGCCCTCGCCTTCCGGGTCCGAATTCACGAGGCCGGGCTCGTCGCCGAGCGCGTCATTGCCTTCCAGCACCTCGCAGCTCACCGGCGCGTAAACATCCGATGCGGCCTTCACCGATTCGACCACGGCAGCGTCGTTGCCCTTCTTCAGCATCGCGCCGCTCTCGGGCACCTCGACGAACACCACGTCGCCAAGCTGTTCCTGTGCATAATCGGTAATGCCGACCGTCGCCTCGTCGCCTTCGACGGCGATCCATTCATGGTCTTCGGTAAAGTATCGTTTCATCTCAGCTCCCTTTCGATGGTCGGCGATAGCGCTGGGGGACGAAGGGCATTTTGGCAACCGTGCCCGTGAAATCCTTGCCGCGCTGACGGATGGTGATGGGCGCTCCCGGCTCCGCGAACGCCGCGGGGACCATCGCCATGGCGATGGGCGCGCCGAGCGTCGGTGCATGTCCGCCGCTGGTTACATGGCCGACGACCGTGCCGTCTGCGTCCACCACCTCGGCGCCCTCGCGCACGGGCTGGCGCCCTTCGATGCGGATGCCGACGCGTTTGCTGGCCGGTCCGTCGCGATGCTCAGCGAGCACCCGTTCGGCCCCGTGGAAGCCGCCCTCCTCACGGCGCCGCTTCGACAGCGCGAAGCCCAGATCGCCCACCATGGGCGTGGTCTCGGGCGTCAGGTCGTGGCCGTAGAGCGGAAGGCCTGCCTCCAACCGCAGCGAATCGCGCGCACCCAGGCCGACGGGCTTCACCTGGTCCAACGCCGTCAGAGCCGAGGCAAAACGCTCGGCCTCGGCAGCGGGAAGGCTGATCTCGAAACCGTCCTCGCCGGTGTAGCCCGATCGGCTGATCCAGAGCGGCACGCCGTCCCAATCGAAGGCGGCGGCCTGCATGAAATAGAGCTGATCGGTGCCGGACAGGATCTGCGCCAGCGCCTCGCCCGCCGCGGGGCCCTGCAAAGCGAGCAGCGCCTGGTCCTCGAGATGATTAATCGTGACTTCATCGGGCAGATGCTCCCGCATGAAGCCGATGTCGTCATATTTCACGGCGCCATTGACGACGACGTAGAAAGCTTCGCCCTCACCCGCTTCGCCGCCAAGCGCATCGGCGGAAGGCAGGCGCGTCACCATCAGATCGTCCAGGATACCGCCGTCTTCGGCCAGCAGCAGCGAATAGCGCATGCGCCCCGCCTTCAGCCCGTGTAGATCGCCGGGCAGCAGCTTTTCCAGCGCGCCCGCCACATCCTCGCCGGTCAGAAGCACCTGCCCCATATGGCTGACGTCGAACAGCCCGGCCCGCTCGCGCGTCCAGAGATGTTCAGCCATGATGCCTTCATATTGCACGGGCATATGATAGCCCGCGAACGGCACCATCCGCCCGCCGGCAGCACGATGCCAGGCATCGAGCGGCAGCGTCTGCAGCTCCTGGGTGATTTCGCCGTCGTCCTGTTCGTCGCTCATCGCCAGTTCCTTCAAAGGGTTCAATGCAGACGGCCGCGCGCTGACGCGCCAACCACCTGCCCCCTCTGTCACGGAACCTGAGAGCTTTCGCGGGTGGCGTTTGCCTGTCCACGCTTACCCCTTCGGTGGCCCGCCTCCAACGAAGCGCGCGCTTTCCAGAGTGCCTGATCCGCCAATACGGTCCGACTGACCTGAGAGATTCCGGGGCGGTTGCTCCTTCGGTGACCGCGCCCTGGGCACGATGCTCTCCCGTATCGACGTCCGCTGAAAGCGGCAGCGAGGCCGGAATTGACGCATGCGAGGGCCTGAGTCAATCGGCGGCGCGCGGATTATCCCCATATATCAGCGCCGCCTGGGTCTCGGCAAAGCGATCGGTCATGCCCGCGAGATAGTCCGCAATATGGCGGCTGCGCGCAGGCTCCTGCGCCGGAACCGTCTCCGCCCAGCCGCCCGTCATCAACGCCGGATCGGCGCGGTATGCGGCAAACAGATCGGCCACAATGCGCCTCGCCGCATTCGCCGCGCGCAGCTGCGATTCGTGATGGTAGAGGTTGGAATACATGAATTTCTTCAGCGTTCGCTCCCGCTCGGTCATCTCAGGAGAAAATTCGGCCAGCATCCTGCCCGCCGCCCGCACATCGGCCACCGTCTCGATTTTCTCGCGCCCGATATTCTCGCGCGTCTGTTCGATCACATCGTTCACCATCGCCCCGATCTGCTGGCGAACGAGTTCGGATATCAGTCGCTCGGAAGGGACATCGGCAAACTTTTCTCCGATGGCGGCCCAGCGCGCGGCGACGAACGGCAACTCGGTCAGCTGCTCGATCGAGAGAATACCGGCGCGGATGCCGTCATCGATGTCGTGATTGTCATAGGCGATATCGTCCGCGATCGCGGCGACCTGCGCTTCGAGCGATGGCCAGCGATCCAGCTCCAGATCGAATGCGGCATTGGCCTGCGCCAGCGCCCAGCTTGGCGCGGAGACGGGGCCGTTGTGCTTGGCCAGCCCTTCGAGCAGCTCCCAGCCAAGGTTCAGCCCATCCCAACGCGGATACGGCGATTCGAGCGTGGTCAGCACGCGGATGGTGTGGGCGTTGTGGTCGAACCCGCCATGGCTCTCGAGTGCCGCCTGCAGGGCGTCCTCACCGGCATGGCCGAACGGCGGGTGGCCGATATCATGCGCGAGACACAGCGCCTCTGTCAGATCCTCATTCAGCCCCAGTGCGCGCGCGATCGTGCGGCCGATCTGGGCAACCTCTAGACTATGGGTGAGCCGAACGCGGAAATGGTCGCCGTCCGGAGACACGAACACCTGCGTCTTGTGGCGCAGGCGGCGAAAGGCGATGGAGTGGATAATGCGGTCGCGATCCCGCTGGAACGGATCGCGCGGCCCGCGCAGCAGACCGCCCTCTTCGGCATGGAGGCGCCCCCGGCTCGCCGCCGGATCGCTTGCGTAACTGGCCCCGTTCATGTCGATCAGGGCAGCGGCGTGACGGCGGTGCCCGCCCCGCTATTCCACGCGAAACCGTCTCCGCCCGCCTCCTGATACTCCTTCAGCCAGTCGCGCGCTTCGCCGATCGAGTCGAATGGCCCGACGAGCAGCCGCTCCTGTGTCTTGAACGGCGACGTCCAGCCTTTCTGCCGTTTGAACAAATCGGCCTTCCCACGGGAGAGGCGGCGATATTCGTTCTTCATCGCGCCGCTGGCACCTGTCGCAATCTGAACCCAGTTGCGCGCCGGTTCGTCCTTCGCGGAAGGTTTCTTTTCGGCCGGTTTCTCGCTGGGAACAGCTGCCTTGGCCGACTTCGCAGCGGGCTTCTTGTCGGCGGCGTCCAGCGGCTTCGCGCCGTCCGGAATTTTGCTCAGCGTGGTGAAGGGCGATGCGGCGACGGCCTTCGATTCACCCGGTGCGGGACCGAGCGGCTTGGCGTTCTTATATTGCTCCATCCGCGCGAGATCGTCCGCGAAGACATTGCGGGTGCGCTCCTGCGCGGGGATGTCGATCGCGCGAACGATCGCGTTCAGGCTCTCACGGCTGCCCGCCGCGTCCGACAAGGATGGGGAAGAGGACGCAGCCGCAGCGGCGGTTTCCGCCGCAACGGCCGGTTGATCGGAGTCGATCGAAGCAACGACGGTGGGACGCGGCTGCAGTGCGGCGGGTGCGCTCTGCTGGGCATTCCATTCCGCAAGGCCTTCCGGATTGCCGAGCGTCTCGAAGCCCGGTCCGACCGCGGCGGTTTGCGTTGCGGCATCGCTTGAAACGGCAGAAGCGGGCGGCGGCGTAGCCTGCGCCGTGCTGGTGACCACGGGTTCAGAGATCGCGGGAAGCTCGCTCGCCACGCTGGTCTGCACGGGCGCTGTAGTTGCGGCGGGCACGGCGGCAGGTGCGGACTGGGCGGGCGCTGCGGTGCCGACCCGCGTACTGGCAGGCGTCGCCGTGCGCGTCGCCACGGCCGGCAGTTCGCGGGCGGCGGCAGGCGCGCGCGCCGTGCGGGCGGCACGCGCCGCATCGCGCTGCGCCTGCACGGCAGCGCGGCGTTCGGCACGCGTGGGCCGGGGAGTGGCCGATGCCTCGGCGCGGGTGCGTGTCCGGCGACCGAGCGGCTCTCCGGACGGAATGAGGCCGCTATCCTGCGCCGCTCCCCCGACACGCGATGCCGCGCCGGCAGAGGCGATGGCGCGGACCGCTGCACTGTCCTCGCCCACCTGCCCATCGGCAGGAAAGTGACCATAATGGATCACCGCCGCTTGCTGCGCGCGGGTAAGCTTCGGCATCCGCTCGAGATAGGACTGCATTGCCGCCGTCGAGCGCGCATCGAGGAACCCGCGCACGATCCGCGTCGCTTCGGACACATCGCCATTCGCCGCCAGAATGAAGGCCCGCGCCCGCCAGGCCAGCGGGTTGTTCTGCGACAAGAGCGGGTTGAGCAGGGCTTCGGCGCGCTTCTGGTCGCCCGAAAGCCCAAAGGAAACCGCCTGCCGGATGATGAGATTGTCGGTGCTGATCGCCGTCGAGCCCAGCGCATATTCGGCCTGCGCCTGCGCGTTGTTGCCCACCAGATCCAGCGCAAGCCCGCGATCCGCGGCGATCGAGCGCTCCGCGACACCGAGTGTGATCGCCTGATCGTAAAGTTTCAACGCCTCGACCGGGTTCTCATTGTAGAGTTGCGCGGTGGCCAGCCCGGCTTTCACGCGGCCACTGGACGGCTGGATCGCCTCGGCCCGCGAGAAAAAGCGCAGCGCGCTATCGTAGTCACGAAGAATCAGCGCGGCATTGCCCGCATCGAGCAGCGCATCGCCATCGGTGGGGGTGCGCGCCAGCCGCTCGATTGCGTGGCGCAGCTCGGTTGCAGCCGCCTGATCGTCACCATAATTCTGCGCAGCGGCAGGAGCGGACGCGGCCATCAGGGCCATCGCCGCGGAAATCCAGATTGCTTTCATGTGATGCTATATCGCGCGTTCGGGGCCGGCATGCAAACCATCCGGCCCTTTAAGGCGATAAGGCGACGGAGGCGCCGGTTGAACCGCAACCCAGATTGCCCCCGCCACCATCCGGTATCAGCGCTGGTTGTTCTGGCGCCCCAGGAAACGCGGAATGTTCAGCGGATCGCTGTCATCGCCGTCGGAGTCCTGCGATTCTTCTTCTTTGCCGAGACCGCGCGAAAGATTGGACATCCGCTCGAACAGCGTGCCGCCTCCGCCGCTGCCGATGCGCGGAGCCGGGCGGGCCGGCGCCTCGCCCGCTCCGGGACGCAGGACCGGCTTGGGCGAAGCAGCGCTATCGTCCTTATCGGCCTCCGGCGCGGTGCCGCCGCTCAATTCCAGCGGCTCCTCAGCGGGCTTCGGCTCCTCGCGGCGACCGAAGACCGGCTTGGCTTCCGGCGCTGCGGGAGCGGGCTCCGCCGCCATCGGCTCGTCCGCCTGCTGATCGGCGGAGAGGTCGAGCGGCTCTTCCGGTTCCGGTGCCTCGGCCTGCGGCTGCGGCACATCGGCGAACACGTCCTTGCGTGCGGCAAGCTGTTCGGCTGCGGGTTCCGGTGCTTCCACCGGCTCGGGAGCCGCCTTCTGGGCGGGACGCGAGCTCGGGAAGGAGAAGCTACGGCTCGGCGCGGCGGCGCTGCTGCCTTCGCTGTCGATACCGGTGGCAACCACCGACACGCGGATCTTGCCGTCCAGATTTTCGTTGAACGCCGAACCCCAGATGATGTTCGCGTCCGGATCGACCAGCTCGCGGATGTGGTTCGCGGCCTCGTCGACTTCCATCAGGCGCATATCTTCGCCGCCGGTGATGGAGACGATGACGCCCTTGGCACCCTGCATCGACACGCCGTCGAGCAGCGGGTTGGCGATGGCCTTTTCCGCGGCTTCGAGCGCACGACCGTCGCCTTCGGCTTCGCCGGTGCCCATCATCGCCTTGCCCATCTCGTGCATAACCGAACGCACGTCGGCGAAATCGAGATTGATCAGGCCGGGCATTACCATCAGATCGGTGATCCCGCGCACGCCCTGCTGCAGCACTTCGTCGGCCAGCAGGAAGGCTTCCTTGAACGTGGTGTTCGGGTTGGCAACCAGGAACAGGTTCTGGTTGGGAATGACGATCAGCGTGTCCACATTCTTCTGCAGCTCTTCGATGCCCGCATCGGCCGAGCGCATGCGGCGCGTGCCCTCGAAGGTGAAGGGCTTGGTGACCACACCGACTGTCAGAATGTTCATCTCACGCGCGGCCTGCGCGATGACCGGCGCAGCGCCCGTACCGGTGCCGCCGCCCATGCCGGCGGCGATGAAGCACATATGTGCGCCTTCCAGCGCAGCCTTCACCTGATCGAGCGTCTCTTCGGCGGCAGCGCGGCCGACTTCGGGGCGCGAACCGGCACCCAGGCCCTGGGTGATGTCCGGGCCCAGCTGAATGCGATGCTCGGCGACCGAGCTGTTAAGCGACTGGGCGTCGGTGTTGGCGACGACGAAATCGACGCCTTCTACATTGGCTGCAATCATGTTCGCGATCGCGTTGCCACCTGCGCCGCCGACGCCGATCACGGCGATCTTCGGCTTCAACTCATCCACGGAGGGCGGTCCGATATTGATACTCATCGTCTAAGGTCCCCTCGGCCGGTCGGCCCTGTAATGTCATTTCTATTACTTGGCATAAAAGCCGTGCACTCGCATCCCCTTATTAATCTCGGCGGGGCGGATAAAGGTCTGCAGAGCGACATTCGGTCAGAAATTCGCGCGAAAGGCGTGGACAAGCCGCTTCACCAGCCCCGGCGCGGCATGCCGATAGCTCTGCTGCGTCATGGTGCTGAGCGAGCGCAGGTCCAGCGGCTCGTTCTTGGCGTAGAGGATCAGGCCCGCCAGCGTCCCGAACGCAGGGCCCGCATGCGCTTCAGGAAGGCCGCGCAGCCCCGCCGGCTTGCCGATCCGTACGGTGCGGCCCAGCGCGGACTGTGCATAGTCCGCAATGCCCTTCAACTCCGCGCCGCCGCCCGTCAACACCACCTGACGGCCGACCGGGCCGGAAAAACCGAGATCCTTCAGCGCGCCGCGAATTTCACCGATCAGATGGTCGAGCCGCTGCCGGATAACGCTGTTCAGCTGAGCCTTGGTGACGCGCCCGCCCTCTGCCGGCTCCTCTTCGTTCTGCCCGCGATCGACCTCGATCACGTCATGATTGTCGCGCGGATTGGTGAGCGCGGAGCCATGGAAGCATTTCATCCGCTCGGCCTGCATCCGGCGGATGCCGAAGGCGCTGGCGATATCGTCCGTGATGTCAGCCGCGCCGAAGGGAATGGTCGCAAGATCGACGAGCATGCCGCCAGCGAACAGCGCGACATTGGTCACCGATGCGCCGAGCTCCACCAGGGCAACGCCCAGCTCGCGCTCCTCCTCGGTCAGGCAGGCCATGCCCGCCGCGATCGGCGCCGCCACCACCGCGTCCACTTCCAGATGCGCCGCGCGCACCGTCATGTCGATATTGCGCACCGGCGCGGGATCGCCGAGCAGCACATGGATGTCGACGCTCAACTGATCGGCGTGCAGGCCCTTGGGATTGCGGATGCCCTCCACCCCGTCGAGCGTGTAGAGCGCGGGCTGCGCGTGGTGGATCAGCTTGCCCTCGGGATCTATGCC
>JBELIU010000299.1:0-2838 GCA_042090735.1 Novosphingopyxis sp. | reverse complement strand
CAGCGCACAGGCCACCGAAGTCAACATGGTGGGCTTCGAGGGGATTTTTCCGCTTGCCCCGCTGCTGAATGTGGTCGGGCCTCAAGGCTACACTGTCGTTCCGCAATTGGGCGAACTTCATGTAAATCTGATCAATGGGGATGATTTCAGGGAATGGAGTAAGGATAACCAAGAGATAAATCGCATCATGTTGCAATATCTCTACTTTCTGCTTGCCGATAAAAATATGTTTATTAGCAGCGCCCATACCCGGGGTGTTGAAGAACGCACCGCTCGAACGCTGTTGATGCTCCATGACCGAACTTTTGGGGACACAATTCCCGTCACCCATGACCAGATCTCGCAGATGGTGTCTTCTCACCGTCCCACGATCACCAATGTTCTGCGCGCTCTGGAAGAGAGCAACGCGATCCAAACGCGCCGCGGGCTCATCGAAATTCTGGACAGATCGATCCTGATCGAGCGGGCGGCTGATAGCTACGGGCATGCCGAGCAGCTTTATTCGGAGCACATAGCCCCATTCGGTACCGCGGGGAAATGGGCTGACCGTGCGGCTTGGGCTGCCTAAGATCAGCTTCGAGACGGAAAGTTCAGGATTTCAAAGCTCAGCACAATATTGTTCTGATGGATCTGAATTTGCTCCTGTGGCGCTGTTTGCCAAGCTCTCCCGACAGACCCTTTGGATAGCCGCCACCGCACGCCCGTTCACAGCATGTCAGGCGGCCTGTTTTGGATGTGCCTGCCGCCTTTTTGCTTTTGCGTGAAGCTTCCGCGCCTCCGTGATCAGCTTGACCGAATCCGGCCCCCACATCATCCGCATGAAATAGCGCTCGATCGGGCCTTGCTGGACCAGCCAGATGATCGGCATCATCAGCTTGCGCGCGCACAGGATGCGCTTCTCCTTTGAAGGTCCGATTCCGGCGTTACGACGCGTTTTTCCGGAGACAGCGGCTAGTGCCGGAAGCTTCAGCAGCTTGTCCTGGAAGAAGAGCTGAATCTGAACCCGGAATTGCGAGGGATGGTAGTTCTTCTTCACCGATTCCTCACACAGATGGGGAAATCCTGGCCGGTTTCCGGGATGATCTTGATCGTCGGTGTGCCGCCGAAAAGCTTGGCATCGCGCTCATACAGCGCGCGCAGCTCCGCCATCGAATTGGGAAGATCGTCCTCATTATGCGGGAACAAGCGGCAATAGTCCTTGAGCTCGCGGACATATCGGTCCCGCTGTTCGTCGGGCAGCCGTTTGGGTAGGCCGTTACGGAACGCAAGACGCTCATAGACCCAGAGCATCGTGTGCATCTCGGTCAGCGCTGCCCAAGTCGAATCGCGCGCTGAGTTTGCTTCGTAGCCGCCCAGCTCAGGCTGGCCGACATCCAGCACATCGCCCCTCACTTTTTCGTGGATGCGGATGAGATGGCCGGATACGCGGCGGGCTGTGTCCATGTCGCCTAGCCACATCGGTGAGTGAATTCCGGAATTGCGCTGGCCGCGATCGAACACGTCGAACAGGGAAAGCGTCCCCGCCCGGGCCTTTTTGGAAATGGGGTCGTTGTCCCGCACGCCTGCAAAAACGGGTTTATAGGTCAGTTGCAGGATAAACTGCGCGGCCGACTGGAACACGATGGTGGCCGGATGCAGCAACACGTCCCATGCCAGCGAACCAGGGCCGAATACGCCGTCGTCGATATTGGGCCCGGAGCCTGCGAGCGTGGGCTCACCATGCCTGCGCCATCGCGTCGCGGGGCCAAGGAGGCGTTCGCGGGTGACGACGTTGTTGTTGGTGCGCAGATTGGCGCTCGCTTGCGCGGTCATGACAAATCCTCTCTTTTATTCCCGCACGGGAATACGCCGCAAGCGATGCACTTTGTCAAGCGTTCAAACGCGCAGATGATGACGGATGGTCGCAGGCTTGGCTTTCGCCGGCAGATACGACAGGACATTCCGATGACTGATGTCCGCCGATCATCGAACCCATGAAACAACCGCGCAAAAGCCGATCTCGCGGGGAGCGGGCTGGCCTCGATCTGAACCAGATCGTGGAGGCCGCGCAGGCATTCGACGTCGAGGCTCTCACGATGCAGTCGGTCGCCAATGCGATGAACGTGGACCGCAAAGCGCTGAATTATTACGTCAAGGACCGTCAGGCATTGCTCACGATGGTCGCGCAACGGGCCTTTGCGAACGTCTTCTCGCCCGACGATGTGCGCGCTGCCGAAGATTGGCGTGAGGCCTCACGCGTCTATGCAAAACGCTTCTTCGAGGGGGCGGCGTCGCTCGGCAAGCTGTCGGAGCATCTATGGTTCGACGAGCCGCTCACCGTGTGGTCGTTGGAAGCGACCGAAAGCCTGTTTGCGCGGCTTTACGAAGCGGGTTTCCCCGATGAAGCGGCAACGAGACTGGTGACGATGCTGTCGACGCTCAGCCTGGGCCATGCCCGCGACGTCACCCAGGCGGCGAGTTCGGCGGAAAAGCCGCGGCCGAAGACGGTTCGCGCGGCGATCGACCGGCTGGACCCCGGAAAGTTCGCCAATCTGCTACGCATTCTGGAACATGGGTACGACACCTATGGTGACGAACAGATGGAGTTCAGCATCGACATGGTCCTGGTCGGCGCGCAGACGGTGCTCGACGAAAGCCGCAGCTGACGGGAACAGCCTGTTAGTCCGGTGCTGCTGTCGGTCTCCCTACGCCTAGCTTCAATCACTGCAAGGAAACGCCTCGCCAGCTTCTCAGGGGGGCACAGCCACCCGATCAGGAAGCTTTCCGTCCAAGGCGGATCGACGCTAACGATAATGGCGGAGAGGGTGGGATTCGAACCCACGGTACCCGTAAGAGCAC
>JBELIU010000298.1:0-2857 GCA_042090735.1 Novosphingopyxis sp. | reverse complement strand
TGCCCGGGCCGCGCCTGCTGCTGGGCGATCCGGCGCTGGCCCAGCCGCTGCTGAACGCGGCCGAAGCGCTGGTGCTGCAGAACGGGCTTTCCTCAGCGCATGCAAGCTTCGTCGCGCCGGACCAGATTGGCCATTTCGAGGAAGCGGGCTGGCTGATCCGCACCGATAGCCAGTTCCACTGGAAGAACCGGGACTATCGCAGCTTCGACGATTTTCTGGGCGCCCTTTCCAGCCGCAAGCGCAAGAATATCCGCAAGGAACGGGCCGCGGCGCAAGGCGCCGTGCATATCGAGCGGCTGACCGGTGACGCTATCCGTCCCGAACATTGGGACGCCTTCTGGCTGTTTTATCAGGACACCGGCGCGCGCAAATGGGGCCATCCCTATCTGACGCGCGAGGCGTTCGATCTGTTGGGCGAGCGGATGGGCGACAAAATAGTGCTCGTCCTCGCCTTCGACGGCGACATGCCCATCGCCGGCGCGCTGAACCTGCTCGGGCCGGACACGATTTACGGCCGCTATTGGGGCGCATTGGCCGAAGTGCCGTTCCTGCATTTCGAGCTATGCTATTATCAGGCGATCGACATCGCGATCGAACGCGGCCTCGCAACGGTGGAGGCAGGCGCGCAAGGACAGCACAAGCTGGCCCGCGGTTATGAACCGACGCCGACCTATTCGGCGCACTTCATAGCCGATCAGGGTTTCCGCGACGCGGTGGACGATTTCCTGATGCGCGAGCGTGAAGCGGTGGCGCAGGAAATCGAATTTCTGAACGAGATGGGCCCGTTCAGGAAAAGCGGTTGATCAGGCGGCGCGCACTTCCGTCGCGCGGAGCCAGGCGCGGGCTTCGCGCTGGGCCTCGGCAATTTCGCGTGCCGTCATGTCGTAAGAAATCTCCGCGCGGCACGTCATGCCTTCTTCGCTGCCGTTGAGCGCCGCGAGATTGAACCATTTATGGGCCTCGATCAGATCGAGTTCGACACCGTTGGTCCCCGTCGAATAAGCGATCCCCAGATCGTAGAGTGCGTCCGCATTCCCTGCGGCCGCATCGGCCATCCGGCTCGCTATTAAAAAGCGGGCGGTCTTTTCATTATGGGCCATTTCCCCTGTTCCCTTTTGCCTCCAGTGGGCAGACATCAACAGAAGATGGTCAACGATTGGTTAACGAGCGGCCGGTTATTTTTCACCAACTGGATGATTATCGATCAGCCTTGTGCCCTCGATCCGCGCGGCAACGAAGAGCCGGGCGCCCGATTTGAACGCTGTCAATAACTCCAAAGTATCATGGTCGCGCAGTTCGAGATAATCGATCGAGGCGAAGCCTGCCTTCAGCATGCGGTCCTTTGCCAGCGCCAGCGCCTGCTCCACATCGTCTCCGCCCGCTATGCTCGCGGCGGCTTCCCTGAGCGCATTCGGGAGCGCCGCCGCCGCCGCGCGCGCGTCGGCGGACAGATAGGCGTTGCGAGAAGAAAGCGCGAGCCCGTCCGCATTGCGCACGGTGGGCACGCCGACGATTTCCACGGGGAAATCCAGATCGCGTGCCATCCGTCGGATCACCGCGAGCTGCTGGTAATCCTTCTGCCCGAACAGCGCGATATCCGGCTGCACCTGGTTGAACAGCTTGGCGACCACCAGCGCAACGCCATCGAAATGGCCCGGCCGCGCCGCGCCGCACAACCCCTCGCTCGGCCCCGCAACGCTCACCGATGTGGCAAAACCCTGCGCATAGACCTCGTCCACCGGCGGCGCCCAGAGCAGGTCCGCCCCGGCCGCCTCCAGCTTCGCGCGATCCTCTTCCAGGGTGCGCGGATAGGCATCCAGATCCTCGCCCTCCCCGAACTGCTTGGGGTTGACGAAGATCGACACCGCCACGCTTTGCGCGCGCGCCCGCGCTTCCTCCACCAGCTTGAGGTGGCCCGCATGAAGCGCGCCCATGGTGGGCACCAGCGCAAGCTTTCCACGGCCTTTGAGGCCGGAAACGGCAGCGCGGAGATCGTCCAGCCGATTGATCAATTGCACGCCATCCATCCCTTCGATACACCCCGGCCAACGCCCCGCGCGACGCGATGCGTGGGGCCCAGATCACATGTCAGCCGGGCCCATTCGTCACAAGCCATATGGCCGGTCCAAGGGGGATTTCCATGGCCGCAACGGCCCCGCATCATATCGTATTTGCCAATGAGAAGGGCGGCACGGGCAAGTCGACCACCGCCGTCCACGTCGCCGTCGGCCTTGCCATGCAGGGCGCGCGGGTGGCCTGTATCGATCTCGACAGCCGCCAGCGTACCTTGTTCCGCTATCTCGAGAACCGCCGCGATACCGCGCAGCGACGCGACGTCGATCTGCCCACGCCGACATTCGAAGCGCTTGAAAATCCCGATCAGGCCGAGCTCAACAAGCAGATCGAGCGGATGGGCGAGGGCATGGACTTCCTGCTGTTCGACACGCCGGGCCGCGACGATCCGTTCGCCCGCTTCGTCGCCACCCGGTCCGACACGCTGGTAACGCCGATCAACGACAGCTTCGTCGATTTCGACCTGATCGGAAAGGTCGACGCCGAAAGCTTCAAGGTGACCAAGATCAGCTTCTATGCGGAGCTGATCTGGGAAGCGCGCACCGCGCGCGCGCGCGCCGAGGGCAAGTCGATCGACTGGGTGGTGCTGCGCAACCGCCTGCACAATATGGAGGCACGCAACCAGCAGCGCGTCGGCAGCGCGCTCGATGCGCTGGCCAAGCGCGTCGGCTTCCGCGTCATCCCGGGCCTCAGCGAGCGCGTGATCTACCGTGAACTCTTCCCGAGCGGGCTGACCTTGCTCGACAAGGGGCATCTCGGCCAGCTCGGCACCAGCCACATCGCC
>JBELIU010000050.1:0-14994 GCA_042090735.1 Novosphingopyxis sp. | reverse complement strand
GGAGTTGAGATAAATAATTCCTGCAACTCCTCGCTCGATGACGAAAAGATCGCCGCTATAGAGCAGGTCTTGGGAAACTGGTTTATTGGCGCGGAACATCATCTGTTTCGCCGTCGGTAAAGGGCGTCCATCTGAGGCCTGATACATTGCACTAAGCATGAGATTGACTGTCTGCATCTGGAAGTTCACGCTTGCTGCGAAGATATTTTGGCGAGTTAAAAGCCCAACTGCCTAGCGTACCCTAATGGACATTATTTGTAATCATAATTATCTACGCTTGGCCCCGCTTCCTATGCAGCGGAGCTTTACAAATTATTTTGGTGACAGCAAATTTATAACATCTGACACGAGATTGCGTTGCGGGAAAATTAATGCATTGGCGAGCACCGCGTTCCGGATGAACGTAACGATCAAGTAGGTCAGCAGATGTGAGCGCCCCGACAGATCCGGAATGCGGATGCTCGACCAATAATCGATAGAGGATCGCTGCAGGGCGGCGATCGTCACCATCGTTGTAATGAAGGGCGAATACAGTCAGGCGGAGCGGGCTTGCTAAGCGGCGCTCAACGCCGAAACGATCGGATTGGGACGAACCCTCAATTGTTACCAGGTGGGGGAGGGGCGCGGCGTGTTCTCAGCTGCCAGCGCGCCTCTCCATCTTCACATGCGTTCGATGATAATCGCCGGGGCCATACCGCCAGCGGCACACATGGTGACAAGGCCATAGCGGCCGCCCGTCCTTTCCAACTCGTCAAGAACAGTCCCAACCAAGATCGCGCCGGTCGCTCCAATCGGGTGGCCCAGCGCTATCGCACCGTCATTGACGTTGACCTTTGCAGGATCGAGCCCGAGATCCTTGATGAATTTCAAGGGAACAACCGCGAACGCTTCATTAATTTCCCACAGATCAATGTCGCCGACCGTCAGTCCCGCCTTCGCCAGGACCTTGCGGGCGGCCGGCACCGGCGCATTCAGCATCAACGTGGGATCGTCTCCGACATTCGCCGTCGCGACGATGCGGGCGCGTGGCTTCAGGCCGTGTGTGTCGGCATAGTCCTTCGATGCCAAGAGAAGGGCAGCCGCGCCATCGACCACGCCCGAAGAGGTGCCGGCATGATGGACGGCTTTGATCTCCACCTGGGGGAAGCGCTCGGCGATTACCTCCCGATACGTCTCACCGCGCCCTTCGATGGGCGCGTCGGCCAATCCCGCGAAGGCGGGCTTCAGCGCGGCGAGGCCTTCCGCCGTCGTTTGCGGGCGGGGGAATTCCTCATGATCAGAACAATGTCGCCATCCTGATCACGGACGGGGATGAGGCTTTTCGCAAAGCGTCCCCCCTCGATCGCCACGGCAGCGCGGCGCTGGCTCTCCAGCCCGAACGCATCCAGCTCGGCCCGCGTGATGCCCTCGATGGCGGCGATGGTATCGGCTGCCACGCCCTGATTGGGCTGAGGGTGCTGCGCGGCGAGCTCGCTATTGTTCGCGCTCAGCGCAAATGGCGGGACGCCGGCGGCATGATCTTCCATGGCCATCGTAGTGATCAGTGACATCATCTCCGTGCCGCCTGCGATCAACAAATTTTCCATGCCCGGCATGATCTGAGCCGATGCGAGCGCCACGGCGGTGATCCCGCCACCGCAAAAACGGTCCAGCGTGGTGCCTCTCGGAAGAGACCGACCAGCCCAGCATCGGCTCCAGCCCGCCGATCGAGAATGAGATTGTAGTGACGGCGCAGCGGCGTTCGGAATCGCTGCAAGATACCCCGCTCGCCATCAGCGCGTTGAGCGGCAATTCGCTGCAGTCCGCCGGTATCAACAATGTCGTAGCGCCGAACAACGATCTGCCCAACGTGAACATCAACGAAACCTCGGGAACGGTGCGCATCACCATCCGCGGTATCGGCATTGTCGCGTCGCAGCCCAATGCGGAAGGCGCCATCGCCTATCATGTCGACGGTGTCTATGTGAGCCGGCCCGAAGCGGTGGGAGACGGCTTTTTCGACGTCGATCGCATCGAGGTGGTGCGCGGTCCGCAAGGCACGCTCTACGGACGCAACGCGACGGGCGGTGCGATCAACCTCATTACCAGGGATCCCACCGACACATTCCAAGGCAATGCCGAAATTCGTGTCGGCAATTACAGCATGATCACCACCGAAGCCGGTATCGGCGGCCCGATCGCAGACGGAGTTTCGTTCCGTATCGCAGGACAGACGGTCGATCGCGACGGTTGGGGGCGGGATGGCCAAGGTCTCCCCCTCAATGATCAGCGTACCCGCGCCATTCGCGGCAAGCTCAAATTCGAGCCGAGCTATAATTTCACGAACCTGCTTTCAGCCGATTACTTCCATGAAGACGACTCCTCCGGCGCCTATCTGGTGACTGCCGCGGGTATTCCCGGGCGGGTGCCGATCGGTGTGCAGTTCGGGTTCCCGCTTGCCGAAGATCCCCGACGCGACAGCAACGGAGATTTCCCCGCAATCCTCCAGAAGGACAACTGGTCGATCACCCAACACGGCCAATCTGGAAATTTCGCCGCTGTTCAACATCACTTCGATTACCGGATATCGCTCGGTCGATTTCTATCAGCAGTCTGATGGTGACTCGACGGCAGCCAACATCACGCGCTTCCTGAACGCGACGCGCGACAAGCAGTTCAGCCAGGAATTGCGCGTTGCCGGCGAGGCCAACAATTTCAATTATCTGGTCGGCGCCTATTATTTCCACGACAAGTTCGACTTCGATTCACAGACGACGCGCAACCCCGTGACCACGGGAGGCCCCAATTTCCTGGCGCAAGGTCTGAGGCAGATTGCCCGGCAGAAAACCGTGGCAAAAGCTCTATTCGGGTAAGTCAGCTATGAGTTCAGCCCGGTCATCGGGATTGATGTAGGCGGCCGATACAGCTGGGAAACACGCACGGTGCTCAGCGAAGGCGTTACCGGCATCAATCTGCGGTTGCCTTATGACAGAGACAACATAGCGCCGATCATCGCCTCACGGCCCCGGACGGAGGCATCGTTCGAAAAGTTCACGCCGAAGGTTACGCTTCGAATTACCCCCGATAGGGATACGCTGATTTATGCAACCTATTCGGAGGGCTTCCGGAGCGGCGGCTTCGCGCTTGGCAGCCTTACGCCGCCTTTCCTGCCCGAAAACATTACGGATTATGAAGGTGGTGTGAAACGGAGCTGGCTGGGCGGTGCGCTTCAGACGAACGTCAGCGCATTTTACTACAAGTATAAAAATCTGCAGACGACGAAGACCAATCCGAACGGGGGTGCATCGCTCGTCGAAAGCGCGGGCCGTGCCAGGATTTACGGTGTGGGCGTCCATTATCGCGAAGCCGGTGGACAATTTTCAACTGGATGCCGACATCGGTCTCCTCAATGCGCGTTACGAGGAATATGGTAGCGCCGATCCCTATAATCCGTTGCCAGGTAACGCGCCCAGAGACCTTGAAGGTTTCTCGCTGCCTCAGGCACCGGATTTCTCGATCAACGCAGGCGCGCAATATACTTGGTATCCTTCGATTGGTGACATCACCCTTCGCGGCGAACTGCAGTCTGTTTCGCGGACCTATTTCACGTCCTTCGAAAACAATCTCCTCAGTCAAAAGCCCTACACCAAGTTCGACGCGTTCTTGAACTACAGGTCGACCGACGGGACCTGGGATGCGGGGATTTATGTTCGGAACATCGGAAATCTGACGACCGCCGGAAGTATCGCGGCCGGCCCGCCCAGTTCCAACGGTGAGATCTATTATGTCGCCGCAGCGCCGCGTACCTTCGGCGTTCGCGCGGGCTATAGGTTCTGTTCACTTAGAGAACTCGCTGCTAGATTAATTGTTCGGCAGCCAAGATTTAAAACGAACCGTCATCGGGCCTCATCGTAGCAGCGGAAACTGCAGATGAGGCCCGGCTATGGAAACAGCTAGAAAACCGCTTGTCAGATTACGCATTTCGTAGCTTTCGTGACTTCGTATCTGACGAAGTACTTTGCTTTCCAGGCAGTAGTTGCCCGGTCAATTTGGCGGCGCACGACGCCGACCTTGCGCCTCCGTTCGCCGAGGCGATCACTTCGTTTGCTAACTTACATCTCGACAGCGCTCCTAAGCAATGCATGGGCGGTTTTCATCGCCGCTGAACCGATACGTTTTGCACCCGCATTTTTGCGATGCGCATGGTTCGTAAAAAGCGCTCTCCCTCGTCCAGCGTAAAGCAGCCTCGGAGCGAGCCGCCCTTCCTTTGTGGGGTAGCGCTTTGGCCAAATGGTCTTAGTTAGGCGCAAATCTGCTCTGAGCGGGAAAGTCTTCGGGCTGCCGTTTCGACACGTATCTCCATGCGATGGAATGAAAGCACCCTTATGAAGACGGCTCGTTTCGCCGCTGTAGCGGCAACTGCACTGGCTGCGGCTGCATGGCCGGCAGCGCTCTGGGCACAGTCTGATGCGAGCCAGGATGGAACCAGCGGCGAAGAGACTGCCCGTGTCATCGTCGTGACAGGGAAAGGGCTTCGGGAAACGCCCGGTACGCCCGCTTATGGTTCGGTCTTGATGGACCGCGAGGCGCTGATCACCACCGGATCTGGACGGATCGAGGATGCGCTGTCGAACGTCGCCGGTTTTCAACAATTCCGCCGTTCGGACAGCCGATCGTCCAATCCGTCAGCCCAAGGCGTGACCCTGCGCGCGCTTGGCGGCAACGCCACGAGCCGGGCGCTCGTGCTGCTCGACGGCGTTCCGATGGCCGATCCCTTTTTCGGCTACATCCCGTTCAGCGCGATCGTACCCGAACGGCTCGCCTCGGCACGTGTCACGCGCGGCGGTGGCAGCGGCGCGTTCGGGGCGGGGGCGGTAGCCGGCACGATCGAGCTGGAGAGCGCCGGGCCGGATCTACTGGGCCTGGCGGAAGGCACCGCGCTGATCGATGATCGCGCGGAAACGCAGCTGACCGGCATTGTGACCCCGCGTCTCGGTTCGGGCTTTGCTACGGTTTTGGCCCGTTGGGATCGGGGTAGGGGGTTCTCCACCACGCCTGTCGATCAGCAGGTACCGGCAAGCGCGCGGGCGCGGTTCGACAGCTATTCGATCGGGCTGCGCGCGGCGGCTCCGCTTACCGACCGGATCGAACTTCAGGTGCGTGGGCTTAACTTTGCCGATCACCGCACCTTGCGATTCGAAGGCGCGGACAGCTCCAGTAGCGGTCAGGATGCGAGCGTGCGGCTCATCGGCCGCGGCCCATGGCAGTTCGACGCTCTGGGATACGTCCAAGCCCGCAACTTTTCCAACGTTGTGGTAAGCTCGACGCGCTTTGTGCCGGTGCTGGATCAGCGTAACACGCCGTCAACCGGCATCGGCGGCAAAATCGAGGTCCGTCCACCGACGGGCGAGACCAACACCCTCAGGGTCGGCGCCGATTGGCGCATTTCGGAAGGCCAGCTGTTCGAGGATGCGATCAGTGCCTTCGGCGGCGCGATCACCGCGCGGCGTAATGCTGGTGGGCGCAAAGGCGATGTCGGCTTCTACCTGGAGGACGACTTGGTCCTTGGCCGGCTGACCTTGACCGGTGGTGCGCGGGCGGACCGCTGGAGCATGGCTGAAGGCTTTTTCCGGGAGCGTGATAGCTCGGGCCAGATCAGGATCGACCAAGCTTTTGCGGACCGGAGCGGTTGGGAGGGCAGTTTCCGTGCGGGCGCGCTGTTCGACTTTGGCAGCGGTTTGGCGCTTCGCGGAGCGGCCTATACGGGTTTCCGCGTTCCCACGCTGAACGAGCTTTATCGCCCGTTCGTGGTATTCCCGGTCACGACGCAGGCCAATGAAGATCTCGGCAACGAGCATCTGCGCGGTGCCGAAATCGGCCTGGATTATGCGCCGACACCGCTCCTCCGATTGTCCGTGACCGCCTTCGACAATGAGCTGCGTGATGCAGTGGCCAACGTCACCCTTGGAACCAATCTGCGTCAGCGGCGAAATATCGATGCTGTCCAGTCCCACGGGATCGAGGCGACAGGCCGCGCGCAATTCGGGATCGTGCGGCTCTTGGGATCTGCCGCTTATACCGATGCTACGACGCGTGGCAGTGGCGCAGCAGCCGCGCTGGACGGCTTCCGTCCCGCACAGACGCCCGAGTTCACTGCGAGTGGTACAGTCGCCCTTTCGCCATCGGAGCGTTTCAATCTGTCGGCGACGCTGCGCTATGTGGGTGCGCAATTCGAAGACGATCGCAACACGGACAGACTGCCGGCTGCCACCACGTTCGATGTGTTTGCAGAGTTTGGTTTGACGGACAGCGTCTCGGTCCTTTTCCGAGGCGAGAATGTGTTCGATGAAGCTATCGTGACGCGCAACCAGGGGGGATCGATCGATCTCGGCACACCGCGGACGTTGTGGATTGGGCTGCGCGCAGGATTGGGTCGATAGAGCGAAGAGGGGGCGCCACGACCTGAACCATATGCGGCTGCAATAGAGTATGCCTCGATTATAGGCGTGCTATTGAAAACCATTCGCATTGACGAATCTCCGCTGCTTCCCTAGGCCGCGCGGCGTGACTCGCCGCACCATCCGAATCTGGTTCTTGATCCACAAATGGAGCAGCCTCATCCCGATGGCGTTCCTGCTGATGCTGTGCATCACCGGATTGCCGCTGATTTTCCATGACGAGATCGACGCCGCTACCGAAACCGGTGCGCAAGCTTTGGCTGGACCGCCCTCCGCGCAAAGCGGTCTTCCGCTCGACGGCCTTCTGGCCAAGGCACTCGCGGAACGGCCGGGCGAAGTGCCTCTGTTCATGGCGTTTAGCCAGGACGATCCGCTTCTCACCGTGACCACCGGCCCTTCGCCCGATGCCGCAGCCGGAGAGATGACGCTGCTACTGTTCGACCGGGCGACAGGGGCTTCGCTCGGGCCCATTCCGGCCAATCCTGTCATGGACTTTCTACTCGAACTGCACACCGACATGTTCCTCGGATTGCCCGGGATGTTGATCCTAGGGATAATGGGCCTTGCCTTCCTACTCGCGCTTGTTTCGGGCATCGTACTCTATACGCCGTTCATGCGGCGGCTGCGCTTCGGCACGGTGAGGCAAGGCCGAAGCGAGCGGGTGCGCCGGCTCGATCAGCACAATCTGTTCGGGATCGTCGCGCTGGCCTGGATGCTGGTGATCGGCCTCACCGGCGCGATCAACGCCTTCGCCGATCCGCTCACCGAGAGCTGGCGTGACGGCGAACTCGCTCAGATGACCGCGGCCTATGCCGGGCAGCCGCCGCTGGCTCCTTCCCGCTACGGTTCGATCGATGCGGCGATGGCCGCAGCCCAAGCTGCGCTCCCCGGGCGCAGCCCGCAATTTATCGGATTTCCCGGCGGAGCGTGGTCCACCGGCCATCATTACGCCATCTTCTTCCAGGGCGACTCGCCTCTGACACGCAATCTGTTGACGCCGGCGCTCGTCGATGCCGAGACCGGTCGGCTGACCGATGCCGCCACGATGCCGGCGCTCAACCAAGCGCTGATGATGTCCAAGCCGCTGCATTTCGGCGACTATGGCGGCCTTCCGCTGAAGATCATCTGGGCGCTGCTCACGCTCGCCACGATGTGGGTGCTGTGGACCGGCCTGGTCCTCTGGTGGAAGCGGCGGCGAGGCTATGTCGATCGACGCGTGGAGGAGATCTACCGCAGCGGCCTGGAGGCAGCTGCAGCATGAAGACGAGCCGCCAGTCGCTTCTGCGCATCTTCGCCATACCGCTGCTGATCGCTTTGGCGACCATTGCCGGCCTCATCCTCGGACTGACCGGCGACGGCGCGCGCGACGTCGCCGCCTGGACGCTCACCGGCCTCGCACCCCTCATCATACTGGCAGCACTTTGGCGCGCCCGGACCATCACCCATTCGACGACAACCATCGGAAAAGACGTTTCATGATCAGGCCTTTCGCCACCATTTCGCTTGCCGCCCTTTCGCTCTCGCTCGCTGCCGAAGCACGCGCGCAGACGCAGCCCGACAACAGGGACGATATCATCGTCACCGCGCAGCGCGAGAATGCCACACAGATATCCAATGGCGGCAGCGCGGGCGTGCTCGGCGACAAGCCGGCCGAGGATCTGCCCTTCGCGATCCGCTCCTATGACGAAACGCTGATCCTGAATCAGCAGCCGCAGACGCTGGGCGACGTGCTGGAGAACGATCCCACCATCCGCCTCAGCTACGGCTTCGGTAATGCCTCCGAGCTGTTCGTCATCCGCGGTTTCGCGCTTTTCGGCGACGATATCGGACTGAACGGCCTTTACGGCGTCACTCCGCGCCAGTTGGTCGCGCCCGAACTGCTCGGTAGCGTGCAGGTGCTGAACGGGTCCAGCGCCTTCCTGAACGGCGCAGCTCCGGGCGGATCGGGCCTGGGCGGCAACGTCAACCTGATCCTGAAGCGCGCGGAGGCGAGCGATGTTGCTCGCGTAACCGCCAGCTATGAGCAGAAGAGCCGCTTCGGCGGCAGCGTAGATGTTTCGCGCCGCTTCGGTGCGAACGGGGAATGGGGCGTACGCCTGAACGCCGCTTACCGCGATGGCGAGACCGCGGTGGACCGTGAGGACCGCCGTACCGCGGTGATCGGTGGCGCGATCGACTATGACGGCGGGCCGTTCCGCGCCGCGCTCGATCTGGCCTGGCAGAACATCCGCATCGATCGGCTGCGGCCCAAGGTCACCATTGCCAGCGCCGCCCTGCCCGCCGTGCCGGAGGCCGATGCCAACTATGCGCAGGACTTCACCTATACCGAGCTGCGCGATCTGTTCGGGACGCTGAGCCTGGAGTATGACGTGGCGGACAACGCCATGCTCTACGCCAAGGCGGGCGCGCGCGACGGGCGCGAGGACGGCATCTACGGCAACATCACTGTCAACGACGCCGCAACCGGCGCGGCCAACGGCAATGCGCTGTTCGTGCCGCGGACCGACAACAACGAGGCAGTGGAGGCGGGCATCCGGGTGAAGCTGGGCCGGGCGGTGACGCACGAGTTCAACGTCGGAGCCAATGCCAGCTGGCAGGTGAACCGCAACGCTTACGACTTCCGCTACGGGCCGGGCTTTGCCGGTTTTGCCACCAACCTGTACGATCCGGTGCAGGTGGCGTTGCCAAGCTCCACGCTGGTCGGCGGCGATCTGGACGATCCGTTCCCGATCGCGCGCACGCGGCTGTTCAGCGCCTTTGCGTCCGACACGATGGGCCTGTGGGAGGACCGTATCCTGCTGACCGGCGGGCTGCGCCTTCAGCGGATCGATGTGGAGAGCTACAGCTATTTCAGCGGCGATCTCGACACCGAGTATCGCGAGGATGCGGTGACGCCCGTCGCCGGGCTGGTGGTGAAGCCCGTGCGCGGCCTCTCGCTCTACGCCAACCGGATCGAGGCGCTGCAGCAGGGGCCGGTCGCGCCGCTCGATCCGAACCTCGTTACCAACCCCGGCGCCGTGCTCGCCCCCCGCCGTTCGGTCCAGTACGAGCTGGGCGGCAAGCTGCAGGTCGGCACCGTCTTCCTGGGCCTGGCCGCCTACACCATCGAGCGGCCGGGCGAGGGCATTCAGGACGATGGCAGCTTCGGCTATCTGGGCGATCAGCGCCATCGCGGTCTGGAGTTCACCGTGAACGGCCAGCTTGCGCCGGGCCTGCGGCTCATCGGCGGCGCGGCCTATACCGATGCCGAGCTGATCGGCGGCAACCAGGTGGCGGGTGTGCCGGAGTGGACCGCCAATGCCGATGTCGAGTGGGACCTCGCCTTCGTGCCGGGCGTGACGCTGACCGGCCGCGTGATCCATACCGGCGAGCAGTGGGTGGACCCGGCCAACACGCTGAAGCTGGACAGCTGGACCCGCTTCGATGCCGGTGCGCGCTACGTGCTGGCCGTGGCCGACGTGCCGCTGACGCTGCGCGTCTCGGTCGAGAACGTGGCGAATGAGCGTTACTGGGCGTCCGCGTTCGACAGCTTCTCCAGCGCGCTGCTTCAGGGCGGCCCGCGAACCGTGAAGGCGTCGATCACCGCAGGCTTCTGACCGGGGCAGGCCGGGGCTCCCGCAATCGGCGGGGCCGCGGCCAGCTTCACACCGCTTCACACTGTCCAGAGCCGGAAAGACGCTCCGCAAAGCAGCGCCGTCGGCACGGCGCCTTGCGGCATGGCGAATGGCCGCCGTGCCGACCGCGAGGCAGCGGCATACCGGCAAGCCCGTGGCCCGGCATAGAGCCCAGTCTGTACACGGTTCGTTCTGCATCGCAAAGCATAGGGCAGAGCTTGTCCTACATTGCAAGCCGGGCGCCCCGACGGACCGCGCTGCCCGATCCGGGCTGATTGCGGAAAATAGCTTCAACGGTTCTAGTGACGGCACTCACAATAGTACGATGGTCGGCTGCAGAACGCGGCAGCAATCGCCGCGAACAGGACGTCATCCGCGCAGGTGCCTTCACCCTGTTGCTCGGCGCGCGCTGGAACAGCGTTCGCGAAGATGTCCACAACCGCCTGACCGGCAGTGACGCCCTCGATACGCGCGATAGCGGCGTCACGCCGCGCACCGCCCCGTCCTGGCGCGCGTCGGAGCGTCTCCCGCTCTACACCAGCTGAGGCCGCTCGCTGCGTCAGAACCCCTCGGACGGCTTCGCCACCTTCTTGGCGGAGAGGAGCCGTTCGGCGGACTTGGGCTTGAAATTTAGCCAGATAGACGGCGCGCTGACGGGGCGGGGGGCGCCGTTCGATCTGGAGAAGCGCACTGTGTTGAACCCCAATGCCGCCGATCCCGTCGTGAAGACGCTGATCGGGAGTAAGTTAGCGAACGTGCCCGCCCACGCCGGCAGCCTGTTCGTGCTGAAGCAACTCGGCCCCTGGGGCATACGCGGAGGCGTCACCACTGTCGGCAGCCGCGCGGGCGACCCCTTCGGCACGTCCTGTCGACTGCCGTCCTATACGGTCACGCGGGCCAATCTGAGCTATGCGGTCACCCCCGACATCAAAATCAGGGCGAATTTGGATAATGTGTTCGATAGCTCTTATATCAGCAGCTCCGACGCCACTGTCGGGACGACGCCTGGGGCGCCGCGCAACTTTCGGGTGACACTGACCAAGCGCTTTCCCTAATTCTTCCGCGCTTTGCGCGCCAGAACCCTTTGCCATGCTGGCGCATTGGGTGTCCGTGAATGGACGGGCCAACAACGCCGGGGAGCGCGGGGATGTCTAGCAAGGATCGGTGGGCGAAAAGCAGCGAGCAGCGCGAGGAAGAGCGGGGCGCGCGCCGCGACGCCTATGAACGGCTCGCCACGCGCTTCGCGGGAGAGGCGGCGGTGCCGCTGCCCACCTTCCTGACCGGCCAGGCGCGTCGCGAGCATGTCCGCGCGACGATCCTGGAAGACCATGTGGAGCGGATCGATCACCGCGCGGAAGGAACGCGCGCGAAGTTCGATGCGCTGGCGAAGTCGCTCTTCGCCTTCTTCCGCGGCACGGCGCTTGTCTTCTACCGCGACATGGCGGGCACAGATGGCGCGATGCCCGAGGTGTTGTTGCTGGGCGATGTGCATCCGGAAAATTTCGGCATCATGCCCAATATCGATCATGCGCCGATCTTCTCGGTCAATGATTTCGACGAGGCGGGCTACGGCCCGTTCAGCTGGGACATCAAGCGCGGCGCCGCCGGCTTCGTGATCGCCGCGCGCGAGATCGGCGGCTTTGGCGACAAGAAGCGCCGCAAGATCGCCAAGGCCTTCGTCAAGGGCTACGCGGCCGGCATGGAGGAATGCGCGCGCGACGAGATCGAGACGACGCATGTCTACCGCATGGACAACAGCCCGCCGCTGATCGCCCGGCTGTTCGAGAACGCACTGACCGACCGCAAAAGCTGGCTGAAGGACCGTTATCAGAACGAAAAGGGCGACGGCTTCCGCACCAGCGAGGAGCTCACGCCGATCAGTTCCCGCCGTGACGAGTTCCAGAAGCTGATCGACAATCTTGTGGAGGCGCGCGGGCTGGAGCCGGACGCGCTGCATGGATCGCTGCGCGTCAAGGACGTCGCCATGCGGCATGGGCAGGGCACGGCATCGCTGGGGCTGGACCGCTATTATGTGCTGCTCGAAGGCCCGTCGGAGGACACGACCGACGATTGGATCATCGAATTCAAGCGCGCCCGCCGCAGCGCGATGGACGGCCTGGTTCCCTCGCCGCGTCGCGATTTCGACGACGAGGCTGCGCGCATCGTCCACGGCCAGCGGGTGCATCTGCCCGATGGCGATCCGTTCTATGGCAGCGTTACCATCGACGGGATAAGCTTCCTGACGCGCGAGCGTGCGCCTTTCCGCGACGATATCGATCTGGACGATCTCGATTATGGCGAGTGGAAGGATTATGCCGACATCTGCGGCCGCGCGCTGGCCCGCGCCCATGCGCGATCGGACGAGGTGGGCGATATCGACTATGACGTCGAACCCGCGATCCTGGAAGCGATGGAGCCGCGCCACGTCTTCATCGACGACATCACCTGTTTCGCATGCGAAGCCGCCGAGCGCCTGCGCCATGACCACAAGGCCTATAAACGCGATCACAAACGCGGCGCCTTCGAGCGGCTGCCCTACGCACTGGGTTAACGAGAAACCGCGCGCGGCCCGCCGCGCGACGTCAGTTTGAAGACCAGGCCAAGATCAGGCGCAGGCCCAGCACCAGCGCATCCTCGATCGATCGGTCGGCGCCGGTATTGATGATATATTGCACATCCGGCTGTATGGCGACGCCAGGTGCGATCTCGTCGCTATAGGTCGCCTCGATCACCGTTTCCGCGTTCAGCAGAGACGGGTCGCCCGCCCGGTAATGATCGGAGAGAATGCTGCTCGCCGCGCCCAGCGAAAGGACGCTGGCGGGGCGTGACGGCAGAATGTGGCTCACCAACACGCCGGCCTGCCAGCCGGCGCTGAACGGCGTGGTCTTGCCGTCGGAAAATCCGATCCGCAGAAACCCAGTCATATTGCCGGGCCCGCTGGGCGTTCCGAGCAGATCATGTTCGAGCACGGCGTAGATGCCGCGCGATGTGACGTCCCTTCCCGTTTCGGTGAGGCCAGGCGGAACCACTTCGGGCTGTTTCTTGCTATATTGCCACGCCCCGGCGGCGAGCTTGCCGTTTCCTTTCGCCCAGCCGCCTTCACCCACGAACAGCACGCCTTCGCGGCCGGACAGATCGATACCCCCCACATCGCCCAGCGTGCCCGCCTGCGCGTTGATGACAACGGCCTGCGCGTACAGATCGTCGAAATTCCACCGCAACCGGGCGGCAAGCGCGGTGGAGGGGAAGATGGAAGGGCCATTGGTGCCCGTCGCCGCCAGTTCCGATCCGATGCCGAAGGAGGGGGAAATCAGCAGCGCGGCAGAATCGTTGACGTAGAATTCGCTGTTCAGATCGTAGAGGCCGACCCGCAGCGATCCTGCAGTGCCGAACCGCTGCTCGATTCACGCCTCGTACAGCTTCAGGCGAGGCTGAGACACTTCGATATTGTCGACGCCCTGCAGCGATCCGGCCAGATCATTGGGCCGCCCGCCCAAATTGTTGAGCACATCGGCCTGGAAAACCGCGCCGTCCCAGCCCACCAGCCGCTCCAGATCGCCATCTGCCGTGACGAACAGATTGTCGAGATACCGCACCCCGCGCTCGATCCCCCCGCTGGCCACCCCGATGACATCGCCCGTGTAGACGACTTGCAGGGTGAGCGGCGCGCCTTCTTCCGCCTGCGCTTCGGGCGGAATCGATTGATCCTGCGCCCGAGCGACGTCCGCACTGCAAAGCAAAGCGGAGGCGGTAACCATGCTCAATATGGTGCGAACGAAATATCCCGACATGGGCGCGGCCTTATGCGTTGAAGCTGCAGCCAGCGTAGTGAGAAGCCACTCGAACAGAGTTTATGGGGATGGTTTAAAATTCGTGAGGGGGCAGGAGAGAACGGCCTCTGTTGGTCCGCAAAGCCAAAGTGCCGCGTTTGCTGACTTACAGCTTTATGCGCTCACCGCGCCGATAGCAGCCTGTCCGAAACCGATTCAATCTCGAACATCTACCCCTCAACCCGCATCCGGTGTCCCGTCTCGAAATCACTCGCCAGCAGCTCCGCTACCGCGTCTGCCACCGCTTGCGGCGGCTTCACACTTTCAGGATCTTCGCCCGGATAGGCGTTTTCGCGCATCTTAGTGCGGGTGGCGCCGGGGTCCAGGATGGCGGAGCGGATGTTGCTGAGGCGTTTGACTTCCTGGGCGTAGGCCTGGACCATCACTTCCAACGCGGCTTTGCTGGCGCCGTACGCTCCCCAATAGGGACGCGGGGTCTGGCCGACGCTGCTGGTGAGCGCGATCAGGCGGCCGCCCTCGCTCTTCCTCAGCAGCGGATCGAAATTGGCGATCAGCGCCTGCTGCGCCACGATGTTGAGGGTGAGGAGCTTGTTGAATTCCTTGCCATCGATCGCGGTGACGGGGCCGAGATTGCCGAGCATCGCGGCGTTGAGCACCAGCAGGTCCAGCTTGCCCCAGCGCTGCGAGATCGCGGTGGCAAGGCGGGCGATGCTGTCGCCCTCCGTCAGGTCCATCGGCGCGATGGTGGCGTGGCCGCCCGCCTCGAAGATCTCGTCTTCCACCTTCTCCAGCGCGTCCGACGTGCGGGCGGTGAGCACGACATGATAGCCGTCCGCCGCCAGCCGCTTCGCCAGCGCCGCGCCGATGCCGCGGCTTGCTCCGGTGACGAGGGCGGTTTTTTCGGGGGTGTCGGTCATAATGCGCTTTCGTGGTCTTGAAGGGCGTTTGGTCTTGGCGCGGAACGGGGCCAGGCGGCAAGACGAAGGCGGCGCAACGCTGCCTTCACCCTGGAATGCTGCGTCGCTTCATTCCTCGCAATGACGGCGGGCTGCGGACTACTCCGCCGCCTCTACGTTCAGCAGATTGAGCTGATCGGGGTGCTCCAGGGCGTCGTGATCGGTCAGGCGCGTAGGGTAATCGCCGGTGAAGCAG
>JBELIU010000049.1:0-15242 GCA_042090735.1 Novosphingopyxis sp. | reverse complement strand
CAGATAGGGCTGCTTGCCCGACAGCGCGGACACTTTCTTTTCCAGCGCGGCGAACTGCTTGCGCGCGCGCGCTTCCGTGCTGAACGCGCCGATCTGAACGCGCCAGTCGCCATTTGCCACCGCAGCAGGCTTGGTGGCACGGGGCGTAGCCGCGGGAGCAGCCGAAACGCCGGCGCCGGATGTCGCGCGGACGGGCGCGGACGGGACATAGCCCGGAATGTCGCTCACATCGTCGATGCGCGCGAAATCCCCGGTGGGTGAGGGCGTTGCCATAGGTGCGGGCCGCGCGACCGGGGCCGGAGCGGGCGCGGGCATCGGTGCCTCCGCCATCGCTGGCGCCGACGTTTCGTCAGCGTCCGATGGCGGTGCATAGGTTGCGCCCGCAGGCTGAGACGGCGGCAGATCGACCGCGCGCGCGGTCGATACGGCGGCAGGCTGCGATGGCGGCAGATCGACCGGACGGGCTGCAGGCGCGGGTTCGGCCTTCGTGATCTGGAAGCCTTCGCCGCCGTCACCGCTGCCCATGGAGGAGGCCAGGGCGAGCGCCTGCGCCTTCTGCGTATCGCTCACATAATTGTTCATTTGATCGAGGCTGCGCTGCGCGGCGGGGATCCCGGCGCTCGCGGCGCGGCTCATCAGGGCATAGCCGCGCACCCAGTCCTTCTCGACCAGCTGGCCGTTGAACAGCGCAGTGCCCAGAACATATTGCGCGCGCGGTTCGCCGCGCTGCGCGGCGGCCTGGATATAGGGCAGGGCCTCGGCGCGCTTGCCGGTCTGAAACAGGGTGAGGCCATATTCGTCCGCGGCCTTCTGGTGGATGATGCCCCCATCGCGCGGTGCCGCAGCCTTGCGGAACCAGTCCAGCGCAATGTCCAGATTGGCCGGAACGCCGCGCCCCAGGCGATAGGCCTGACCCAGGTTGAACTGCGCGTCGGCATCGCCGGCCAGAGCCGGCTCGCGCCATTCCTTGACCGCGCCTTCATAGTCGCCCGCCGCCCATGCATCGACGCCCGCTTTTACATCGGCGAGCGCGGGGGCCGCGATCGGCAGCGAGCAGGCGAGGGCAGCGAAAGCAAACAGACGGCGGTTCATGGGGCACTACTCCGTTGGATTGCCCGGCCATGGCAGTTTTCGTTCAATAAAGGGTTAATCCGGCACGCCCGCAGCTTAACCAAGCCTTCAAGAAAAGACCATAAACAGCGGCTGAATGCGCAGGCGCCTCATATAGAGCGTCACGGCGAGGCGTTAACCTGATCTTTAGCCTGTTCTGCAAAACCCGCAGCCCGAAACCAATGCAAAAGGGGAATAGGCTTGCGGGTTCTGGCACTTGCATCTCAGAAAGGCGGATCGGGCAAGACCACTCTTTCCGGCCATCTGGCGGTTCAGGCCCAACTGGCCGGAGCCGGTCCTGTTGTCCTGATCGACATCGATCCGCAAGGCTCGCTGGCCGACTGGTGGAATGAGCGCGATCCGGAATATCCTGCCTTTGCGCAGACCACGGTTGCGCGTCTGGCATCGGACCTTGCCACCTTGCGGCAGCAGGGCTTCAAGCTTGCCGTGATCGACACGCCGCCTGCCATCACCATGGCGATCCAGAGCGTGATCTCGGTCGCGGAACTCATCGTGGTGCCGACACGCCCCAGCCCGCACGATCTGCGCGCCGTGGGCGCCACCGTCGATCTGTGCGAGCGCGCCGGTAAACCGCTCATCTTCGTCGTGAATGCGGCAACGCCCAAGGCCAAGATCACATCGGAGGCTGCCGTGGCCCTTTCACAGCACGGCACCGTCGCGCCGATCACGTTGCACCACCGCACCGATTTCGCCGCCTCAATGATCGACGGTCGCACGGTGATGGAAGTGGACCCGAACGGGCGCAGCGCGGCAGAGGTCACGCAGCTGTGGGACTATATGTCGGACCGGCTGGAAAAGAACTTCCGCCGTACGATCTTCTCCGCCCCTGCCGCGTCCAGCCACCACCCGATCGCCGCCCGCCCGATGGGCGGCTTCGGCCGCCGCGTGGTCGGAAGCTGAGAGGGCGCGTCCATGGGTGAAGCCAAATCCTTCGCATCGCTTTCGTCCGGCCTTCTGGCCCGCAAGGGTGCTGCCAAGCCGGCCATGCGCCGCCCGGTGCCGACCAACCATCCGTCCGCCTTCGATCATGACGATCTGGGCTGGAACGACATGGGCTATGATGTCGACCCCGATCCGGAGGCAGAGACCGGAGAGGAAGCGCGCTATCGCCGGAATCCGCTAATGGGGGCCATTCCCGATACCGATCCGGCGAGCCGGGCGCGCATCGCGGAACAGTCCGAGCGGCTCAAAGGCCATGCGCTGCCAAGCGACGAGGAACTGGAAGAAGCGGCGAGCAGGCTGGAAGCCGATCATCCGCTCAATACTCCGTCCTTCGATGCAGCGCAGGACATGGACGAACCCAGCGTCGCCGAACCGGAAGCCGCGTTCGAACCGGAAGAGGAATCGCGTCCGCTTCTCGCCGTCAAGCCGCATGCGGTTCAGCCGGAGGCCGAAAGCCTCCCTGTGCCCGCACCCTCTCCCAGGAAGACGGCACCGAAAAAGCCCAAGGTCGCGGCGAAGGACAAGACTGCCTTCACGCTGCGGCTGGATCAGGAGCGTCATCTCAAGCTTCGGCTGGCCTGCGCTGTGCGCAATGTCAGCGCACAGAAGCTGGTTACCGGGGCGCTGGACGAGCTTCTCGCCGGGATGCCCGAACTGGGCGACATGGCGCGCCACATGCCCACACGTTCTTCATGAAACCGAGACAGGATCGCATCATGAAAGCCTCAATTTTCGTTCGACTGGCCACTTCCGGAGCGCTGTTCGCGCTGACCACGGTGGGCTGCTCGACGGTGACGCCCGGCCAGCTTTCCGCTGCTTCGGATGCGCCGCGCCCGGCCAAGAGCGCGGTGAAGGCGCAGGCAAAGGCCGAGAAGGCCCTGTCCAAGGGAAATAATGACGATGCCATCGGCTATGCCGAGGCGGCGGTGCTGACCGATCCGGACAATCCGCAGCTGCGCAGCCTGCTCGGCCAAGCCTATCTGGCCGCCGGGCGTTTCGATTCTGCGGGCGACAGTTTCCGGGAGGCGATGACGCTGGGGCAGAGCGATCCGCGCTCGGTAATCGGACTGGCGCTCACACAGACCGCCAGCGGCAAAGTCGGTGCGGCGCGACAGACGCTCGATCAGAACCGGGCCGTCCTGCCCGACGCCGATTACGGCCTCGCCTTGGCCCTTGCCGGCGACAGCAAGCGCGCCGTCGAGGTGTTGACCACCGCGATCCGCACCGATTCCTCCAGCGCCAAGACGCGCCAGAACCTGGCGCTAGCTTATGCTCTCGATGGCCGCTGGCGGGAGGCGCGGATCATGGCTGCGCAGGACATGAGCGCCGATCAGGTGGAAAAGCGCATCGCCAGCTGGGCGCAGATGGCCCGGCCCGGTGCCTATCAAACACGCGTCGCCGGGCTACTCGGCGTTGCACCCGTGGCCGACGCCGGTCGTCCGATCGGCCTCGCGCTCGATTTCAGCAATCAACGGCAAGCAGAGATGGTGGCATCCGTCGCCATTCCGCGCGGCGCTGAACCGCTTCCAGCCGTCGGTCCGGCGCCGATGCAGGGCGGCCACCAGATCTTTGCAGCGCAGGAAAGCGACGTATCCGTAGTCCCGGCGCCAGCTCCTTCGCGGTCAGCACCCGAGCCGCGCCAGCCGGTCGAGGATCGCTCGGTCAGGACGGCTGCCGCTGCGCCGGTGATCAAGGCACCTTCCGCGCCGGCCAAAGCCGCACCCGCAGCCAAATCTTCGCCTGGGCCGGTCAAGCTGGCCGCGGCAGCACCGAAACCCGGAGTCGCCGCACGCAAGAGCGATGCAGAGCCGGGGCTTCGCGGCTCGCATCTCGTTCAGATCGGCGCGTTTTCTTCGCCCGACAACGCAGCCAAGGCGTGGAAAATCTATCAGCGCCGCCATCCGGTGTTGAAGGGCTATTCCACCGCCAGCGCCAAGATCGCGGTCGGCGGCAAGACGCTCTACCGTCTGGCAGCGATGGGCTTCGACGATGCGGCGAGCGCGCAGAAGCTTTGCGCCGCGCTGAAGTCCGAAGGCGGCCGCTGCATCGTGCGCAACATGCGCGGGGGCGGTGCAGTGCAATATGCCGCCGGGACGATGACCGGACGGCTTCTCGCCTCGCGCTGAGCCGCCTCTTATGCTTTATTTGATCAGTGTGCCGCCCTTGATCAGGCGGCGCACGCGCCCCTGAACCGGCAGTCCGTCGAACGGCGTATTGCCGGCCTGGGCGGCCATTTTCGACGAATCGACCTGCCAGGGCGTATCCGGATTGAACAGGATCAGGTCCGCCTCCAGACCCGCCGCGATCTTCCCGGCGGGCGCGCCAAGGATGCGCGCCGGATTGGTGCTGAGCAGTTCGAACAGCCGCCCCATCGTGATCCGCCCGTCTCGCACGAGATTGAGCGACATCGCCAGCAGCGTTTCGGCCCCTGCCATGCCCGGTGCGGCGTCGGCGAAGGGCAGGCGCTTGTCCTCTTCCCCGCGCGGATCATGGCCCGAAGAAATGACGTCGATGGTGCCGTCCGCAACTGCATCGAGACAGGCCTGACGGTCCTCCTCTGCGCGCAAGGGTGGGGACAGACGGGCAAAGGTGAGGAAGCCGGTGACGGCGATGTCCGAAAGGAACAGATGCGCGGGCGTTATGCCGCAAGTGATGCGTAGCCCGCGCGCCTTGGCATCGCGGATCAGATCGAGCCCGCGCGCGGTGGTCACCTTGCGAAAATGCACGTGCGCGCCGCTTTCCTGCGCCAACATCAGGTCCCGCGCGATGGAGAGCGCTTCGGCGCACGCAGGCGCCTGCGGCAGGCCGAGCCGTGTCGCGGTTTCACCCGCGGTGGCGACGGCGTTGCCCGCCAGCCCGCCATCCTCGCTGTGCACGAAGACCGGAAGACCCAGCGCGGCGGCATAACTCATGACGCGCAGCATCACGCCGCTGTCGGCAATCCACCGCCGTCCCGTGGCGACGCCGCGCGCCCCCGCTTCGCGCATCAGCGCATATTCGGCCAGCTCGGTGCCCGCGAGATCCTTTGTGGCGGCGCCGAGCGGGTGGACCCAGAAATCCGGTTTGCCCGAGCGGGTGGCGGAGCGAACCGCCCCCGGATCGTCCAGCGGCGGCGTGCGGTCCGGCATCAGAGCTGCGCGGGTTATCCCGCCGAAATGAAAGGCTGGCTTGTCGGTCGCGAACACACCCAGGTCGACGATGCCGGGCGCCACGATAAGGCCCTTCGCATCCAGCGTTTCGGCCTCGGCCGAGACAGTGTCTGCGATGCGGCCGTCCGCGATGTGGACCGCGACGTCTTTTGCGTCGCTTTCGCCCGGAAGCATCACATTCCCGCCAATGATCGAGAGGTTCACGCCCAGCCCTCCACCTTGCGCGCGCGGCGCGTAAGCACATCGAGGCAGGCCATGCGCATGGCCACGCCCATTTCCACTTGCTCCGTAATCGCAGAGCGTTCCGGGCCGTCCGCGATGGTCGAGACGATCTCCACGCCGCGGTTCATCGGCCCCGGATGCATCACGAGCGCATCCGGTGCGGCGAGCTTGAGTCGCCGCTCGTCGAGACCGTAGAGATAGGCATATTCGCGTGGGCTAGGGATGAAGGGGCCCGCCATCCGCTCATTCTGCAGGCGCAGCATCATCACCACATCGGCGCCGTCCAGCGCGGCATCGAAATCGGTAAAGCCGGTGACGTTCAGCGCGTCCAGCCCGGTCGGCAGAAGGGCAGGAGGCGCGGCGACCCGCACTTCGGCGCCCAGCGTGCCGAGGCAGATCATGTTGGAACGCGCGACCCGGCTGTGCAGCACATCGCCGCAGATGGTGATGCGCAGGCCCGATATATCGCCCTTGCGCCGACGGATGGTGAGCGCATCCAGCAAGGCCTGCGTGGGATGTTCATGGCTGCCGTCGCCTGCGTTGAGCACCGGGCAGTCCACCCTGTCGGAAATCAGCTGCACCGCGCCGGAGCTGGCGTGGCGGATTACGATGGCGTCGGCGCGCATGGCGTTCAGCGTCACCGCCGTATCGATCAGCGTTTCCCCCTTCTTCACACTCGACTGCGCGGCATGCATGTTGACTACGTCTGCTCCCAGCCGCTTGCCCGCAATCTCGAAGCTCAGCAGCGTGCGCGTGGAGTTCTCGAAAAACGCGTTGATGAGGGTGAGGCCCGCCAGCCGATCGTCATGTTTGGATGCCTGCCTGTTCATCGTCACCCATTGCTCCGCCTCGTCGAGCAGGAACAGGATTTCCCAGGGTTGCAGGCCGGCGATCCCGAGGAGGTTCGCGTGCGGAAAGGCCGCGCTGCCCGAAGGATAGCGGCTGGCTGGATCGGATGCTGTCATCAAGCGGCAGTTCCTAGCGATGCGGGCGGACAGCGGCAAGCGCGCGGCTATCGGACGCTGCGGCGGGACGGGCGGTGCATCCAATCGGCGGTGCACGCATTGTATTGTGCATTACACACAGCAGGAAATCACTATGCCCACCATCGGATATGGCGCGCCGTCCGCCAGCGAAAAACTACGCCCCGTCACCTTTGATCGCGAGCCGCTGCGCGCCGGCGAAATCGCTATCGACATCGACTATTGCGGCGTGTGCCATTCGGACATTCACCAGTGCGCCGACGACTGGGAAAACACGGTCTGGCCCTGCGTGCCGGGCCATGAAATCGTCGGGCGCGTGACCGAGACCGGTGACGGCGTGGACAAGGTTGCGGTCGGCGATCTGGTCGGTGTCGGCTGCATGGTCAACAGCTGCCAGCAATGCGATCCGTGCGAGCGCGGCGATGAACAATATTGCGAAGGGCCCAAGAGCTGCACGCTCACCTATAACGGCCCGAAGAAGCCCGATGGCACCAACAGCTATGGCGGCTATTCCGACAACATCACCGTGCGTCAGGAATTCGTGCTGAAGATTCCGGACGCGATCGAGCCGGACAAGGCCGCGCCGATCCTGTGCGCCGGCATCACCACTTACAGCCCGATGAAGCATTTCGGCCTGAAGTCCGGGCAGACGCTCGGCGTCGCTGGTATCGGCGGCCTGGGTCATATGGCGGTGCAGATCGGCAAGGCGCTCGGCGCGAAGGTCGTGGCGCTCACCACCTCTCCCGAAAAGCGCGAAGCGATCGCAGCGCTCGGCGCGGACGAGGTGATCGTTATGGAGGATGAGGATGCGCTGAAAGATGCGGCCCAGAGCCTCGACATGTTGATCGACACCATTCCCTATCCGCACGACATCGCCGATTATCTAGGGCTGATGAAGCCTAACACCACGCTCGTCGTGGTCGGCAACATGATGCAGTTCGATGCCTTCTCGCCGGGCCCCATGGTGTTCAACCGCATCGCCGTATCCGGCTCGCTGATCGGCGGAATCGCCGATACGCAGGAGGTACTGGAACTGTGCGCGAAGCATGACATCCGCCCGGAGATCAAGCAGGTGGACATCGCCGACATCAACGACGTCTTCGAAAAGGTGAAGGCTGAGGATGCACGCTTCCGCTACGTCATCGACATGAAGTCGCTGAAGAATAAACGGGGCGATCTTTCTCCCGAAACGGTCGAAAATCCGGTGCGCGGCGAAGTGGTCGGCTGACGCAAAACGCGGTCGGAACGTGCTAGATGGCGAAGCCCAGCAGCGTTCCGGCTGCAACCGCTTGCAGAAGGGCGACCAGAAAGAGCTTGTTCATGAAGCTTTTCTTTGCGGTCTTGTGCCGGAGGCAACGGCACGCTGCAAAAGCGGCGGGTGAGCCGCCGATCAACGCCAGCATGAGCAACGTTCGTTCTGGGACTCGGCGCGCGCCGCTTCGCGCACTGGCTTTGTCCAAGCCATAGATTGTAAACGTGATCAGATTGACGGCGGCCAAGGCGATCCAGAGCCAAGGCGCATCCATCATCGCGATGTTCTGCCCGGCAAGAGGGGTGCCGCCAAGCCTAAGCTTTTTAGCCGCGGCTGAACGTGTTCTGCCTCTGGCAGCCTGATTGTCGAAATCAGTTCAGGCTGCTTGGTTGCCAAGCGGTGGGGGCTGGTCCGGTAGTAATCGGCGCTTCAGCAGGCTTGCGAACTGCTACGGCCGGTGCCGGCGCTCTCCAGTAACGCTGGAGAATAGCGAGATCGGCGCGTTCGGCCCGTTCGAACAAATAGTTCTTGAAGCGCTCCCAATCGCGAACATCGTAGGCGGCGGGAGGGACTTCCGCAGTCGGCCGATCCAGATTGCTTCCGGCGATCACGACATCGCGCGGCGTGACGATCCGTTCGCGGCTCAAATCGTAAAACAGGCGCAGTCGGGGCAGCGTCTCGCGCGGGCAGGGGGGCACGATCACACCCAGCATCCCGCTGCTGGTCCGGCAAAGCATACCCGCAGGGAAGATGCCGAGCGATTGGCAGAACGCGAAGAACAGTTCCGGATCGAAATGGCCCTCCCACTGGTGCATTCTGGTCAAGGCCTCGATGGGTGTGTTCGCCGCTTTGTAGGGGCGTTCGGAGGTCAGCGCGTCATAGACATCGCACAGCGCCGCCATTCGCGCCGCTAGGGAAATGTCAGTGCCTTTCAAGCCATTGGGATAGCCGGTTCCATCAAATTTCTCATGATGATCGCGGCAGACTTCGATCGCGACGGCCGGGATGCCTTCACCTTGGCTGATGATGTCCGCGCCGCGCTCGGAATGGGTGATGATCTGCCGAAATTCCTGATCGGTCAGCTTGTCCGGCTTGTTGAGGATCGCCTCCGGAATCGTCAACTTGCCGATATCGTGTAAAAGACCCGCCATGCCGACCTCACGGACTTGCGCCTCGTCCATGCCGAGATGTCTGGCAAGGCCGATCATCAGCGCGCAGACGGCAACCGAATGGGCGTAGGTATATTCGTCTTTGTTCTTGAGGCGCAGCAGGCCGGTGAGCGCCTTCTGGTTGGAATCCATCGATTCCGCGATTTCGTCGACCACCGAATCCACGTCGCTCGCGTGTACGATCTGGCCGAGGCGCGATCGGTCGAACACGGTGCGCATAACCTGTTTGGACCGATGGATGACCCGCGTCGCTTCCTCGCGGCGTGTCCTTGCGCTGGAGAGCACCGGCGCGGATGGATTGCGCGTAGACGCCTTTGGCATTTCCCGATTGGACGCAGGAGAGGCGCCTTTGGAACAATCGATATAGACTTCCCGGATTTCCGAATCCCGCAGGGTCTGGATGTCATCCTCTTTTGTGAGGAGGAAGCGACGGCGCCAGAAGGGGTTGGCAAACCACGAACCCTCGATCGAATGGAGATACATTCCAACGCGGAGCTGATCTATATCAATCTTGATCTTCATGCCGTCCTTATGGCGGCAGATCGTAAATTTTTGGTATGCTAAATGACCAACCCCGCTGCAATCTCAGCCGATGGTCAGAGCATCGATCGCACCTTGCAGGATATAGGCCGCGGCGGCCGAATCGATGCGCTCGGCGCGCTTGCCGCGGCTCACATCCTGTTCGATCATCGAGCGTTCGACCGCCTGCGTGCTCCAGCGTTCATCCCACAGCAGAATGGGTAGGCCCAAATCGGCGATATTGCGCGCGAAAGCACGGGTAGATTGCGCGCGCGGCCCCTCGCTCCCGTCGAGATTGCGCGGCAGCCCGAGCACGACGCCGCGGGCATTGCGGCCGGCGATGGCGGTGCGAAGCTCCTCGCGGTCCGCCAGGAATTTGCGCCGCTTGATGGTGGTGGCAGGCGTCGCAAAGCTCCAGCCGGCATCGCAAAAGGCGGTGCCTATGGTCTTCGTGCCGAGGTCCAGCCCGATCAGCGCCCCGCCGTCCGGCAATAACGTCCGCAGGCCGGCGGCCGTCTCCACGATGGCGCCGCGTTCACCCTCACTCATCGCGATTCGTAGGCGTCCAGACGCCTCCCGACATCGGCGCGCACATTGGCCCAGAACAGCGGGTAATCGTACACATGATAGTTGTTCCCCGGCAGCACGTAGGGTCCAAGCTGCGGCGGGTCTCCGATCAGAAGAAAGCCCTTGGGATCGCAGCGTGCGGGCACCGATGCGGGGACCAGTTCACCGGCAGTCAGATCGTCATTGGGAACGAGGGTGCCGAGATTGGCCTCGATGGGCGCGGCGTCGTCCGCCGTGCCGGTGAGGGGGTTTGTGCACAGGATCGGCGTACCGCTGCGGCTCGCGCCATCGAAGCCGACCGTGTCGTTATAGGCCTTCTCTATAAAGCTGAAATCGGCCGGTTCCGCATAGCTTAGCCAGCTGAGAATACAGCCGGACTGGTCCGCATCCGCGCACTCCGGCAGGCCGAGTGCCTCCAGGTCGGTCGTCTGGCTGATCGGCCAGCCGACGACATAGGCCGCCACGACTCGCTCGGCGAGTGGTGTGCCCGCAATTCTATCCCGCAGCAGATGTTCCAGATGGAGCGCGCCTTGGCTGTGTCCGGCAAGGACGATCGGCTGGTCCGGTGCGATGCCCTTCAGGAACGCGTCGAAGGCCTGATCGACATCCTGATAAGCGGCATCGATCGCCATCTGGCCTTCCGGCTTGTCGGTAAGAAAGGCGCCGAACGCGGCCTGGCGGTAGCGCGGTGCCCAGATATCGCCGGCGGCGTTGAAGGCAGAGGCCATGCCCTGGAGGAACAGCCCTGCGCGGCGCTGCGATTCCTCATCGTCCAGCGGCGCGTTCCAGTGGTCTTTGGCGAGATAGCTGGTGGGATGAATGAAGAAGATCGCCGCATCACCCTTTCCCTGCGGCTGGATGCCGGGCGGCAGCCAGTTCACCACCGATTTGCGGCGGCCGGGGCGGGCAAACCACATCGCCGGATCGTCATAGACATTCTGCGCCAGCTTTTCCTGCTTCACGAATTCCACGTCTGGAACGCTGGCGTAGCGCAGGAAGCGCTCCCCGAACTGGGACCAGGCGAGGCCGGCACCGAGCACGAGCACGATGCAGATCGCGATGAAATACAGGAACTTGCGAGCCAAGGTTTAGGACTTTCGCGGGAGATTCTGTTTGCCGGACACATATAGGCTGCGGCGCGAAAGTCATCCCGGTAGCAAGCATGCATGAATATGCGTTGAAGAGTGGCGCATTTCGGCCACGCTCCGATCGGCCTGTGCCTCCCTAATATCTTGAAGCCCCTCGGCGGCGGTGTTAGCGCCCGCAACATGTCAGTCGATACGCAGACCGTCCTGAAGATCGCCCGCTTGGCGCGGATCGCGATCAGCGAGGACGAGGCCCGGGCGCTGGAGCCCGAACTCAACAACATCCTCGGTTTCGTCGAGCAGCTCGGCGAAGTCGACACCAGCGGAGTCGAGCCGATGACCGCGGTGATCCCCAATCATCTGCGCCTGCGCGATGATGCGGTGACCGATGGGCAGAAGCGCGCCGAGGTGCTCGCCAATGCGCCGGTGAGCGAAGAAGGCTTTTTCGGCGTTCCAAAGGTGATCGAATAATGACCGAACTGACCGAACTGGGCGTCGCCGCCATCCGTGACGGCGTGAAGGATGGCAGCTTTACCGCCGTCGAAGTGGCCGAAGCATTCAATGCGCGCGTCGCCAAGGCATCTGCGCTCAATGCATTCCTCGTGACCACGCCGGAGCGCGCGATCAACGCCGCCGAGGCGGTCGACAAGGCGCGGGCCGACGGCGGAGAGCTGGGCAGCATGGCCGGTGTGCCGATCGGCATGAAGGATCTGTTCTGCACCGACGGCGTGGAGACGACGGCGGCCAGCGGCATCCTGAAGGGTTTCCACCCGCCTTACGAATCCACCGTTTCCGCCAATCTGTGGAAGGCGGGCGCGGGCATGCTGGGCAAGCTCAACATGGACCAGTTCGCCATGGGCTCATCCAACGAGACCAGCGCGTTCGGCAATGTCATCTCCCCTTGGCGCCGTAATGATGGCGGCAACACCGATCTGTCGCCGGGCGGCAGCTCGGGCGGCAGCTCCGCCGCCGTCGCCGCGCGGCTCTGCCCTGCCGCCACGGGCACGGACACCGGCGGTTCGATCCGCCAGCCCGCCGCCTTTACCGGCATCACCGGTATCAAGCCGACCTATGGTCGCTGCTCGCGCTGGGGCGTGGTTGCCTTCGCCTCGAGCCTCGATCAGGCCGGGCCGATGGCGCGCGACGTGACCGATTGCGCCATCATGCTCGGTGCGATGGCGGGTTTCGACCCGAAGGATTCGACCTCGCTCAACGAACCGGTGCCCGATTGGGCTGGCGCGCTTTCCGGCGATCTCAAGGGTTTACGCGTCGGCATTCCCAAGGAATACCGCGTCGAGGGCATGGACGGCGAGATCGACGGGCTGTGGCGCGAAGGGGCCAAGCGGCTCGCGGATGCGGGCGCCGAGATCGTGGAGATTTCGCTGCCGCACACCCAATATGCGCGACCCGCATATTATATCGTCGCGCCCGCCGAAGCCTCGTCCAACCTCGCGCGCTATGACGGTGTGCGCTACGGCCTGCGCGATCTGCCCGACGGCGCGGATCTTCAGGAAATGTACGCCGCCACCCGCGCCGCGGGGTTCGGTGCCGAGGTGAAGCGCCGCATCATGATCGGCACCTATGTGCTGAGCGCGGGTTTCTATGACGCCTACTATACGCAGGCCTCCAAGGTCCGCACGCTGATCAGCCGCGATTTCGAGCAGGCCTGGGACGAATGCGATGTGATCCTTGCGCCCACCGCGCCGACCGCAGCATTTGGCTTGGGCGAGCTGACCGGCGATCCGCTGACCATGTATCTGAACGATGTGTTCGCCGTACCTGCCTCGATGGCCGGGCTTCCCGCGAGCAGCGTGCCCGCGGGCCTCAACAGCCAGGGCTTGCCGCTCGGGCTGCAGCTGATCGGCAAGCCGCTCGACGAGCAGACCGTGCTGAACGCCAGCCTGGCGCTGGAACAGCGCAGCGGCTTTACCGCGCGTCCGGAGGATTGGTGGTGAGCCTCGTTTCCAAGTCCATCGGCGATCTCACGTTCGGAATTTCAACATGAGCGAATCCACTTACCGCATTCAGGGTGCCACCGGAGACTGGGAGGTCGTGATCGGCTTGGAAGTCCACGCGCAGGTCACCAGCGCATCCAAGCTCTTCTCCGGCGCGGCGACCGATTTCGGGTCCGAGCCGAATACGCAGGTCAGCCTCGTCGATGCCGCGATGCCGGGCATGCTGCCGGTGCTGAACCGCGAGTGCGTTCGTCAGGCTGTGCGAACCGGCATGGCGATGGGCGCGCAGATCAACAAATTCTCGCGCTTCGACCGCAAGAATTATTTCTACGCCGATCTGCCGCAGGGTTACCAGATCTCGCAGCTCTATCACCCGATCGTGGGTGAGGGCGCGGTGGAAGTCGTGCTGGACGAGAAGAACCCGGATTCCGCGTCCAAGACTATCGGGGTCGAGCGCATTCACATCGAGCAGGATGCGGGCAAGCTGATGCACGATCAGCATCCGACGATGTCCTACGTCGATCTCAACCGCTGCGGCGTCGCGCTGATGGAAATCGTGTCCAAGCCCGACATGCGGTCTCCGCAGGAAGCGGGCGCTTATGTGCGCAAGCTCAGAAGCCTTTTGCGCTATGTCGGCTCGTGCGACGGCAATATGGAGCAGGGCTCCATGCGCGCCGACGTCAACGTCTCCGTGCGCCGTCCCGGTGAGGAATTCGGCACGCGGACCGAGACCAAGAATGTGAACTCGATCCGCTTCATCCAGCAGGTTGTCGAAGTCGAGGCGCGCCGGCAGGTCGATCTGATCGAGGACGGCGGCACCGTGGTGCAGGAAACGCGCCTGTTCGATGCGGCGCGCGGCGAGACGCGGTCCATGCGATCAAAGGAAGATGCGCATGACTATCGCTATTTCCCGGATCCGGACCTGCTGCCGCTGGAGCTGGACGACGAATTCCTGAAGGACTGCGAAGCCTCGCTGCCCGAACTGCCGGACGCCAAGCGCAAGCGTTATGAGAGCGAACTGGGCCTCACCGCGTACAACGCGGCGGTGATTACAGCGGAAGTGGAGACCTATAAGAGCTTTGAGGAGCTGCTTTCGGTCGTCGCGGACAAGCTCGGCAAGAGCGAGAAGGATGTCGCCACGCAGACCGCGAACTGGGCGCTTTCTATCGCGCCGGGCGTGCGCAACGGCATGGAGGAAGAGTTCGACGCGGCCAACGATACGGCGGAGGCGAATGCCGAGATCATCCGAATGCAGGCCGCAGGCGACGTGTCCGGCGGACAGGCCAAGGAAATTTACGAGATCGTCCTGAAGACCGGTCGCTCTCCGGCCGAGATTGCGGAGGCCGAAGGGCTGAAACAGACCAGCGACACCGGCGCGATCGAGGCGGAGATCGACAAGGTCCTCGCCGCCAATCAGGACAAGGTCGAGGAATATCGCGGCGGAAAGGACAAGCTGTTCGGCTTCTTCGTCGGCCAGACGATGAAGGCCATGAAGGGCCAGGCGAATCCGGCGGTCGTGAACGATCTTCTGAAGCAAAAACTAGGCTGACGGACGCTCACGTCCGTCAGCGTTAGTTACGACGTGAAGCTTAAGCCATCGGCTGGCCCGGCGCGGGTGTGGTCGGCGGCATCTGCGGTGACGGCACGTCGATGTCCGGTGTGGGTGGTGAGATTTCGGGCGGCGGCGTGCTGGGCTGACCCGGATCTGGCTCGCCCGGCGTTTCCGGCGGCGCAGCAGGCGGGGAAGGGGGCTGTCCCGGCGCCGGTTTTCCGGGCGTTTCCGGCTTTGGCGGGGCGGGTGCAGGATCCGGCTGAGGCTCACTGGGCGGGATTGGCGGTTCGACGGGCATGGCTCATGTTCTCCTTAGAACAGTCAAACCGCCGAGCGAGCGGTAGGCTCCGCACCCTGATGGCTTGCCCCGGCGCTTTTATGTCGCTAGACGCGCGGGCTTCGGCCCGGGCCGCGCGGGCGTGGCGGAATTGGTAGACGCGCTTGGTTTAGGTCCAAGTATCGTAAGATGTGGGGGTTCGAGTCCCTTCGCCCGCACCAGAGCCGCTACGCAGCGCGCCATCCGGCCGCTGGAAGAAGACGAATTCACGGACGCGAACCGGCACTCCGTCGGCGGCGCCAGACCCTTGAGACGAAAGAGCATTAGTTCATCATGCAGAGCACCGAAACGCTGAACGAAGGCCTGAAGCGCGCCTACACCATCACCATCCCGGCAAGCGAGATCGAGGCCCGCGTCGACAGCGAGGTCAAGAAAATCG
>JBELIU010000297.1:0-2932 GCA_042090735.1 Novosphingopyxis sp. | reverse complement strand
CCGGTTTCGGCACGAAGGCGTTCGTTTCCGCCAGCTGGACGCGGTATGACAATCCGTTCAATAATTATGGCGAAGTCCAGAAGCAGCAATATAACGGCCGCCTGTTCCAGGAAATCGGCAATAACGGTGATTTCGCGTCTGTTGCCTTCTACTACAACGAGAACCGCAACAACTTCTTCGGTTCGTTTGCGCTGCCGGATTTTCCTACCACTCGGAGAGACCGCTTCTACGAGATCAATTATCCGTGCGTGAACAACACGTTCTCGCCGGGCAGGTCCGTCCAGTACAGCGATAGCTCTAGCAACCCGAGCTGCGGTGCTGAGTTCGATCGCCGATACAATCCGTCCAACACGGGCAACATCCGCGGCGCATCGCGCTTCACTCTGATGGATGATCTGATCCTGACCGTCGATCCGAGCTGGCAGTATGTCAAAGCGAACGGTGGTGGTCCCGAAGATCTGCGAGAAGGCTTCGTCACCATTGGCGGCCAGCAGTATACGGGCTTCTACCGTGGCGGCTATTATTACGGCCGCGATCTGAACGGCGACGGCGATATGCTTGATCGCGTTGGCGGCACCGATCCCAGCCAGACTCAAACGGATCGTTACGGCGTGATCGCGTCGCTCGCTTACGACATCAATCCAGATCACCGCGTTCGCGTCGCCTACACTTTGGACCATGCTCGCCACCGCCAGACGGGTGAAACCGGTCTGCTGCTCGGCAATGGTGAACCGTCGGATGTTTTCCCGGGTAACGACCCGTTAATCGATGCGAACGGTATCGTTCTGCAGAAGCGTGATCGCCTTTCCTACGCGATCCTGAACCAAGTGTCGGGCGAATATCGCGGCCGGTTCATCGACGAGAAGCTGGTGGTTTCGCTCGGGCTGCGTGCGCCGTTCTTCAAGCGCAAATTGAACCAGTATTGCTTTACCACCGGAGCGAACGGCTTCATCGACTGTCTGGGCGATCAGGACCCGACGGGTTATCTGGCTGCCAATCCGAATGCGCGGCCGCCGGTATCGCGTGACTATGACTACAGCAAGGTCCTGCCTAGCGCTGGTTTTGTCTACAAATTCACGCCCGCCGCATCCGTTTTCTTCAACTATGCGCAGGGTCTGTCCGTTCCCGGTACTGATCCGCTCTATGCCTCGCTCTTCTTCGACGACAGTGAAGGCAGTGCGCGTCCGGATCCGGAAACCACGGACAACTTCGATGCGGGCTTCCGTTACACTAGCAGCCGCATTCAGGCGCAGGTCTCCGCGTTCTACAACAAGTACCAAAATCGGCTTGCCACGGCGTTTGACCCGGAACTCGACCAGATCATCTTCCGTAACCTCGGTGAAGTCGACAAATATGGTGTGGACGGTAGCGTAGCCTATCGGCCGAGCCGCAACTTCCTGTTCTACGTGTTTGGTTCTTATCTGGAATCGGAAATCAAGAACGATGTGCAGGGCGGCGTCTGTTCGCTGTCGAGCGGCGTAGTTCAGAACCAGCAATTTGGTTGCACAGCGACCAATATCGGCCAACCGTTCTTTTACGAAACGGCCGGCAAGCGTGAGAGCGGTGCCCCCGTCTGGTCGGTCGGTGGCCGCGTCCAGGCGACTTTCGGGCCGCTGGAGATCGGTGCGCAGGTCAAGCACACCGGCGAGCGCTTCATCAACGACGAAAACCGTCCAATTGTCGGCTTTGACGCTTCTGTCGATCCGTACACCCTCGTCGACGTCGACGTGCGTTACAATCTGGGTGAGCTCGGTTTCGGCCGTGAAGCCTCGATCCAGCTAAACCTCACCAACCTGTTCGACGAACTTTACGTCGGCGGTTTTGGCGGTTCGCTCGATCGCACGCAGAGCCCGTTCGTTCAGATCGGCCCGCCCCGCGCCGGTACGCTGTCGCTGGTAATCGGTTACTGATCGCTTCGATCTCTTGGCGTAAAGGAAAGGCGCGGGGGGCAACTCCCGCGCCTTTCTCTTTGGCGAACATCGCTCTTCCGGATGGCTCAACCTTTGTCTAGATGACACCCGGTTGCCGCTCTATCGAACAGGCGGATGCGCCTGCTATCGATCAGGTCCAAGAGGATAGCCTTGGCGTTTATGCCCATCTTGCGGTGCGACCGGATCGGTCGATTGCCAGTGTGATTCGTAGCCACAGCTTTGGCAGCGTATCGACCGGTCGACCCAGTCCTAAGTCTGCGCCGCGCCGGAATCCGGCACCACGGTCTTTGAGGGATTTGGATAAGCTGATGGAACGCCGTAACGGCGGCCGATCGAGCAATTGCTATCGATTACGATCCGGGCCGCAGCCGCGGCTAGCCGGCTAGCCGGACAGCTTGCGGCTTGCCTTGACCGCTTTTCTCATCCGTAGACACAGCTGTCCAACCCATCGCGCTTCACCACGCCGATGCGCTTGGCGATGCTGTTGCCGTAACGGCGTACGAAGCCGCTGGGGCTCAGGACGGAGCGGCGCTTGGGTAAGGGGAGCGCGGCGGCCATGCGGGCGGCTTCGGTCGGCGTCAGCGCGCTGGCGGGCTTGTTGAAATAACGCTGCGCCCCGGCCTCTGCTCCGTAGGTGCCGATCCCGGTTTCGGCCACGTTCAAATACACCTCCATGATGCGGCGCTTGCCCCAGATATTTTCGATCAGGAAGGTGAACCAGGCTTCCAGCCCTTTGCGGAAATAGCCGCCGCCCTGCCAGAGAAACACGTTCTTGGCCGTTTGCTGACTGATCGTCGAACCGCCTCGGATGCGGCCACCCTGCGCGTTGCGGCGCATCGCCTTTTCGATCGCTTCGGTATCGAATCCGTCATGGCTGCAGAACTTGCCGTCCTCCGCGCCGATCGCCGCGCGGACCAGGTTTGGCGAGATGTTCTCCAGCGGTTCCCAGTCCTTGGTGATTCCATTCGGGTCCATCAGCATGGTCGCGGTCACTGGAACCG
>JBELIU010000048.1:0-15274 GCA_042090735.1 Novosphingopyxis sp. | reverse complement strand
GGTCGATTCCTCGACCATGGCGGCATTTTGCTGGGTGACGCTATCCATCTCCGTCACCGCCACGTTCACCTGCTTCAGCCCCTCGGCCTGCTGCTCGGCGGAGGAGGCGATCGAGCCGACCAGATCGCTGGTCTCGGCGACGCGGGAGATGATCCGTTCCAGCGCGCCGCCGGTTTCGGTCACCAGCGTCACGCCCTTGGCCACCTGACCGGTGGATGCGGTGATGCGCGCCTTCACGTCATGCGCCGCTTCCGCCGAACGTCCGGCCAGCGCGCGCACTTCCGACGCGACGACGGCAAACCCTTTACCCGCGTCGCCGGCGCGTGCCGCTTCCACGCCCGCATTCAGCGCCAGAAGGTTGGTCTGGAAGGCGATGCCGTCGATCACCGAAATGATCTCCCCGATCTCGACCGAGGATCGCTCGATCGCGTCCATCGCCTCGACCGCCTGACGCACGACCGCGCCGCCCTTTTCCGCTTCCGTGCGGGCAATGCCGACGGATTCGTAGGCACGCCGAGCATCCTTCGCGGCCGTTTCCACCGTGCCGGTAATCTCGGTCATGGCGGAGGCCGTCTCCTGAAGGCTCGCGGCCTGCCGCTCGGTGCGGCAGGACAGATTGTCCGACGCTTCGGCAATGCCCGTCGTATCGGACTGGATGCGCGATGCGGTGTCGGCCACCTGCGACAAGGTGTCGGACATGCGCGATCGCATCGATTCGAAATTTGCCACCAGTTCTTCATAGCCGGGCGGCATATCTTTCAAGGTCACCGTAAAATCGCCATCGGCCAGTCTATCGAACGCCTCGCTCACCTGGTCGATCACCGCGCGGCGTCCCGCTTCCTCGGCCTTGAAATAGGCAGACAGAGCGATGTCCATGTCCAGGAGCGACGCCTTGACCAGAGTGATCACCGTTTTGCTGAGCCGGAATATGCTGATGGGATTATAGCGCGCGCGGTTCATGAGCCGCGGCAACACATGCTCCAGCATCCGCGCATAGCCGCTGATGTAGAGAGTGGGTTTCAAGCCGATCTTGGCGTGAATGTTGCCGATCCGCTCGGCCCGCGAATAATAGCCATCGTCGAGCGGGCGGGAGAACAGCTGTACCCAATGCTCCATCTGCTTGGCGCGGGCATGTTCCATCGCCTTGGGCGAGGAGAAGAAGCTGCTCGTTTCCGAATCGCGCCGGATGTAGTCGTAGAGTGTGCGCAGCGCATCGGGCGCGTAGCGCTTCACCGCTTTAAGCACCGCGGGAAAGGCGGTGTAGCTTTTCGCATCATAATTGAATGACGCCAGTTTGGTCTGAAGCGCCTGCTCCTCAACGTTCGACATAAAGTTCCCAACCCCGAATGCTTGTCGTCAGATTGGGTTTATTGCCGATACACCTTAAATTTTCGATTAAGCCGCGAATATCTCACGATAATATAACGTACTTGAGCATACCAATAAAGTATAGTTTGCAAGATGCTGCGCCATACTTGGAGATCGTCGCGGGTCGAATCCACTGAGCAGCCGATGGGAATTCCAGAGATGGGTCTGGGCCACAGAGCAGCGCCAAGCCACCGCTCACCCGCTGCATCGGCCGCGTGCGCATCGGGCCGCACGCACACACACAAAAACCCCGCTGTCCTGCGTCGGACGGCGGGGCCTTGCGATTTCAGTAAGGTAGAAAGCTGGTCCGCCCTCAGGCGGCGGCAAGCTTCTTGCCGACTTCCTTCTTCACCTTGCGAGCGCGGTCGCTCAGCTTGGTGTCGGAGGTCTTCATCAGCCAGTTGTCGAGGCCGCCATTGTGCTCGACCGAGCGCAGGCCGGCGGTCGAAACGCGGAACTTGAAGCCCCGGTCCAGCGCGTCGGACAGCAGCGTCACGTCTTGCAGGTTGGGCAGGAAGACCCGCTTGGTCTTGTTGTTGGCGTGGCTCACATTGTTGCCGATCATGCGGCCCTTGCCCGTCAGTTCGCAGATGCGCGACATCGTTCGTTCCCGGTCGTCTCTGAGGAATGGAAAGCGGGGCCTTTAGCCGGGATCGTGCAAGGCGTCAACGCCCGCTTGCGTTTCAGGCCGTGGTTTCGACGCTCCGGAACCGCGTTCGCTGCGCATCCGTTATGACCGGCGACCACAGATAATTCCAGAAGGAGCTTATCGCATGCGCCGCGTTCTTCTCGCCCTGTCGGGCCTCGCCCTCACCACGCTCGCCGCTTGCGGCTCCGACGCCGATACTCCCTTAGCAGAGGCGACGGGTGAAACCGCACAGAGCGGCATGGCCAACGGCACCGAAGTGGACCCAGGCAACGCCACGGATGCTGATCAGGTGGTGCTTCCGGACGAATCGGCCGATGTGAACGCCAGCGTCGACGCGCGGGCGCCCGAACTCGCGATCGACAGCCCGTCCGCCACCATCGACGCTTCCGGCGTACGCGCGGATTCAGGTTCGGTGCGCGTGAACACCCCCGATGTCGAGGTCCGCACCAAGGGCCAATGAGACGCGCCTAGCGCTGTTCTCCGCTCCGCGCGAGCCGCTGGGCGACCGTCATCGTCTGAATCAGAAACAGGACGATGAAGAGCACGCCGACCGCGCCGATCAGGCAATCGAACAGCGACAGCCCTGCAAGCCAACTCGGCGTGGGGCCCATCAGATACATCATGGCCGTCAGCCCCAGCAGAACGAATCGCAATTCGGTCGGGCCGGCAGCGAGATAGGACAGCTTCATCTCGCCCATCACGTGGACCGAGAGATAGGCGTGTATCGACAGCAGCAGATATCCCGACAGCGTCAGCAGCGCGATGTCGAGACGCAGATAGGGGCTGAGGCCCAAGCCGGCGAGGATCAGCAGCGTGGTGATGCCGTCGCAGCTATGATCTATGAAATAACCGAAACGCGGACGTTCGATCTTTCGCCAGCGCGCGATGCTGCCGTCCAGCGAATCGCCGAACCACTGGACGAAATATCCGGCGACGGCCAGCCACAGCCAGTCGCGCCCTTCGCCGCTCAGCGCGTAGCCGAAAAAGATCGCAAGCGATCCGATCATGCCGAAAGTGGTCAGGCGATCGGGCGTCACCCAGACGGGAAGTCGCGCGCACAACCAGTTCAGCAGCCGCCGCTCGCTGCGGGCCAGCACATTCTGCTGGATTCGCTCGATCGGTTTGCCGGGCTTGTCGGTGGAATTATTCATGGGCCTTTATCGGATCATCGGCTGCGCTCGGCAACCGCCGATCACGATTTCGTCATCAAAGCCCAACCTGCCTGTCAAGAAACCAACCCCTGCGCATGCCGGCAAAGCGCCGCGCCCGTGCAACTCCTTGTCGCATCGATCGTTTTAAAATCGAAATGGCCGAGGCCCTGCTCGCAAATCGGGCACACAACGCCGACGTCGCCAGTGAAAAAGAAAGACATTCGATGCCTATTCTCCTCATCATCCTTGCCGTTATCCTGCCGCCGCTCGCGGTGTTCCTGAAGCGCGGCGCCGGCGTCGATCTGGTCATCGCCATCGTGCTGTGGCTGCTCGGCTGGATTCCGGGCACACTGTATGCGCTATATGTGGTGCTGACCGACCGGGGCGCAGCGGTCTAGCCCCGCCTTTCCCCATCAGCTACCGCATCGGGCATGCCACTCGGTCATGCCCGCCAGTTCATGGAAGCAGCGCTTGCTGAGGCCAATGCGGCGGCGGCTGCGGGTGAGGTTCCCGTTGGCGCTGTCGTCGTGCGCGATGGAGAGATCATCGGACGCGGCGGCAATCGACCCATTGGCGATCACGATCCGACCGCTCATGCCGAAATCGCCGCGATCCGCGATGCCGCGCTGAGGCTGGGCCAGGATAGGCTGGGTAGCTGCGACCTGTACGTGACGCTGGAGCCCTGCGCGATGTGTGCGGGGGCAATCGCTCATGCCCGCATTCGCCGCCTTTATTACGCAGCGTCGGACCCTAAGGGCGGCGCAGTCGAGCACGGGCCGAAATTGTTCGAACAACCTACAATCCACCACCGACCTGAAGTCTATGCCGGGATCGCCGAAGACGAAGCGGCAGCCCTCCTGAGGGCGTTCTTCGAAGTGCGACGCTAGTCCCTCCCCCAAGCCTTAACCACGCAGCCCTGAGCCTTTCGAAGGGCCCCTATCCGGACGAGAGTTAGCGCTTAGCCGAGACATACCCTTCGACAGGCTCAGGGCTTACGGCTCTTTACGGCAAGGAGCGCTGAACGCCCGATCAGTGGACGAAACGCGCCACCACTTCGCGGTAACTGCGGCTGACCTTCACCTGCGCGCCGGAGCCCAGCACCAGGAAGCATTCGCCATTGGTATGCGGCTTCACCTGACGCACCTGGTTCAGGTTCACGATGGTAGAGCGGTGGACACGCTGGAAGACGCGCGGATCGAGGCGTTTTTCCAGATCCTTCATCGTCTCGCGCAGAATCAGCGAATTGTCCGCGGTGTAGATGCACATATAGTCGCCGGCGGCGTCGATCCGCTCGATCGTGTCGACGTCCACGCGGAAGATTTGGCCGCGGTCCTTCACATTGATCAGCTGCTCGTAGCGTCCGCCCTGCATTTCTTCGTCATGGGCGATGGTTTCGGCGGCTTCGGGCGCAACTTCGTTGATGACTTCGCGCAGCCGCTCGACCTCTTCGGACTGCTTGCGATGGCCCATCCGCTCACGAATGCGGACCATCGTGTCGGCCAGCCGCTCTTCCTCCACTGGCTTCATCAGATAATCGATAGCCTGCGCCTCGAACGCGCGCACGGCGTGGTCCGAATAGGCGGTGACGAAGACGAACATCGGCGGATCGATGTCCATCACGCCCTGCACCACGGAAAATCCGTCAAATCCGGGCATCTGGATGTCGAGGAACACCAGATCGGGCTTCAGCGTCTTGATCTTGCGGATCGCCTCGCGCCCATTGTTGCAGGTCGCGACAACCTCGACATCGTCGATCTTGGCAAGGCGCAATTCCAGGCCTTGAATGGCCAGTTTCTCGTCATCGACGACGATGGTGCGGATGGTCATACGTTTATCATTCCTCTGCGCTCAGGCGTGCCCCCTGATGCATCGCGGGTCTCGCTCCCCGGCTCGACCCTTTGTTCATACGGTATCTCGACAATCACCTCAAACCCCCCGCCAGGAGGAGACGATATGTCGAAACGGTGGTCCGGGCCATAGGCCTGGGTCAGGCGTTCGCGGGTATTGGCCATACCGACGCCGGTGGAAGAAGTCGCTTTGCTCGGCTTGGTTCCGCCCATGCCGGGGCCGGTATCGGCCACCGAGATGCGCACGCGGGATCCCAGCAGCTGCGCGCGCACACGGATGTCCGCCCCCTCTTCCTTGGGCGTCACGGCATATTTGATGGCGTTTTCGACCAGGGGCTGCAGCAGCAGCGACGGAATCAGTGCGTCGCAGGCGTCCTCATCGATCTCGAAGGAGGGTCGCAGGCGATCCTCGAACCGCATCTTCTCGATATCGAGATAGAGCTTCAGCGTCTCCACCTCCTTCTCCAGCGTCACCCGCGCGGAGGCTTCGTTGACGAGCGTGAAGCGCAGGAAAGAGGACAGACGGGACAGCATGGCGTTGGCCGGCTCCGTCTGCTTCAGAAGCACGAGCGTGGAAATGCTGTTCAACGTGTTGAACAGGAAATGCGGGTTGAGCTGATAGCGCAGCATGGTGAGCTGCGCGCTGGTGGCCTGCGCCTCCAGCCGGAAAAGCAGATCGGCCTGCTCCTCCCCGCGCACGAAATAGTTGATCGCGAAATACAGTGCGGACCAGGCCGACAGCACGATGCCGTCGAGGAACAGATTGCCCAGGAAAAGCGTGGCGAACAGGTTCGACGTGCCCGGCGTAATGACCTGCAGCACCCAGGTATCGATAAAGGCATAGGCCCCCGTCGCCAGCACGAGGCTGGAGACCATCGTGCCCCAGAGCACCGCGGTCGAGCGCTCGAACACCGTGCGGTAGATAACCGAGAGGATCAGCGCGATCGAATAGCCAGCGATCGTCCACACCAGCAAGGTGACGAGGAAGCTGAGCGGCTGTCCGTTGGCGAGCCCCGAAGAGCCGCGCAGGATCAGCACGCCTGCCCAACCGCCCGAGTGCAGGTTCCAGAAGGCCCGGTTCTTGTTGGAAAAGAACGGTTCGAAGGGAAGATCGACGATCGCCATTCCCCTCCTCCATAACGCCAAGTGGCTGGACGCCCAAACGGTTTAGCGTTGTGGCCCCCCATTCCGCTGTTATACCGAGGCAGGACCGGCGGGGAGATCTGCTATGGTGATCGAACGGCAGGATGGCAGGGCGCGATGAGCTTGGCCGCGGCGTTCTATTTGCTGCTCCAGGCGGCGTCGCTTCCCGCTCCCCCGCCGCCGATACCCGCCCGGCCGCCTGACGACGTCGATTCCTTCGATCTCGCACAACTCCCCGATCGCCCCTCGGACATGGACGGTAATGTCATCGTCGTGCGCGCCGATCCGGACCGATACCGCCTGGGCGGCCTAGATCTGCGGTTCGAAACGAACGACAAGGCTGAAATCGATCTCGGCAACGGGACGCGCGCCGCTGCGGAACTGGAAGCGGAGACGATCGCGCCCGGCGTAGTCAGCAAACGGATGATGCTGCGGCTGAAGACCCCGTTTTAGACCGGCCCCGAACCCGCTCTCAGATCGCGGCGAGTTTTTTCACGGCCTGATTCTCGCAATCGCGGCGGCGTTCGGTGAGTTCGCTCTCGTCGATCCAGCAGAGGCCCTGATGGTCGATCGCGCGGTCGTCATGGGCGCGAATGCTGATCGGCTTGATGGGCCGGCGGTCCCGCTCGTCGCACAGGACGGGATTGGACGGCACGCCGGTTTCCCAACGTTCGCCCCACTGGCGCAGCGCGATCATGGCGGGCAGCAGATCCAGGCCCTTGTCTGTCAGCTGGTAGATCACTTTGCGCCGATCGTCGGGCGACGGCGTGCGCTTCAGGATGCCAACGTCCACCAGCTTGGACAGACGGCCGGACAGGATATTGCGGGCGATACCCAGCTCGCTCAGAAATTCCTCGAAATGATGGACGCCGTTGAAGGAGGCGCGCAGGATCATGAAAGACCACCGCTCCCCCATCGCCTCCAATGCAGCCGGGAGCCCGCAATCGGCGATGTCGCGTAACGGTTCACGCAATTTGCCCATGATCTCTCCAATACTCGAAGCCACAATAGAAGGCCCTGCGCTACAATATGCAAATGAATTTCAGAAAATAAGTTGCAAAGCGCTACTCAATTATATAGGTAGTGATTCGCAACCTAACAAGGTGCTTCCCAAAGCTCGCAAGCGAAGGATCATCCCCATGCGAACCACTCTCTCCCGCATCGCTCCGCGCCTCGGCATGCTTGCCGGTGCCGTCGCCATTTCCGCCACGCTTTTCGCCGCTGCACCGCAGGCTCATGCCGCGTCCAGTGATGGCGCTTTCTACCGCGCCGAGCTGGTTCAGCCGGTCGAGGCCCGCCGCTCGGTCGTGCGCGATGCCATGTTCATGTGCAGCGGCACCGAATGCACCGGCACCAAGGCCAACAGCCGCGCCAACATCGTCTGCGCCTCGTTCGTGCGCGAATTCGGTGCCGTCGCCAGCTTCTCGGCCGAGGGCGAGGCGCTGGACGCCAAGGCGCTGGAAAAGTGCAACAGCCGCGCGAAGTAATTCGCCCCCGACGATCGGTGCCCGCCACCGACGATGAAATCGGCGCGCCGGACATCGCTCCGGCGCGCTTTTTTGTTGCATCGCGGCGTCATCACCTCATCTTGAGAAGCAATGCTGCGCCAATATGAACTGGTCGAGCGCGTGCGCGCTTATCACCCCTCCGTCGACGAGGACCGGCTGAACCGCGCCTACGTTTTTTCCGTCGCCAAGCATGGCAGCCAGAAGCGCGCTAGCGGCGATCCCTATTTCAGCCATCCGATCGAAGTCGCCGGCCTGATGACCGATCTGAAGCTGGACGAGGACACGATCATCACCGCCCTGCTCCACGATACGGTGGAGGACACGCTGACGACGGTCGAAGAGATCGGCGCAAAGTTCGGCGGAGACGTCGCGCGGTTGGTGGACGGTGTCACCAAGCTCAGCAAGATCGAGGCGCAGACCGAGGACGAGCGCGCGGCGGAGAACCTGCGCAAGTTCCTGCTCGCCATTTCGGACGATCTGCGCGTGCTGCTGGTGAAGCTGGCGGACCGGCTGCACAATATGCGCACACTTCATTATATCGGCAAAGAGGACAAGCGCCGCCGCATCGCGCGCGAGACGATGGATATCTACGCTCCGCTGGCCGAGCGCGTGGGCATGTACGAATATATGCGCGAGATGCAGCTCCTTGCCTTCGAGCAGCTGGAACCCGATGCCTATCGCACCATCACCGGGCGCCTTGAGCAAATCCGCAAGGAGGGCGGCGATCAGTTGACCGCCGTTGCCAATTCGATCGCTTTTGCGCTGGAAGAAAAGGACATCGAGGCCGATGTCGAGGGGCGCGAGAAGCATCCTTATTCCATCTGGAAGAAGATGCAGGAGCGCCATGTAAGCTTCGAACAGTTGACCGACATCTACGCCTTCCGCATCATCACCAGGAATGTAGCCGACTGTTACCAGTCGTTGGGGGTGCTCCACAGCCGCTGGAAAATGGTACCCGGGCGCTTCAAGGATTATATCTCCACGCCCAAGCGCAACGGCTATCAGTCGATCCACACCACGCTGATGTTCGATCGCAACCGGCGCGTGGAAGTGCAGATCCGCAGCGAGGACATGCACCGCGACAGCGAATTCGGCCTCGCCGCGCATTGGGGCTACAAGCAGCAGGAACAGCCAGATGGACAGGCCGGCTGGATCCGCGATCTGGTCGAAATTCTGGAGACCAGCCAGGATGCGGAGGAGCTTCTAGAGCACACCCGCATGGCGATGTATCAGGACCGGATCTTCGCTTTTACACCCAAGGGCGCGCTGCATCAGCTTCCCAAGGGCGCGACACCGATCGATTTCGCTTATGCCGTGCACACCGATCTGGGTGACCGCACGGTCGGCGCGAAGGTGAACGGGCGCCATGTGCCGCTGCGCACGCCGATTGAGAACGGCGACATGGTGGAGATCTTGAAGTCCGACAAGCAGGAGCCGCAGCCCAGCTGGCTGAGCTACGTCACCACCGGCAAGGCGCGCGCCGCCATCCGCCGCTATGTCCGCCATCAGGAACGCGCCGAGCTGATCCAGCTGGGCCGCATGATGTATGAAGAGATTGCCGAGCGCCTGCCCGCCAAGATCGGCAAGAAGGCCCTGGCCGCCGCGCTGGAGCGACTGGATTACGACCATGAGGACGATCTGATGCACGCCATCGGCATGCGCAAATTGTCCGACCGCGACCTCATCGAGGCGCTGGTGCCGGGCCATAGCGAGGATTGGGCAGAGCGCGATTATCCCGGCCAGGACCGCGCGATCTCGATCCGCGGGCTGACGCCGGGCGTCGCTTACGAACTTGCCAATTGCTGCCTGCCGGTGCCCGGAGATCGGATCGTTGGCCTGCGCCGCGAAGGCACGCCGGTGGAAGTCCACGCGATAGATTGCGCGCGGCTTGCCGATGGCGTGGACGCGGACTGGATCGATCTGCGCTGGGGTGAAGGCAGCGAGGGGGCCGCCGCGCGGCTGCGCATCACGCTGCAGCACCGCCCCGGCGCGCTGGCCGAGGTCGCAGGGATATTCGGCCTGCACAAGGCAAACATCCTGAACTTGCGCCTGGTCGGCCGCGACGGCCCGTTCCAGACCTTCGAGATCGATCTGGAGGTGCACGATCTGCACCACCTGATGCGGATCATATCGGCGGTGCGCGCGTCGGACGCCGTGGCCCAGGCAGACCGGGTCTACGGCGACTGAACGTTTCGGCGACCGGGCCCTAGCGGCCCGTCTGGCGCAAATCCTTGCCGTCCCCGCAGGTGATGCGGGCGGAGCCGGTCGTACGAATATCGCATGATGCAGGCCCGGTAATGGCGATGCTGCCCAGCCCGTTGTTCATGATCTTGGTGAACTCTTCCACCTCGGCTGCACTGTTGGCAGGTCCGCTATGGGTCAAATCGAGCCGCTCCAGCACGACGGCGGGCGCCAGCCAGCTGGCCGCGCCATCGAGTTGCACGCTGCCTTCACGCACCATCCCGCCGCCCATCGCGACCGTGCCGGCACCGACGGCGTTCACATAGAGCTGGTCGGCAGTCACCTCGCCAATATCGATGGTGCCATTGCCCGTCAGCGTCACCCGCGCGCTGCGGTCGTCGAGCGCGTCGGCCTTCACCCGTCCGTTGCCCCGCAAACTGAGCTGCGACAGCTTGCGGGTCGATAGCGTCACATGCAGCGGGCCGCCGCGCGCCACATCTCCCTTGCCCGTCCGCACCGGCGAGAGCAGGCGCACGGTGAGCGTGGTGCCGGCGCGGCTGAACTGTACCCGGTCCAGCTGCTCCTGCGTGCCGTCCGCACTGGCGCGGGGCGAGGCTCCCGTCGTAACGTCGACGGCGATGTCCCCCTCCACCACCAGCCGCTCGAACCCGCCCATCACGAAGCTGCGTTCGCTGGCGGCCGCAGGCGCGGCGGCAAGGATGAGGGCTGAAAGCGTCAGCAGAAGGCGGATCGGCATGGTCATGGTCCCGGAACGCGGCGTTGCCGGGATCATGGCGCAGTTCCATCAGGAGAGCAAAGGATTAGCCGCCGCAGTGCAGCTTGCCCGATCCCATGGAGGACAGCTCGCATTGAGCGGAACCCTGTACGGTGACATCGCCCGATCCCATGATGCTGGCTTCCACACGGCCGTCCGATCGTAACGTCACGTCGCCCGATCCGGCGATCGACACGTCGTTGCGCTCGCTCATCAGCTTGCTCGCATCGACATTGCCCGATCCGGCAATCGAGATGTCCGAATTGGCGGATTGGCCCACCAGCGTGATGTTGCCGGAGCCGGCCATGCTGACCTCGAGCTTGCTCGTCTGCACGTCCGCAACGCGAAGGGTGCCCGATCCGGCGTTGTTGATTTCCACCCCGGGTACGCGCATTGCATCGACATCGATCGTGCCGGACCCCATGCCGTTCAGCGTCTTGAGCGAGGCACCCGTAACATAGATCGTGGCCTTGCCCTCGCCGTCCCAGCGATAGCTGTCACGCCCCACCAGAAGATGGCCGTCCTTCAAATCGTACCGCAGATGCGAAAGAAGCTCGGCAGGTGCTTCCGCGCGGATCGAGAAGCTGTCTCCGGTGGTGAACACCACGCGGTCCGGCCCCAGCGCGCCCAGTTCATCGAACGCCGCAACCGTCGCGGCCTGCGCGGTGATCGGGTTGGCGTCGTCCAGCTCGCTCTTGGTCGCGCCGCGGACATCGTCGACGGCGTCGAACACCGAATAGCCGCAGGCGGACAGCGCCAGGCAGGAAGCCGCGATCGGGGCGAGGAGCAGTTTGTTCATCGATCCATCCTTGATGCGTGTGTTATCATAGTAATACAACGCAGCGCTCGCAGCAGCAAGCGTGGTTCATCGATCTTGGATGGTCGCTCGCCGAAATGAAAAAGCCGGAATGAAAAAGGGCGCCCGCAGGCGCCCTTTTTGTGCTTCGTAACGACGGATCGTTCGATCAGGCCTCTTCGGGCTGATCGTAATATTGCGGCGCAGCCTCGTTCAGGATGTCGAGGATCTTCTGCAACGCGGCCGGCTCATCGGTCTTTTCCATCGCGGCGAGTTCGCGGGCAAGGCGGCTGGAAGCAGCCTCGAAGATCTGGCGCTCGGAATAGCTCTGCTCGGGCTGGTCGTCCGGACGGAACAGGTCGCGCGTCACTTCGGCGATCGACACGAGGTCGCCCGAATTGATCTTCGCTTCATATTCCTGCGCGCGGCGGGACCACATGGTGCGCTTCACCTTGGGCTTGCCCTTCAGCGTTTCCATCGCCTGCTTCAGCGTCTTGTCGCTCGACAGCTTGCGCATGCCGACGCTTTCCGCCTTGTTGGTCGGAACGCGAAGCGTCATCTTTTCCTTTTCGAAGCGCAGCACATAGAGTTCCAGCTGCATCCCTGCGATTTCGTCATTCTGCAGTTCGATAACCCGGCCCACGCCATGCTTGGGATAAACGACATAGTCACCGACATCGAAAAGAACCGCATTGGAAGCCATATAATAGCCTTTCAGGGGGAGAGAGCGTACGGCGCGCGCCGGGCCGGGCGGCGACACTAGGCTCTGGTCTAAAGTGATTTCTAACCCTTATACGGGGACCCGCGACGGCTGGACGCACGATTGCGCCATCCGTTTCACATAAGAGTGTAACAGATTCGTTAGATTATTTCCAGCACCTGTTCGATTGGAACAGGTGCCGGGAAGAATTCCATTTATGGCAGGCGATTACGCCTATCGCTCAATCGCCCTCGCCCGGTTCCGGCGAGAAATATTTCTCGAACTTGCCCTCTTCGCCCTTATGCTCGTCGGCATCGGCGGGGGCCTCGCGGCTCACCGTGATGTTGGGCCATTCGGCGGAGAACTTGGTGTTGATCTCCAGCATCTTCTCAAGGCCGTCCTCGGTGTCCGGCAGGATCGCTTCGGCCGGGCATTCCGGCTCGCACACGCCGCAATCGATGCACTCGCTGGGGTTGATCACCAGCATGTTCTCGCCCTCGTAGAAACAATCGACCGGGCAGACCTCCACGCAGTCCATATATTTGCATTTGATGCAGTCTTCGGTGACGACGTAGGTCATGGGGCAACAGGCTCCGGATAGGCTTTAGGCTTGGTTCTGCCCTGCTATGGCGCGCCGCGCCTCCAAGTCAATCCTTGCCGCAGATGCAAGCGCTCTGATTTTCCTGTCGCGTGCCGAAGCTAAAGTTCTTCGTAGCAGCCGCGCGCCTCCATCGGCGGACCGCGCCGGGCCGGCAGTTCCACGATGCGCAGCACCCGCACCGCATCGTTCAGCGGCAAGGCGATCACATCCCCCGCCTTCACGCAGGCACTCGCGCGTTCGACATGCCGACCGTTCAGGCGAACGTGGCCCGCGGCGACGATCGCCTGCGCCTTGGCACGGCTTTTGGATAGGCGGAGGAACCACAGCAAGCGGTCTATCCGCAAGCCCGGCTCCACTCAGCCGCGGCCTGTCAGCGCCGCCAATTGTTCGGCGAGCGCACCCTGCGGTTTCTTCTCCGGCGGCGGTCCGTCGGCGCGTTTGCCCCTCGGCCCGTTGCCGCGCGGTCCCTTGCCACGCGGCTTTTCACCCGGCTTGCCGCCGTGGCGGCGCGGGCCCTTGCGGTCCTGATCGCGGCCCGCCTTGGCCAAACCGACCCAGCGATAGCGCAGCACCGGATAGCTGGGCGCCGAAGCCGCCGGGGCTGCCTCGGCAGCAGGTTCAGCGGCGGCCGTTTCCTCAGCCGGAGTGCCGGAGGCTGCTTCGGACGGTTCGGGCACCGCGTCGGCATTTTGTACGGCGGCGCTTTCGGGCGCCTCGGCCACCGGCACCGGCACCGTACCCTCTGCATCGGGCTCGGCGAGCAATGCTGCGTCGTCCGCCATCGTCTCACCACTGGCGGGTGCGTCGGCCTGCACATCAGGCTGCGGCGCGTCGTTTGCCTCTGCCTGCGGCGAAGGTGGGTCGACCGCGGGCGTCTCCTCACTCCTAGCGCTGTCCTCAGCCCCCTCTTCCTTCGGCTCGACGGGCGGCAGACGCCGGAAACCGGCGTCGCGCATCAGCATGTCGAAGCCTTTTTCGCTCAGACCGAGCGAGGTGGGCAGCGCCAGATCGATGTCGAAATCGCGCGCTTGGCCACGCGCTTCATGCGCTTTCTTCGCCAGCCGCTCGACCAGATCGATGCGCAGATGCTCGGTGCCGAAGCGGCGATAGCCGGCATTGCGGCAATCGCGCGCATTGGCGAACCGCCAATCGCTGAGATGCACGGCGCTTTCGGGCGGCAGCGCGGGCATCGGCTGGCCCGTCATCACCGCGTCGAGCGCGCTGCGCCAACGCGCCGCGCCCGGCTTCAGCGCGAGATGATGATAGATGTCGAGGGCGCCGAACACGATGCCCGCCTTGCGCGCGGCGGCGCGCTGATCCTTGTCGAGCGCATGAACGGCATCGGCCACGTCCGCACGCGCAGCCACACCGCCTTGCTCGGCCAGCTGAATGGCGAGCGCACGAACAGGCCCCGGCGCATGCGGGCTCTGCGACAGCGTCAGCAGCGCGGTGACGCCGCCCAGATGCTTCTCGATCCGTGCAGCCAGCCAGGTTTCGGCCCGTGCGGTGACCGCTGCGAGATCCGATCCTTCCAGCCCGTTCAGCGCCTTTGCGGGCTTGAACACGGGCTGCAGGAGCGTCTTGCCCGGCTCCAGCACGCCCAGCTCTCCGCCGCGCCACATGACCGCCGGGCGGCCCTCGGCATTCGCCTCGAGCGTGAATTCGCTATCGTCCGATGCGGCCAACTCACCCGCTTTCTCTGCCATCAATCCTCCGAGATACCGTTCCGCAGCCGCCAACAAGAGGCGGCTCTCGCTGGCCCGCGCATCGGCTGCCGGACGAAACCGGAAACCGTCGAGCGTGCCGATCTCCTCTCCATCAACCAGCACCGCGCCGCGTTCGTCAAGCGAAACGGGCAGGAGCGAGGCGTCCTTGCCCATCTTTCGCAGCAAAACCGACGTGCGCCGGTCCACGAAGCGTTGCCGCAGCCGGTCGTGCAGCGCGTCGGACAGCTTCTGCTCCAGTTCGCGCGTGCGCTCCGCCATCTCCTCGCGCGCCTCGACCCAGTCGGGGCGGTGCGCGATGTAGCTCCAGGTGCGCGTCGCGGCGATCTTCTGCGCCAGCGCCTCGACATCGCCGCGCATATCGTCGAGCCGCGCGATTTCCTGCGCCACCTGCGCGCGCGGCAGCCGCCCGTTGGCCAGATGCCGCCACAGGCGGGACACGAAGCGGGCATGATGCTCGGGCCCCACCTGCCGGAAATCAGGCAGCGATGCCGCCGCCCATAGCCGCCGCAATCCCTTGGGCCCGCGCGCCGCGTCCATGACTTCGGGAAGGTCGGCGAGGCGCCTAAGCACGGCCAAGTCGACCGCCTCGGGCGCGGCGGACAGCACCGGATCGGCGGGCTTCGCTTCCAGATCGCCGATCAGCGTGTCGATATCGGTAAAACGCGGATCGCTTTCGCGCCAATAGAGCTTCTCCAGCGGCTTGAAGCGATGCTTCTCGATCGCTTCGATCTCTTCGGGCGTGAATTCCCCGCCCTTGCCCGTCAGCACGCCGAAGCTGCCATCGGTCTGGTGCCGTCCGGCGCGCCCGGCAATCTGCGCCATTTCCGG
>JBELIU010000296.1:0-2984 GCA_042090735.1 Novosphingopyxis sp. | reverse complement strand
CGGTTGGGATCGGAACTGCCCGCGGGCTCCGGCAGTGCAAGCAAGCCGGGAGCCACGAAGCGGGCAAGATTGTCGACATGCCCGTCGGTGTGATCGTTCAGGAGGCCCTGGCCCAGCCAGAGCAGCCGTTCGATGCCCAGATCGCTTGCCAGCCAACGCTCGATATCCTCCTGCAGCACCCCGGCGTTGCGATTGGGGTGGAGCAGGCATTGCGCGGTGGTGACGGCCAGGCCGGTGCCGTCCCCGTCGATCGCGCCACCCTCCAGAATCCAGTCATTGGCGTCCAGCGGAAGGTTGGCGCGCTCGCTGAGCGTTTCCGGCATGATCTCGTCGCCCGCCATCACATATTTGCCGCCCCAGCCGTTGAAGCCGAAGCCACGGGCGCGCAGCGACGTTCCGTCCGATACGATGATCGGCCCGGTATCGCGCAGCCAGATATCGCCGAACGGGATGACGGAGACGTTCACGCCGGAGCCGACGAGCTTTTGCGCGGCCTGCGCGTCCGCATCGGTGCGGGCGATCAGCTCCACCCGCTCCCCCTTGCCGCCTGCATGCACGGCATCGGCAAAGGCCGCGACATTGGCCTGCGCCTCGGCAAGCCCTGTGGGCCATTCGTCCGGATTGCCGGGAAAGCCGATCCAGACCGCCTCATGCGGGGCCCATTCGGCGGGGGGGAGAAAGGTGGATGTCATAGACTGGATTGGTTCTCTGTTCGGTGGTCGGGACTGACCGCGCGGGACGCGGTTCAGCCTGTTACTTCCGCTGCGCCGCGCTCTCGTCGCGGATGGCGCGGAATTCGTCGCCGGGCACCCAATTGGGCCAGTCGCCGGTCATGGCCAGTTCGCGCCCGACGCGATAATAAAGGCGCAGGTCCGCCATCACGCCCGCCCAGTTCCAGTTCGGATCATATTCGTCCTTGGGGCCATGATAGCGGTTTTCGACATAGTCCTGCGCCGCCGCGGCGCCTGCTGCGCGCCCACCGTTCACCAGGTCCTCACCGCCCTCGAAATAGACCATCGGCACGCCCTTCTTGGCGAGGCTGAAATGATCCGATCGGTAGTAATATCCCTTCTCCGGCGTCGGCTCCGCTTCGGGCGTGCGACCTTCGGCCTGCGCGGCGGCGTTCAGATACCGGTCGAGATCGCTCTTGCCCATGCCGATGACGGTGAGGTTCCTCGCCGGGCCCGCCATCGAGAAGGCGTCCATGTTCACGCCGCCCACTGTCTTCGCCAGCGGATAGATCGGATGGTCCGCATAATATTGCGATCCGAGCAGGCCGGATTCCTCCGCGGTGACGGCCAGGAACAGGATCGACCGGTCCGGCCGCCCGGCCTTCGCCTGCGCTTCGGCCAGCGCGACGAGCGCGGCTGTGCCGGTGGCGTTATCGACCGCGCCGTTGCAGATATTGTCGCCATCGGGCGCGGGTTTGCAAATGCCCAGATGATCCCAGTGCGCGGTGTAGAGCACATATTCGTCGGGCCGCTCGGCACCTGGCAGAATCCCGACGATGTTGTTGGACAGCGTGCGCGTGATGTCGTTGGCGAAGGAGAGCGAGGCTCGCTCGCCGAGAGGCACGGCCTTGAAGCCCTTGCGCCGCGCCGCCTGCATCAGCTGGCCGAGATCCTTGCCCGCACTTGCGAAAATCTTCTCCGCTACGGGTTTCTGGATCCAGCCGTTCACCATCGTCTGGTCAGCCCCACCATTGTCCGACTGCGCGAGATATTGGGGGCCGGTCCAGCTGGATTCGACGACGTTCCAGCCATAGGCGGCGGGTGCGGTGTCATGGATGATCAGCGCTGCCGCCGCGCCCTGACGGGCAGCCTCCTCATATTTATAGGTCCAGCGGCCATAATAGGTCATCGCTCGCCCGCCGAAGGGACCGTCCAGGCTCTGAGTGCCGAAGTCCGGATCGTTCACCAGGATCACCACCGTCTTGCCCTTCACATCGAGCCCGGCATAGTCGTTCCAGCCGCGCTCGGGCGCGTTGATGCCGTAGCCGACGAACACCAGTTCGCTGTCCTTCAGGTCGATGCGCGGCTTTTCCTGATAGGTGCCGGCCACGAAGTCGCTGCCATGCTGGAAGCTCATCGCCTGACTGCCGCCGGTGATGGTGAGCGGCGAGAACTGTTTCGCGGTGATCTCCACGAGCGGGACTTCCTGAAACCAACTGCCATTGTTGCCCGGCTGCAAGCCTGCCTGGCGGAAACGCTCGACCAACAGAGCCTTCGTCTTTTCCTCGCCGATCGTGCCCGGCGCACGGCCCTGAAACTCGTCCGAGGCGAGCTGGCGCGTCACGTCCTTCATCGTCTGTTCGGACAGTTGCGGCGGCGCGATGGTGCCTGCATCCGCACCCTCCATGTCGCCACCCATCGCGGCGCGGCCGGTAAGCTGATCTAGGCTGGCGGTGGCGGCATCGGGCACATGGGTGCAGGCGGCAAGCGTCGTAACGGCGGCGGCGGCGAGCAGATGGGCTTTCATGGATTTCCTCTCAGGAGCGATAGCGCTTTGCGCCCAATCTGGCAGAGGGCGGGAAGGGGAGCAAGGCGCGCGCCGGGCAAAAGACGTTCGGCACGGCGCCGCACGCCGCCGGGCAGCTGCTCAAACGACAAAGGGCGGCCCAAGCGGACCGCCCTTTGTAATCTCGGTGTGGAGCCGATCAGCGCGAGTAGAACTCGACAACCAGGTTCGGCTCCATCTTCACGGGGTAGGGCACCTCGTCCAGCGTGGGGACGCGAACGAAGCTGACCTTGTCGTTGCCGCTGGCCGAAACATAATCCGGCACGTCGCGCTCGGCGAGGCCCTGCGCTTCGATGACCAGCGCCATTTCCTTGGCCTTGTCACCCAGGCTGATCTCGTCGCCGACGGCGATCTGACGGCTGGCGATGTTGCACTTCACGCCGTTCACGCGGATGTGGCCGTGGCTCACCAGCTGACGGGCGGCGAAGATGGTGGGGGCGAACTTGGCGCGGTACACCACCATGTCG